>NZ_JBQEQR010000066.1:0-172678 GCF_052037695.1 Vibrio sp. WZ-1 | reverse complement strand
ACCTGATAAGCCGATAACGCAGTAGAAAGGAGCCACAAACGCTGCCCAAAGGGTTCGGCTAAAAGCGTTTTACTCTTTGTTGAGAGGATTTTGCTTAGAATAACTAGGCTACAAACCTCTCGCCGCGATTAAAACGCTTTTGACTAGGCGTCCCCATCCGAACAAAATTTAACCGCAAAAGGTCAACAGACCCTAAACACCTGACGACAAAATACTTCTTCTCACAGCGCCTCATTAGGCGCTGTGTTTGTATCTGGCGTTTGCTCCGCTTATTGATACTTTTCTCTTGCTAATTCGGCATACTGACTGTATATCTAACTAAGAATTATTATTATTACACTTGTGTGATGTCGTAGAGTAAGACAGTCGAGAATTGGGAAGCTGGAGTAGTAGCATGGCGAAACGATTATGTAAGATGAGCCGCAAACAGATTGCTGAGAGTTTGGGTGACATCCACCGCTTGGTGGTAGCGCCTAAGTTTATATGCCGCTCTTGTGCTCGTTCTTCTGCATCCAAAGATACCTTATGTAAACCTGCCGCGATTCCTCCTCAAAAATGCCAAGATAAACTGCTGTCCGAGCAACAAAGTTGTGGTTTGTTGGCAGAGGCGTTACCAACCCCATCTCTTACACAAGATACGCCAATCATCATGGTGCCTGAGCAAAGCGCAGAGAAAGCGGCGATCGTGAAGCGCGTGGTGGAACGAGTGAAAGAGAAAAAACTGGCAGCGAAAGTGGCAGCCGTAACCTCAGCCACCCAGCTAGAGACACCAGCGATGTTTGATTTATCAGATAAGAAAGCGCTGAAGAAGGCGAAGAAAGCGGTTAAGAAACACTACAAGCAGCAGAAGAAGTTGCTTAAGTTAGCCAAAAAGCAGCAAAAACTGCTGAAACGCCAACGCAAGCTCGAAGCACGTAATGCCAAGCTAGAGGTGCAGCTACCAACGCCACCTAATGCGTTGATGAACACAAGCTCGCAAGCCAAAGTGCATTAATCAAATCAACAAAAAACGCTCTCCAGTTGGAGAGCGTTTTTTTATGGTTGGAATGTTTGTTGGGATCGATGTATTACTTGTTGGCGTAACTCATCTCTACGCGCTTTTTCACCCAAGTCTCATTGATCCACAGCGACAGCATGATGATCGCGCCGCCAATAGCAAGTCGCGTCACATCAACATCGCGGTTCCAAATCACGATATTCACAATCAATCCAGCAGGGACAAGCGCGTTGTTCATCACCGCAAGTGCGCCAGCATTGACCATAGTCGCGCCTTTGTTCCACGCAAAGTAACCAAAGCCTGATGCGATCAAGCCGAGGTACGTCAAAATACCCCATTGTGTTGCTGTGGTTGGCATCTTGTCTAAGTTACCCATTAGAGCAAAAGCAACGGTCGCCACGCACAATGCACCTAAGTAGAAATAACCAAACACCGTATGCTGCGGCAGATCCACCGGTTCGGTTTCCATAATGTACTTGTAGCCGACCTGACCGATGGCAAAACACAGGTTTGCCCCTTGTACGACCAAAAAGCCCATCAAGAAGTTTTCATTGATGCCTGCAAACTTAATCCACGCCGCGCCTAGCACCGCAATTGCAGCGGTAACCAAATACCAAGGCGAGAAACGACCTTTCAAGAAGTCATAAATCAAGGTGACATAAATAGGCGTAAATACGGTGAACAGTAGTACTTCTGGTACAGAAAGGAGTAGGAAAGATTGGTAGTAGAAGCAATACATCAAACCGAGCTGGAAGCCGCCGACGATCATCAGTTTTGCAATCAGAGACTTGCTTACGCCACGGAATTTTAAGAAAGGAATGAAGACGAGGCTCGCCAACGCAACGCGCATGAAAACGGAGAACCAAGAATCGACCTGACCGGCTAGGTAAACGCCGATCAGGCTAAATGAGAATGCCCAAAGTAGGGTAACTGCGGATAGATAAGCCATGGATGAGAATCTTTATCAACAACAAATGTGCCCGCAGTCTAACCAAGTTTTAAGGTCACGCCAATGCAAATTAGTCTTTTAGCGGTACGACCAGCATGTCGACTGGTGAGCAGTTAATGAGCTGACGAGTCGATGAGAGAATCTTGCTCCAGAAGTCTTGGTGATGACCACAAACGACCAAATCGATACTGTAGTCTTGAATGGTATCGCACAGTTCGTTACTTAAATCACCGCTACCAACCAAAGTATGCGTGATTGGGTATCCCGCATATTCCTCAAAGTTGGCCAATTGTGTGCGCGACGCTTCCATTGCTTGGTGTTGCGCCTCCGCCATATTGATATCGATAAGCCCGGTGTAAAGTTCGGCGTAATTCACATCGATATGAATGAAAGAGACTTTCGCATCCAGAGGTTTAGCCAGTGATACGGCTTTCTTAATCAACACTTTACTGTCGTCTGATAGGTCAACTGCCACAAGTATGTGTTTGTAACTCATATTGCCATCTCCTTGATAAGGTCATACTGTCAGATTAGCACTAAGTCTAAGATAATTTTGCTGAAGTGATCTCATATCAATCTAGTAGGTAGAATCTCATGGCAAAGGAATCATGTTATAGTGGCGTTATACCCAAGTGACTTTGTTGTCCTTGAACCATCTCTTTTGAGGTTACTTGGGTATATTGCATGCACATAAATAGGAGTTAACATGCTGTCTCAAACTATGGTTGAACAATTGAATGAGCAAATTAACCTAGAATTTTTCTCATCCAATCTATACTTACAAATGAGTGCTTGGTGTGAAGACAAAGGTTTTGAAGGTGCGGCTGAATTTTTACGCGCTCACGCCGTAGAAGAAATGGAGCACATGCAACGTCTTTTCACTTATGTGAGTGAAACTGGCTCAATGCCAATCCTGGGTGCAATTGAAGCACCAAAGCATGATTTTGCGAGCCTAGGTGATGTTTTCCGTGAAACCTATGAACATGAGCAAATGATCACGGAAAAAATCAACAAACTAGCGCATGTTGCATTTACAAGCCAAGACTACTCAACGTTTAACTTCCTACAGTGGTACGTGGCTGAACAGCACGAAGAAGAGAAGTTATTTAAAGGGATTTTAGACAAGATCGAATTGGTTGGTGAAGATGGTAAAGCATTGTTCTTCATCGATAAAGATCTAGCACAAATGGCAAAAGAAGGTTCATCTTCAATCATGGATGCTCCAGCTGCATAACGCGTTCTCAACGCGATAAGTAGCGGGTAAAGGACGAAGCATTGGTCGTCTTTTTCTCTTGAGCATCATTGAAGATGTAGGGAGGAAAAGATGATCAGTGGAGACACAATCTTATTTGCGCTAATGGTTGTAACGGGACTGAATATGGTTCGTTACTTAACCGCTCTTCGTTCTCTTATTTACATCATGCGTGAAGCACATCCTTTGCTGTATCAGCAAGTGGATGGTAATGGGTTTTTTACTACTCATGGCAACGTCACCAAACAAGTGAGGCTCTACCATTACATTAAGAGTAAAGAGTATCACCATCATCACGATGAGATTTTTACGGGTAAGTGTGAGAGGGTACGTGGACTCTTCATTTTATCGACCGCTTTACTCGGTGTAACCCTACTGGCTGCCTTCATTCTATAAGCCAGCAAGCAGTGCTTGGAATTTAAGCGCTTTTCCCGCTCGACTTTTGTCGTTAGAATAGCGCCCGCAGAAAGCAAGGATGTGCATTACGCACATCCTTTTTTATTTTTGGATTTACCAATCTAAATAAGTAATTGAGCGTTACCGATGAGTAAGAAATTTGATGTTGTTGTAATTGGCGCTGGCGCGGCAGGTTTGATGTGTGCTGCGGAAGCAGGTAAGCGCGGACGCAGTGTGCTCGTGCTGGATCATGCGAAAAAGCCAGGACGTAAAATCCTTATCTCAGGTGGTGGTCGTTGTAATTTCACTAACTACGATGTTTCCGCAAACAACTACTTATGCCAAAACCCGCATTTCGTGAAATCGGCGCTGTCGCAGTACACCAACTGGGACTTTATTTCGATGGTCAGTAAGCATGGCATCGAGTTTGAAGAGCGCGATCACGGACAGCTATTCTGTGTTGATGCGTTTACTGCAAAAGACATCGTTAAGATGCTACTAGCAGAATGCGACATGCCAAACATCCAACAACGCTACCAATGTGACGTACATTCGATTGAGAAAACTGACGCGGGCTTCCGTCTGCATGCGGGTACTGAAAATATCGAATGTGAATCTTTGGTGGTTGCCACCGGCGGTCTGTCGATGCCTAAGCTTGGCGCGACGCCATTTGGCTACAAGATTGCTGAGCAGTTCGAGCTTCCAGTGATTACCACTACGGCAGGTCTAGTGCCGTTTACGCTGCATAAAGAAGACAAAGAAGATTTCGCTGAGCTATCGGGCATTGCGATTCCAGCAGAAATCACCGCGCAAGACGGCACCATGTTCAAAGAAGCGCTGCTGTTTACTCACCGCGGCTTATCTGGTCCATCGGTTCTGCAGATTTCTTCGTTCTGGAAAGCGGGTCAGAAGGTGACAATTAACCTCGTGCCAAACGACGACATCGCAGAGTTGCTAGAACGCAGCCGTGAGAAGCATCCGAACCAATCCCTAAAGAATACACTGGCGAAAGTGCTGCCAAAACGTTTAGTTGAAGTGCTGATCGAGCGTAAAGAATTAGCAGATAAACCACTTAAACAGTTCAACCCGAAAGAGATGGCAAACATCGTTGAACGTCTAGAGAACTGGGCTGTGGCACCAAACGGCACAGAAGGCTACCGCACCGCGGAAGTTACTTTAGGTGGCGTAGATACTGATCACCTGTCTTCAAAAACCATGGAATGTAAGAACATCAAAGGTTTGTACTTCATCGGTGAAGTGATGGACGTAACTGGCTGGTTAGGTGGTTATAATTTCCAGTGGTGTTGGTCGAGCGGCTTTGTCGCGGGTCAGTGGGTGTAATTAGATCGAATAAAAAGACCGAGCTAGTGCTCGGTCTTTTTATTAATGAAACAGCCTTTCTGGCAGTACTGGAGCGCTAAATCGGTAGCCCTGCCCGTACAAACATCCTTTCTCTTTTAAATATTTTGCTTGTTCGTCTGTTTCAATACCTTCTGCGACTACCTTCAATGACAAGCTATTGCTCATTGCGATGATGGCATCAACAATGGCTTTACTATCTTCATTACTTGGCACATCAGAGACGAATGAACGGTCTACTTTGAGCTTAGTAATAGGTAAGCCTTTTAGGTATGACAATGAAGAGTAGCCAGTACCAAAGTCATCCAGTGAAATCTCAACGCCGAGCTCTCTTAGTTGGTTTAACGACTCAATGGCATGTCGCGGGTCGTTCAACAA
This sequence comes from Vibrio sp. WZ-1, assembly GCF_052037695.1. NCBI lineage: Bacteria > Pseudomonadati > Pseudomonadota > Gammaproteobacteria > Vibrionales > Vibrionaceae > Vibrio > Vibrio sp. WZ-1. The sequence goes on along the minus strand of NZ_JBQEQR010000066.1, from coordinate 167,347 downwards.
AAAGCTCTCGGTAATTTCTAGATCCAACAAGTTTGCGGGAAATTGAGTGCGTTCGAGAATGTCTTTCAATCGCTCAATAAAGCCGTTTTTTTGCAATTGAAGTGCTGAAACGTTGATCGCCATTTTTCCGAAGGCGATGCCTTTATCTAACCAGTATCGGCCTTGTTTGCATGCTTGCTCCATGACCCAAGGACCAATCACTTGAATCAAACCTGTTTTTTCAGCGATTGGGATGAAATCCGCTGGAGAAACTTGGCCAAGTTCTGGATGTTTCCAACGTAGTAGGGCTTCTACGCCGATTAGGCTTTTATTACTGAGTTGATATTGTGGCTGATACACGAGATACAGTTCGTCTTTCTCAATGGCTTCGTGCAAAGCAGATTGCAGGCGGACGTGAGATACCGATTTATCGGTTAGCTCTGGAGAGTAGAAAGCATAACCATTTCGTCCATTCTTCTTAGCAAGGTACATCGCCGTATCGGCATTTTTAAGTAAGGTTTCACTGTCTCGACCATCTTCAGGGTAGAGCGCAATACCGATGCTGGTTGATACTCTCAGTGATTCGTGGTTTGCCAATGAAAAAGGCTTTTTGAAGACAGTGAGAATGTCTTTAATCGTCGTGATTAGGTGCTCATTGTCATCGATCTCTGGCAAAATGATCACGAATTCATCACCACCAATTCGAGCTACATGAGCCGATAGATCAAGGACATGTTGCAGTCTTTCCGCAAGTTTTGTTAGCAATTGGTCGCCACAAAAATGACCTAAGCTGTCATTGATATGCTTGAAGTGGTCAATATCAAGGAATAGCGTAGCAAAAGACTGTTGGTTTTTTTGTCCGCTTTCAATGTGTTGTTCTAGCAGAGTGATTAGGTGTGTACGATTTGGCAGATTAGTGAGCGGATCATAAAATGCCATGCGTTGAAGCTTCTCTTCATGCGCTTTGCGAACGGTAATATCTTCAAATACGCAGATATAATTAATCAGATGATTCTTATCATCTTTTACTGCACTGATGGTCGCTAACTGCGGATAGATACACCCATCCTTTTTGCGATTGATAAATTCGCCTTTCCATTGCCCTTTTGTTTCTAGCTGATGCCACAGCTCTTGATAAAAGCGGTCATCATGATGTCCAGAACGAAGAATATTAGGGTTTTTACCTATCACCTCTGCGGCTGAGTAACCCGTGATATGAGTAAATGCGCTGTTAACGTCTAAGATATTGGCGCGACGATCGGTGATCACCATCCCTTCTTGAGAGTTATTGAATATCTTTGAAGCGAGAGAAAGTTGCGTTTCTATCATCTTCCTGCGGGTAACGTTGCGTGTCATACCCAAAATACCAATCAGCTCACCAGCATGGTTGCGGACGGGTGATTTGATGGTTTCTAGCCAAGTCGGGTTATTGTTGTCATCAATCAAAGAGCACTCTTCAACAGTGTTTTGGCTGCCTGTCGCGATCACCAACTGGTCGGTATCGATGAACTTTTCCGCGCGAGCTTGGCTAAATAACTCAAAGTCGTTTTTCCCGACAATGTCATTGCTGGTCATGTTCCATGCTTGTTCCACACTGCGATTGGTCAAAGAGTAGCGGCCATCAATGCTCTTTATCCATGTATGATCATCAAGACAATCAACAAACTCTTGCAAGCTTGGTAGCAGCGACGTGTCTTGGTGCAGGTGTCTTGATTGCTCGCGATGAAAGCAAGTGCCCGCATCAAAGCTAATGCGCCCTGCGAGTGAAGATAGCCAGCCCTCTAACTCAGCGCCGTTATGGTTATCATGAACAAGAGCAATCGCTGCAAATAGCGTTTCATCGGGCAACCAGATAGGGCAGTAGCTTAATACTTGATTGGCAAAGCTGATACTTTCTACAGTTAAACTTGGGGCTTGGAAATCGCTTGTTGCAGAAGCGAGCTGGACAGCAATATCGCGACTGTGCCCAGTGGTGGTTTTAACTTCACTTAACTGCCATTGGCGAGTGTAGCTAAAAGTAAATAACTGACCTTGGGCTTGATAAGCTTGGCAGCACTGCTCAAGGGCTGCTTGCCAAGTATTAAGTTGGTCTGGTGAAATTGCAAAGCGAAACATATTAAATTAATTATCCTGACATGCCCCTGTTTGGCGCGCTACCACGTGCACCAATATGAGTAGTTAATTTGGGGCTTTGGTTATATCGTATCCAAAGCCCCCATAAATCCAAGTCAAGAATGAGAGATAAGATGAGTAATTTGTTAGCTATCTCTCTTTTTAACGAAATTGCATTTGGTTTTGTAAAGTTTCGCTTTATTTATTGCTGGGGCTCTGAAAGCTGCTTTTTGCCAAATTTTACTTGTTGGATCACCAAGCCGCTGATGATCAGCACCAAGCCTATCAAAGTGGATGGATGAATCTCTTCGCCAATGATGGTGGCAAGTAGCATTAAAGAGATGAACGGTGAGGCAAAAATCAGATTGCTAATGCGAGCTGTGTTTTCGGTTAGCTTCAGTGCTGATAACCAAAGTACGAAGGTGACCCCCATCTCAAACAGACCCACGTAGGTCACTGCCGCCCAGCCTTTCGCGGTGATTTGGCCCCAGTCTGCACCTTCGTAGATACTCAAGCCAATCGCAAATGGGATGGCAACCAAAAAGCCAAGGAGTACGCCAATTACAGGATCGGCTTTGTTTTTGGTATTGAGAATCCAGTAACTTGCCCAAAGCAGAGTCGAGAGCAGAGCTAGCCCGACACCAAGCGGACTTTCAAAATCCATCCCTAACACATTGCCTTTGGTGGCAATCACGATGACTCCCAAATAACTAAAGCAGCATGCGATCCAGTCTTTACTTCGGATTTTTTGGCCTAAGAAAACCGCCGCCATTAAAGTCAAGGTGATCGCCCAACTGTAGTTGATCGCCTGTGCTTGGGAGGCGGGTAGCAAATCATAGGCCTTGAACAAAATCAGGTAGTAGGCCAGTGGGTTAATTAAACCGAGCAGTAAGTAGTACCAAGGATTAGAAAGAAACGTCGAGCTGAGCTGATTGAGCTTACCCTGCACACCACACACCATGATGAGTGCGATGGCTGAGACAATACTCGCCATGGTCAGCATCTGAATTGGTGTGAATTCCGCTAAAGTCAATTTAAATGCGGTCGCTACTGTTGACCAAAGTAATACCGCTGATAGCCCAAATCCTAGGGCGCGACGCTCGTTCATGATGCCTCTGTGTGATGAAGTACCGCTCATTGTTGTTGGTTTGAGCTGGTGTGAGTATGTTGTACGGAGCACCTAGTGTATGCGAGGATTTTTCATCCAACAAACTGGACATTTATCCAGTATGTAAATACCATTGTTAAAGATAAAAAACACAGGCTAACTCGCTATTATGCAATGGATTCTTGAGCATCAATCTCTCATTTTGTCTTCTCTTTTTACCGCGACTATTAGCGGCATTGCAGTGGGTTGGTGGGTCAAACAACGTTTTGCCACGCAAACCCAGCTACTTGAACAGCAGCTCTTTTCTGAAAAACAACTTCATCAACAACAACTTGAGCAAGTGAAGCAAAGCCTTGCTGAGGCGCAGCAAGAACTAGATGAACTCGATGATGAACGCGATAAAGCAGCATTCGAGGTGCGCCAAACCCATGGTAAATTGATGGCGGCGATGGAAAAGTTGCGTTATTTCGAAGCAGTAAAACAAGAGCGCCAGCAGTATTTTGATGAGCTAGGGCAGATGCGAGAGCACAAATCACGTCTTGAAACCCAACTTGGTGAGCAGCAAGCGCGCCACGAGCAAATCAACCAAGCCAACGCAGAAAAGCTTCAGATTCTTGAGCAAGCAGAAGTGCGTTTGAAGCAGCAATTTGAACACTTAGCGAATCAACTATTCGAAGAGAAAACCGCCAAAGTCGACATGCAAAACCGCCAAAGTTTGGAAGGTTTATTGTCTCCACTAAAAGAGCAGTTAGAAGGGTTCAAAAAGCAAGTCAACGACAGCTTTAGCCAAGAAGCCAAAGAGCGTCATACCTTAGTACACGAACTTAAAAACCTACAGCGCTTGAACGAGCACATGACCCGAGAAGCGGTCAATCTTACTCAAGCGCTGAAAGGTGACAACAAACAGCAGGGTAACTGGGGTGAAGTGGTTCTGGCTCGTGTATTGGCAGAATCTGGCTTACGTGAAGGGCACGAGTACCAAACTCAGGTGAGCTTGCAAAACGAAGCAGGCAAACGCTATCAACCGGATGTGATTGTTCACTTACCGCAAAACAAGCAAGTGGTAGTCGATTCGAAAATGGCACTGGTGGCGTACGAGCGCTACTTCAACGCAGAGAATGACATTCAACGTGAGCAGGCGCTGAGCGATCACTTAGCCGCACTGCGCGCCCACATCAAAGGCTTGAGCCTTAAAGATTACCATCAGCTAAAAGGCATCCAGAGCTTAGACTACGTACTGATGTTTATTCCGGTCGAGCCTGCATTCCAAGTCGCAATTCAAGCTGATCCGAGCCTAGTCAAAGACGCAATGGAACAAAACATTATTTTGGTCAGTCCTACTACTTTGCTGGTGGCACTACGTACGATAGATAACTTGTGGCGTAACGAGCGCCAAAACGAAAACGCCCAACTGATCGCTGAACGCGCTGCGAAGCTGTATGACAAACTGCGCTTGTTTGTAGACGATATGGAAGGGCTTGGCGGCGCATTAGACAAAGCCAACCAAACGTACCAAGGCGCGATGAATAAGTTGGCGACAGGGCGCGGTAATGTGATTCGCCAAGCAGAAAGCTTTAAGCAACTTGGCGTTGAGGTAAAACGTCCTATTTCTCCTGATCTTGCCCAGTTAGCGCAGAGTGAGTCATTTTCGGAAAATGCTCCTTTAGTAGAAAGACATCCGGCTGAGGATAAAGTAAACTAATCGCCCGCAGTGCAGTGGGCGACCATATTTGTCAGCTATCGCCCCGAAGTGAGAAAGTGCTGCCCAAGAGGAATCAGAATGACGGACACAAGTGTGCAATCAAATACAGCATTAGATAATGACACTACCCACTTTGGCTTTACCACAGTGGCAAAAGAAGAAAAAGTGACCAAAGTTGCCGAAGTTTTCCACTCAGTGGCAGCGAAATACGACATCATGAATGACTTGATGTCAGGTGGCGTTCACCGCCTTTGGAAGCGTTTTACTATTGATTGCAGCGGCGCTCGTCCGGGACAACGCGTTCTTGACTTAGGTGGTGGTACTGGCGACCTGACGGCGAAATTCTCGCGTATTGTTGGCGACCAAGGCCACGTGATCCTAGCGGACATCAACAACTCAATGCTAAATGTAGGTCGTGACAAGCTACGCGATAACGGCATTGTAGGTAACGTGCATTACGTGCAAGCAAACGCAGAAGAACTGCCTTTTCCAGATGATTACTTTGACGTAATTACTATCAGCTTCTGCCTACGTAACGTAACGGATAAAGACAAAGCGCTGCGCTCGATGTTCCGCGTATTGAAGCCGGGTGGTCGTCTGTTGGTGCTTGAGTTCTCAAAACCAATTCTAGATCCGCTATCAAAAGTGTACGACGCGTACTCTTTCCACCTATTGCCGAAAATGGGTGAGCTAGTGGCAAATGACGCAGACAGTTACCGTTACCTAGCAGAATCTATCCGCATGCACCCAGACCAAGATACGCTGGAAGGCATGATGAAAGAAGCAGGCTTCGAAAACACCAAATACTACAACCTAACGGGTGGTATTGTGGCGCTGCACCGCGGCTACAAATTCTAAGGATAAGCGGTATGCCATTTGAACCTCTTATCACTGCCGTTATTGAAACGACACTAAATACGCTGATTAAAGACGATCCTGAATTGGGTCGTCGTTTGTCACGTCTTAAAGGTCAGGTGATTCAAATTCATCTGAAAGAAATCAATAAGACATTGACGTTCATCTTCAGCCAGCAAATCGATGTTTTGGGCAACTACGAAGGTCAGCCAGATTGTTATCTGTCGCTGAATCTAAGCGTCCTGCCTGAGCTGCGCGATCAAGCCAACATCACTCGCCTTATCAAGCAAGACAAACTTGAGCTTGAAGGTGACATTCAATTAGCACAGAAATTCTCTCAATTGATGGTGGATTGCAAACCCGATATCGAAGAGTGGCTGTCTCGCGTGACGGGTGATGTCGTGGCTCATACGTTTGTGCAAGGCACCAAAAACGTCGGCGGTTTCTTTGCTTCTCAAGCAGAAAAACACCAACGTCATCTTGCTCAAGTAGTAACAGAAGAGTGGAAACTAGCCCCTGCACCATTGGAAATCGCCCACTTCTGTGATCAGGTGGACGATGTTCGCAGCCAAGCTTCTCGCGTTGAAGCTCGACTTAACGTACTGTTAAATAAATTCGATTTGGATAAGCCTGCGCTGGAGAAATCATGACGCCAGCAGAAATAAAGCGCTTATACCACATCATCAAAGTTCAGCTGGAATATGGCTTGGATGAGTTGCTGCCAGAGCATCAACTGACCAAAGCGCCGCTTTTGATGCGCAGAAGCTTATTCTGGATTAAGAACAAGCACCCTGAGAAACCATTAGGTGAGCGTCTTCGTCTCGCTCTACAAGAACTTGGTCCGGTTTGGATTAAGTTTGGTCAGATGATGTCGACTCGTCGTGATCTTTTCCCTCCACATATCGCCGATCCTCTTGCGCTTTTGCAAGACCAAGTTGCGCCATTTGATGGGCAGTTGGCGAAGGAGCAAATGGAACTGGCACTGGGTGGTCCATTAGATAACTGGTTCACGGAATTTGATATCAAACCGTTAGCGTCTGCGTCGATTGCCCAAGTGCATACGGCGCGTTTAAAAGACACTAACCAAGAAGTGGTATTAAAGGTCATCCGTCCAGATATTCGTCCGGTGATTGATTCAGATCTAAAACTGATGCACCGGATGGCGCGTATAGTCGCCGGAGCGATGCCTGAAGCACGTCGTTTAAAACCAGTTGAAGTGGTTCGCGAGTACGAAAAAACCTTACTTGATGAACTCGATTTGCGTCGCGAAGCAGCGAACGCGATTCAACTGCGTCGCAACTTTGAAGGCAGTGAAGAGCTTTACGTACCAGAAGTTTTTCCTGACTTTAGTAATGAAACTGTCATGGTTTCTGAGCGAATATATGGCATCCAAGTTTCTGATATTGAAGGCTTGGAAGCGAATGGTACTAATATGAAATTGCTCGCGGAACGCGGTGTGAGTGTGTTTTTCACTCAGGTGTTCCGAGACAGCTTTTTCCATGCCGACATGCACCCGGGCAACGTGTTCGTTAAGCCGGAACATCCAGAGAACCCGATGTGGATTGGGCTGGATTGTGGGATCGTTGGTACACTTAATAGTGAAGACAAACGCTATCTGGCAGAAAACTTCCTCGCTTTCTTCAATCGTGACTACCGCCGCGTAGCGGAACTGCACGTTGACTCAGGGTGGGTGCCTGCCGATACCAATGTCGATGAATTTGAATTTGCGATTCGCATTGTGTGTGAGCCAATTTTTGCTAAACCACTGTGTGAAATCTCTTTCGGTCATGTACTGTTGAACCTGTTCAACACGGCACGTCGATTCAATATGGAAGTGCAACCGCAGCTTGTATTGCTACAGAAAACGCTGTTGTACGTCGAAGGGTTAGGTCGCCAGTTGTACCCGCAACTTGATTTGTGGGAAACAGCAAAGCCCTTCCTTGAAGAATGGATGATGAATCAAGTCGGTCCGCAAGCTTTGGTTAATGCGATCAAAGACCGCGCGCCGTTCTGGGCAGAGAAGTTACCGGAACTGCCGGAGCTGCTTTACGATAGCCTTAAGCAAGGTAAAGCCATGAATCAACGCATGGATCAGCTTTATCAAGGTTACCGTCAGAGTAAGCGTCAGCAGGCGACAGGAAAGTTTTTATTTGGTGTTGGCGCCACTTTAGTCGTATGCTCGGCAATATTGGTGGATAACGCTTATGAGCAGCTATCGATGGCCTGCGGTATCGCAGGGGTCACATTTTGGTTGCTTAGTTGGCGAGCTTATCGTCGATAGACGTTAAACTCTTGAAATAAATTTGTTTAAAGACCCGAGGTAAAAAGAATGGGTGGTATCAGTGTTTGGCAACTTCTAATCATTGCTGTAATTGTTGTATTGCTATTCGGAACTAAGAAACTACGCGGTATCGGTGGCGATCTGGGTGGTGCCGTTAAGGGCTTCAAAAAAGCGATGAGCGAAGATGAACCTGCGAAGAAAGACGACAAAGACGCAGACTTCGAGCCAAAAAGTCTAGAAGAGCAGCAAAAGAAAGAAGCAGCTCCTGAATCGAAAAAAGACAAAGAGCAGGCGTAAAACGTGTTTGATATCGGTTTTTGGGAACTGGTATTAATATCTGTTGTTGGTCTGGTTGTTCTTGGTCCCGAGCGTTTGCCACATGCCATCCGCAGTGTCTCTCGTTTTGTCGGAGCAGCGAAGAGTATGGCAAACAGCGTCAAAGACGAGTTGTCACACGAGCTGAAAGTTCAAGAACTGCAAGAAAACTTGCGCAAAGCTGAGCAAATGGGGATGGATGATCTGTCTCCTGAGCTGAAATCTTCAGTCGAAGAGTTGAAGAAAGCGGCGCAATCTGTAAACCGCCCTTACGCGGAGCCAACCAAATCAGAAGCGGAGCCTAAACCAGAGGCACCTGCGACTGAAACCGTTGAGAAAGCGGAAGAGATTAAGGTTACAGCGGCAGATAAGAAAGCCGAATAGTCTCATTAGGAGGAGCTACTAGTGATTGGTAGCTCCTTTTTGATCAGGTTTTAAAAAAGAGGTTTGCCATGTCTACCGTCGAGCAGACACAACCTTTAATTAGTCATTTATTGGAACTTCGCAACCGACTGCTAAAAGCTATTGCCGCAGTATTGGTGGTGTTTGTTGGGCTAATTTACTTCTCTAACCACATCTACGAGTTTGTTTCAGCACCTTTGGTAGAACGTTTACCTGAAGGTGCAACGATGATCGCAACCGATGTGGCTTCACCGTTTTTCACACCTTTGAAGCTAACGCTAATTGCTTCGGTGTTTATTGCGGTGCCGTTTATCTTGTACCAAGTTTGGGCATTTGTTGCGCCAGGTTTGTACAAGCATGAGCGTCGATTGATCATGCCACTGCTGTTTTCAAGCTCACTGCTTTTCTACTGCGGTGTGGCGTTTGCCTACTTCGTGGTCTTCCCGCTGGTGTTTGGCTTCTTTACCGCTATCTCACTTGGTGGGGTAGAGTTCGCAACCGACATCTCGAGTTACCTCGATTTTGTACTGGCGCTGTTTATGGCGTTTGGTATTGCGTTTGAAGTGCCTGTAGCGATTATCTTGCTATGTTGGACTGGTGCCACCACACCACAAGAGCTGAAAGAGAAACGTCCATACATCATCGTATGTGCGTTTATTGTCGGTATGTTACTGACGCCGCCGGATATGATCTCGCAAACACTACTCGCAATTCCGATGTGTTTGCTGTTTGAGGTGGGTTTGTTCTTCGCGCGTTTCTACACACGTAAAGACAACGAACAAGAAGAAGTGGAAGAGTAAGCTAGAGGTTATAGGCCTGCGCCTTTCATTAATCGAATATAGAGCCCTGCTTTTAGCAGGGTTTTTTCGTATTGGAAGAAGGAGAAATGAGGTGTTAGTGCTGACAATGTTACGCAATAGAAAGCTCTATTATTTAGAAGACCGTCGAAAAAACGATTTCGGTAGTTGTAAACGGTCATAGCATCTACGTTTTGCGACAGACTCAGTTAACTAAGTGTTTTAGCATCTCCTGAATATCAAGGAGGGTAGCATAGTGAAATTACTGAAATCTGTAGGCATTCAAGGGCATAATTTACCGAGTGATATTAAAACTGTTCAACAGAGCTTGAATTTATTAGCTCCAAACAAACTAGCACTAAAAGCTCTAGCTATAGATGGTAAATTGGGCCGAACTCCTTCAAAGTCAAAGACCGTGGAAGCTATTAAGCTTTTTCAGAAGAAAGTAGTTGGAATGAGTCGTCCTGATGGGCGAATTGATGTCAATGGCAGGAGTCACCGAAAACTAAAAGAATTACTTTTAAGTGTAACTCCAAGTGTAAATAGTGCACAGAAATCCTCGTATACACTGAGTATCAAAGGGGCGAATTTGCTTAAAAAAATAGAGCAATTAAAGCTTCTTCCATACGATGATCAAAATGGCCAATCTATCTCGCACTGGAATAAAGGGGCAACAATAGGTTACGGACACTTAATCTCTCAAGTTAACTGGGATAAGTATAAAAATGGAATTGATGCCAAGGAAGCAGATTTACTGTTCACAAAGGATGTTAAGCCATTTCAAGATGCAGTCAGAAATAGTCTGAAGGTTAGTGTTTCGCAAAGTCAGTTTGATGCAATGGTGATTTTTGCATTTAATATTGGCGTAGGTGGCTTTAAAGAGTCGAGTGCATTGAAACTAATCAATAACCCAGAAGCAAAAACAAGTTATCCAAGTTTGGAAAAAGCTTGGAAGGCATGGAATAAATCTCAGGGTAAGACAAATAAAGGTCTAATAAATCGCCGGGCTTGTGAATGGACGATTTTTACGGAAGGAGTTTATCGTGGTTGGTAAGAAATTTATGACATATATCCTGACTTATTGTTTTGTCTTTTTTTCCAGTTCTAGCTTTGCAATCGATAACCCTGATGCTGTTGATTATACCCAACGGTATTTGGAAGTTGTGAGTCAATACGAGAGTCAGTTGAATGCAATAGATTCAACAGGTGTTGATGTGTTGGCAAAATACTCTAACTATATGGATTTTCTGGATTCAGAATTGAACAACGCCTATGGTTTGGCTAGAGAAAAAATACCTTCAAAAGAATTTGATAACTTAAAGCAATCACAACGTCAGTGGATTAAATATCGCGATGCAGAATTTGAGTTTATTGATGTTAATTGGGTACAAGAAAACTTTGGTACTTCCTCAAGGTTATCGCGATTCCATTACAAAGCGAGCGTAATTAAATCGAGAACGACCCAACTGTATGATTATGTGAAGAACTACTAGGTTTGGTCGGTTGTCTGAAGCGGTCAACGGTTTGCCGCTTCAATATGATTATCTAAAGATGGCCTTATGATAGAGCAAACAACTTTTCTGCATTATTAGTGGTGATGCGATCCACTTCCTCGATTGGCACTTCAAGCAATTCCGCTACGCGTGCTGCCACCAACGAAGTATAAGCCGGCTCGTTACGTTTACCACGATGTGGTACAGGCGCTAGGTATGGGCAGTCTGTTTCTAGAATTACCCAGTCCATATCCAGATGCGGGATGACCTTATCCATACCACCATTTTTAAACGTAGATACGCCACCCAGACCTAAGTGGAACCCAAGCTCGTTGATCGCTTGCGCTTCTTCTACGCTACCGCCAAAACAGTGGAATACACCACGTAAGCGACCGTCTTGTTCTTGACGAAGTAAGGTCAGCGTTTCTTCAATAGAGTCACGTGTATGGATAACGACAGGTAAATCCATCTCTTTAGCCCAGTTTAACTGAGTGACAAACGCCATCTCTTGCTCTGCGCGGAAAGTTTTATCCCAGTAAAGATCGATACCGATTTCGCCCACTGCAATGAAGTTGTGCTTATCAAACCAGCCACGAATGATTTCCAGTGTTTGTTCCACATTGCCGTCCACGTAACAAGGGTGTAGCCCCATCATTGAACGACAAACCTCAGGGTAAGTTGCTTCGGTTTTTAGCATCGGCTCAATAGATTCAAGATCGATGTTTGGCAGCAGAATTCTATCGATGCCTTGTTCTAAAGCGCGCTTCACCACCTCGTCGCGGTCGTTATCAAATTCGCTAGCGTAAATATGAGCGTGAGTATCGATCATCGTTGGTCTCTATGGTTTATCGGTATATGGAATTAGTGAGAAGTATACTTGAGTGTGAGTGCTGGGTCATTTTCGGTTTTTTTCATGCCGTTTTTCCATATTGCTGCTCGCAAGGTACATCAAGAGTGATATGATTTTGCCACCAGATGATTTGATCATCTTAACCTTCCAGACAAGGAGAAAGTGGTGTCTGTATCAATTCAAGGTCCATTCCCTGCACGCCGTATGCGTCGTATGCGTAAGCACGATTTTAGTCGTCGTCTGATGGCTGAAAACCAAGTTTCAGTAAACGATCTGATTTACCCAATGTTTGTTTTAATGGGTAAAGATCGTCGTGAAAGTGTTGAATCGATGCCGGGTGTAGAGCGTTTGTCGATTGATTTAATGCTAGAAGAAGCACAATACCTAGCGAACCTAGGCGTACCAGCAATCGCGCTTTTCCCTGTCGTAAACCAAGACGCTAAAAGCTTATGTGCGGCTGAAGCCTACAATCCTGAAGGTTTGGTTCAGCGCGCAGTACGTGCATTAAAAGAGCACGTACCTCAAATCGGTGTGATCACAGACGTGGCACTCGACCCATTCACTACACACGGCCAAGACGGCATCATCGATGAAGATGGCTACGTGATGAATGATGAAACAACCGAAGTACTTGTAAAGCAAGCGCTGTCTCACGCAGAAGCGGGGGCAGACGTAGTTGCTCCGTCAGACATGATGGACGGTCGCATTGGTAAAATCCGTGAAGCTCTAGAAGAAGCGGGTCACATCCATACCCAAATCATGGCCTACTCTGCGAAGTACGCATCAAACTACTACGGTCCATTCCGTGATGCAGTCGGCTCAGCATCGAACCTAAAAGGTGGCAACAAGAAGAACTACCAAATGGATCCTGCGAACAGCGATGAAGCGCTACATGAAGTGGCTCTCGACATCAATGAAGGCGCGGACATGGTGATGGTTAAGCCAGGTATGCCTTACCTTGACGTGGTTCGCCGCGTTAAGACTGAGCTACAGGTACCGACGTTCGCTTACCAAGTTTCTGGTGAGTATGCGATGCATAAAGCGGCCATCATGAATGGTTGGCTAAAAGAGCGTGAAACCGTGATGGAATCTTTGCTTTGCTTCAAACGTGCTGGTGCTGATGGCATTCTGACTTACTTTGCGAAAGACGTAGCAGAGTGGCTAGCGGAAGAAAATGCACAAGCTGCGGAACACCTAGTGAAGGCTCAAGAAGCGACTGACGAGTAATTATCGCTCAATGAGAAAAGCCAGACCGACAATAGTTGTCGGTCTGAATATACCCAAGTACCCTCAAGACGGAATACACACGGCTGAAGTTACTTGGGTATATTTATTTCTGGAGAGTAAAAAATGACAATGCTGATTCGTGAAGGCACGCTGGAAGATGCGATCCAAGTGGTGGCTCGTGTTACCGAGTTTGCTCGTGGTGAGACGGTTGGATCCATGGCGGAGCGCCTTGGAGATAAAAAAAGTTTAATCTTAGTGGCTGAGAAAGCGGGCGCGATCCTTGGCTTTAAAATTGGTTATGAATTAGATGATCACTCTTTCTACAGCTGGTTTGGTGGCGTGGCCCCAGAAGCGCGTAATGAAGGTGTCGCGCAGATGTTGTTGGAAGCACAAGAAGAATGGGTCGCTGAGCAGGGCTACAAAACCTTAAAAGTGAAATCACGTAACCAATTTCCTGCCATGCTTCGCCTATTACTAAGAAATGGCTACATCATTGAAAAATTTGAAGAAAAATCTAACTTACGTGAGTCTCGAGTGCATTTCATTAAGGCGCTATAAAAATAAATGAGATTTTTTCTCATTTAATTGTTGATTATTAAATGAGAATCATTATTATTAATCATGTCTTAGGGAATGAGGAAAGTTCACAAGGACGTTGAATTACCAATTAACCTGGTGTTGAGAAGGTGATGAGACAATTTTCCCAGAACTTGCACGAATTCTTTTTGACACGACATTGCTCACATTGCTTCCAGTGTAATTTATAGCTTCTTGGTCAAGCTGCCATACAAATGGAAAATAGCTTTACCGCTTCTGCTAGGCGACCCTATATGGGTCGCTTTTTCTTTTCTAATTTTTCTATTTGACGCCATCATTTTTAACTTTTCCACATAACATGATCATTTTAGGATCGTTGATCTTTTCATCTTTCCATAAATATATTTTTTAAAAACAGCATCTTAAGTTAATCTTTTTTGCTTTTTTACGGATAAGGAAAACCAGTGGATAACTTCTACTAACAGACTTATCCACAGTTAAGTGGTTTTTGTTTGTACGAACCGGGGATATTTCCGAGAGTTGGATCGAGCGAACAAGATAGATTCGGATCAGCAGTCATGGCATTCTAAGCAGATCTATTAAGTACTGATTTGGATACAGACAATTATGGCAAGTATTCCTGAAAATCCGTTGATTCTGATCGACGGCTCTTCTTATCTATATCGCGCGTTTCACGCTTACCCTGGCACGATGAGTAACGGTGAAATCCCAACCAACGCAGTTTACGGTGTAGTGAACATGCTACGCAGCATGATGCGCCAGTTTGCATCGGATCGTATTGCAGTGGTTTTTGATGCGAAGGGTAAAACCTTCCGAGACGATATGTATCCAGAATACAAAGCGAACCGTCCACCAATGCCGGACGATCTTCGTTGCCAGATTGAACCACTGCACAACGTGATTCGTGCTATGGGCCTACCACTGATCTGTATTCCTGGCGTGGAGGCTGATGATGTGATCGGTACTCTGGCGTACCAAGCATCGCAACAAGGCATGCCTGTTTTGATCAGTACTGGCGATAAAGATATGGCGCAGCTGGTGGATGACAACGTTACCTTGATCAACACCATGACCAACGTCGTGATGGATCGCGAAGGTGTGGTTGAGAAGTTTGGTATCCCACCAGAATTGATCATCGACTACCTAGCGTTGATGGGCGATAAAGTTGATAACATCCCTGGCGTTCCGGGTGTGGGTGATAAAACCGCAACGGCTCTGCTACAGGGCATTGGCGGTCTGACAAAGCTGTACGAAAACCTTGATGATATCGCAGCACTTGGCTTCCGTGGCTCGAAAACCATGGCGAAGAAGCTAGTCGACAACAAAGACAATGCCATGTTGTCTTACGAGCTTGCCACCATCAAGCTGGATGTGGAGCTGGAAGAGACTCCAGAATCATTGCTAAAAGCAGAACCAAGCACAGATGAGCTGATCAAACTGTACGGTCAGTTGACGTTTAAGTCTTGGTTGAATGAGCTATTAGAAGGTGGCACAGGTGCGGTTGAAGCGGATGAATCAACTGGCGCGGCGCGTGGTGGCTCTGCTTCATCTAAAGCCGATATGGATACCTCAGCGGTAAGAATCGACCGTAGCCAATACGAAACCATCCTAGATGAAGCTTCATTTAATGTTTGGTTAGACAAACTAAAAGCGTCTGAGTTATTTGCGTTTGATACCGAAACCGACAGCCTAGATTACATGGTGGCAAACTTGGTTGGCTTGTCATTTGCAATTGATGAAGGCATTGCTGCTTATGTACCAGTTGCTCATGACTATCTAGATGCGCCTCAGCAACTGGATCGTGATTGGGTATTGGCACAGCTAAAGCCGATTCTTGAAGATGAGGCTCAGGCGAAAGTCGGTCAGAACCTAAAATACGACGCTTCTGTGCTGGCTCGCTACGGTATTGAGATGAAAGGCATCAAGCACGACACCATGTTGGCGTCTTACGTATACAACAGCGTAGGTGGCAAGCACGATATGGATAGCTTGGCATTGCGCTTCCTACAGCACAGCTGCATTTCATTCGAGCAAATCGCAGGCAAAGGTAAGAACCAGCTAACCTTCAACCAAATTGAGCTTGAGGAAGCGTCTCCATACGCGGCAGAAGACGCGGACGTGACACTTCGTCTACATAACCGTCTATCCGCCAACATCGATCAAGATGAAAAGCTAAAAACGGTTTACGAAGAGATTGAAATGCCACTAGTGCCGGTTCTGTCTCGTATTGAACGTACTGGTGTTCTGATTGATGACATGAAGTTAGGCGCACAGTCGGTAGAAATCGCAGCTCGTCTTGAAGAGCTTGAGCAAAAGGCATTCGAGATTGCAGAGCAAGAGTTCAACATGAACTCGCCTAAGCAGTTGCAAGCAATCCTATTTGAGAAAATGGGTCTGCCGGTTATTAAGAAGACGCCTTCAGGTACACCTTCTACTAATGAAGAAGTGCTGCAAGAGCTGGCTTTGGACTACCCACTACCAAAACTGATTTTGGAATACCGTGGTCTGGCGAAGCTAAAATCAACTTACACTGACAAATTACCGAAGATGATTAACCCATCAACGGGTCGTGTACACACATCTTACCATCAAGCGGTAACCGCAACGGGTCGTCTATCATCGACCGATCCTAACTTGCAGAACATCCCAATTCGTAACGAAGAAGGTCGCCGTATTCGCCAGGCATTTATTGCTCCGACTGGCTACAAGATCTTGGCTGTTGACTACTCGCAGATTGAATTACGTATTATGGCGCACTTATCGGATGACCAAGCACTGCTTGACGCATTCCGCCATGGTAAAGATATCCACGCGGCAACAGCTGCAGAAATCATGGGCGTTGCAATTGAGGATGTTTCAAGCGAGCAGCGTCGTCGCGCAAAAGCGGTTAACTTTGGCCTTATCTACGGCATGAGTGCATTTGGTTTGGCGAAGCAGCTAGGTATTCCGCGTGGTGAAGCACAAGCTTACATGGACAAATACTTCGAGCGTTACCCAGGCGTGATGCAGTACATGGAAGACACGCGCAGTGCTGCTTCTGCCCAAGGGTATGTAGAAACTATCTTTGGTCGTCGTCTGCACCTGCCTGAAATCCAATCGCGTAATGGTATGCGTCGTAAAGCGGCAGAGCGTGCAGCGATCAACGCACCGATGCAAGGCACCGCAGCGGATATCATCAAGAAAGCGATGCTACTTGTTGATCAATGGATTCAAGAAGAAGGCAATGGTCGAGTGAAGCTTCTGATGCAAGTGCACGATGAATTGGTGTTTGAAGTCGAAGAGACGTCTTTGTCCGAAATTGAAAGTAAAGTACAGAATTTGATGGAATCTGCGGCAGATCTGAAAGTTCCTCTTGTCGCTGATGCAGGCCATGGTGACAATTGGGATCAAGCACATTAGTCATTTTTAAATCAATTCTGTCAATTAAACATGAGCCAACGCACAAACGCTGGCTTTTTTGCGCCAATAAAAAAGAGATTTGATTGTGATAATTGTTGTTACTTAATAAAAGATTCATGAAAAAAAACTACAAAAGTTCTTTGCAAATCTGACCAATTGTTGTACATTATCTCTCGTAGGGTACAGAGGTAAGATGTTCTATCTTTCAGACCTTTTGTTTCACGTTATTGGATTAGGCTGATTCAGCCGCCCCAGTCAGTTTTTGACTGGGGCGTTTTTTATTGGGCGAAAGAAAATTTTTCTTTTTGATCAGTAATTTAAATTAAACCCTCAAAAACCTTCTCTTCTGACCTTTCTAAGTCACTGCAAAGTCTCGATTTTTCCTTCAAGTTTATTGCGTTCTTCATGCTGTAAATTTACACCAGTCACACTATTATTTTTTCTTGAAAGAAACTAAGTGACGCATTTTTAATGTTCCATCTGACTTAACTATCTGAATATTAAAGTTATTGGAAGGTTGGGGTGGGAGTGTTTGGCTCGAGGCAGGAAATAAGATTGCTTTTTAACCTATTGAAATCGAATCTCAGTTCAGTAATGCTTCGCCACATAACAATAATTACCAATTTTTCTCTCCCGTTATCCCTGCCAGGAAGGTGGGGATTTTTATTGCCAGAATTTCACCTCTTTTACCTCCAGGTAGAAAAAAGCCCCGCCAAAAGGCAGGGCTGTGTCGAAAAATTTTAACAAATTTTGTTAATTATTCTTCGCCGCTCTCTTGAGCATCTTGCTCGTCTTCTTCAATCAAGTGTGCAAATGCTGGTGCAAACCAAGTATCCAGTTTGGCACGCAGCTGATCGACCCCCAGACCTTTCAGTGAAGAGAACACATCAACTGATACGTCACCACCAAATGTCTCCACTTGCTTGCGGATTTTTAGTAGCGTTTGTTTGCGAGCACCGCTTTTCAGTTTGTCTGCTTTAGTCAGAAGAACTTGAACAGGGATGCGGCTGTCGATAGCCCAAAAGATCATTTGCTGGTCGAGATCTTTCATTGGGTGGCGAATGTCCATCAGAACCACTAAGCCTTTTAGGCATTCGCGTTTTTGCAGGTATTCACCTAATGATTTCTGCCACTTATTTTTCATCTCAACAGGAACTTGAGCAAAACCGTACCCAGGCAAATCAACAATGTGACAACCTTCTTCCACTTTGAAAAGGTTGATCAATTGAGTACGACCAGGGGTCTTTGATGTCTTGGCTAAGCTCTTTTGGTTAGTTAGACGGTTAAGTGCACTCGATTTACCAGCGTTTGAGCGTCCTGCAAACGCAATTTCGACACCTTCGTCCTCTGGTAAGTGACGAATATCGGGTGCGCTGGTGATGAAATGCGTGTTTTGGTAATGAATTTTTACGCTCACTGTTAACTCCATCTCGACTTTGTGTAGTCGATTGATTACTTTTTTGTGAAATTGTGTAAAATAACCGTGCTCGGCATAAGGTCGCCTATTGTACCATGAGTGTACACGGTATGTTCACATTCCGTGGTACTGGAAGCTTGATAATTATAATGGAATGTCATGAAGAAATTAGCGCTAATTTTGAGTCTTTTAGCCAGCTGCTCAGTATGGGCCCAAGGTAGTATTGAAGCTGGTAAAGCAAAATCACAAACCTGTGTCGCCTGTCATGGAGCAGATGGCAACAGTGCAATCGCAATGTACCCTAAACTAGCAGGTCAGCACGCTAAGTATCTTGAGAAGCAGTTGAAAGATCTAAAGCTTGGTATGACAAGCGGTGGTAAACAAGGTCGTTACGACCCGGTTATGAGTGGCATGGCTATGCCATTAACCGATACAGATATCGCTGATCTTTCTGCGTACTATGCCTCGCTGCCTATTTCAGAGCAGTCAACACCAGAAGATGTGGTGGCTAAAGGTAAAACACTGTACACAGCTGGTGATGCAGAGCGCGGTTTAACCGCATGTATCGCATGTCACGGCCCTCGTGGTAACGGCACTGAGCTTTCAGGTTTCCCTAAAATTTCTGGTCAGCACGCTGACTACATCAAAGCTCAGCTGATCAAATTCCGCGATGGTAATCGTGAAAACGATATGAACGCCATGATGCGTGATATCGCGAAAAAAATGACAGATGAAGATATCGAAACTCTGTCGAAATACGTTGGCGGTCTGCACTAAATCCCCTACAAAGTTCGAGCACAGTTATACAAATATGCCCTAGCGTTTTCGCTGGGGCATTTTTGTTCGTGATTTTGATCACTCGTGAACTTCCCTCCAAAAGCGTAGTTAGCTCGGTATTTTGTGAGACATTCGCCATACTTGATCGATGTGATTTCTCGCTTCTTGTTTTAAGTTGTTGATAGGTTGGGTAATTTGTTTTGGGAGAGAAAATCCTATCAATAATTTCTTTCTATGACTTGTCGGTTTTTATCCAATCTGTAAAGTAGAAGTTGTTCACAGGGAGTGAATCTCAGGAATTTAGACCATGGATATAAGGTCTCCAAGGACGCAAACGAAGGACGTTTGATAGTCGGAAAAGGGACTTAGATAGGCAAGGAGCCTATCAGATATGGATGGTCATCTAGTCTAACGGTTAAGACAGCGAAACGGATCAAGCTCAGGAAGTAGCTCAGTAGACAGGAAGTTAACGGATAGCCAAAACTCATCAGGAAGATGAAGAACAACACTTTTTGGCAGGGAAAGCTTGAAAAACAAAAGGATTCTTGGTGCACCAAATGAGTGCAACACAGTTTCGCCATTTATAATGGCATTCAGAAAGCGACAGTTTAACTGTCGCTTTTTTTATATCGACAATTCCGATAAAAACTTTTTTAACAAAAACTGCTGAAAAAGTATCCAGTAACACTCCAATCTGAGTCCACTTTCTGGTATGTTTCGCATCCCTGTTTGAGGAAGTCAGCATGCACACCTGTCCTTTATGCCAGAATCAGCGCACTCACCACTTTTTTGAAGACAAGCAACGCGAGTATCTTCAGTGTGAGCAGTGTAGTTTGGTATTTGTTAATCCAGACCAACGTTTGGATGCGAAAACCGAAAAAGCTCACTATGATCTGCATGAAAACAACCCCGAAGATACGGGATATCGACGGTTTTTATCGCGTATTGCTGATCCAATCGCAGAGCGAATTTCACCACAATCGAACGGAATCGACTTTGGTTGTGGTCCGGGCCCAACGCTTTCCTTAATGCTAGAAGAAGCGGGGCACAACATGGCGTTGTACGATCTTTACTATCACCCAGATACTGGTGTGTTGGAAAAGCAGTACGACTTCATGACAGCAACAGAGGTGATCGAACACCTCTACCACCCAGAGATGGTGTGGATGCAATGGTTGAATTTAGTTAAGCCTGGTGGCTGGATAGGCCTGATGACCAAAATGGTTATCGACGTAGAAGCCTTTCGGACATGGCATTATAAGAATGACCCAACGCATGTGGTGTTCTTTAGCCGTGACACGTTCCAGTTCCTAGCTGAGCGGGATAAGCTCGAACTTGAATTTATTGGTAATGATGTAATTTTACTGAGGAAGACCCAGTAATGAGCCGTAAAAAGAAATCAAGAAAGCCGGGTGCCTCTGGCGCACCTGAGTTTGTTGTAACTCGTAACCGTACAGAATCAGATGTTGAAGGTCGTCTGCGCAAGCGCGCGAAAAAGCGTAAAGGCTTGAAGACAGGCAGCCGCAACTCAGAAGTGAATGAGCAGAAGAAGCAGTCTGCTGCACAAAATCGCGATCCTCGTTTGGGTAGCAAGAAGAAAATTCCTCTGATTGTCGAGCCTGCTAAGAAGATGACGAAGCAAGAGCGTCGTCTATCGGCTGAGCAAGAGCTAGAGATGCTAGAAAACGATGCGCAATTGAACGTATTGTTGGATCGTATTGAAGCGGGCGAAAACCTAGGTACGGGTCTACAGAAATACGTAGACGAGAAGCTTGACCGTATCGAGAAGCTGATGGATCAACTTGGTCTGCTAGAGCCGGAAGAAGAGGAAGACTTTACTGCACCAGCAGCGAAGGGTACTCGTAACGATGACGATCTACTTGCAGACTTCGATGATATTAACTTCGACGACTACAAAGGATAATTAATCCATGAACGTAACCTTATTAGCGATTGCAGGTGCAGTGATTATTATCGCGCTAGCTTCTTATGCAGGTTACCTTCTGCTTCAATTGAAAAAGCAAAAGGAATTGCAGCTGAAGCATCAAAAGTTGGCGATTGATAAGCGTAATGCCAACATTTTTGAAAACGTGTATACCTTGTGTCTAGCAGGCATTCAAGGTCAGTGTGATTTGTCGGAAATCAGCATTCGTGTTTATAACATCATGGACTATGTTCAAGGTGAAGACCGCATTGATTTTGACGCTACATATCCTGCTATTTCTGAGCTTTACCATATTGTAAAAGATATGGCGCGCGGTGAAGACCGACAGCAACTTGCGAAGAAAGAACGTATGCAACAAAATCTAGATCGTCATAAAGCAGAACAGCGCTTAACGGATACGATCATAGAAGAACTCAAAGTGTTGCAGAAAAACGTTCAGCCACTGAATAACCAAATCAATATTCAGATGATCTAATTCATACCCCCAACGGTTTCCTTATCGTTATGGGGGTACGTGATCACGCTAGCACTTCTTTGGTTTTATACTTAAAAAGCCGCCAGCGGTTACCGTAGTTGCCATTATGGTATGGCAAAATAGCGGTTTCTGAATATCGGGTGACGGCTTTCGTCTCCCTAGCATCTAACGGAAAGTACCACCATGTCGAATCAACATATTGAATCGAAACAGCAAATCGTCTGGGACCAAGCGGTATTGGATAAGTACAACTATTCCGGTCCGCGTTACACCTCGTACCCAACGGCACTGGAGTTTCATGAGGCATTCACCATTTCGGACTACGATATGGCATGCACTCAATACCCAGACCGTCCGTTATCACTGTACGTTCATATTCCGTTCTGTCATAAGCTTTGCTATTACTGTGGCTGTAATAAAGTGATTACTCGCCATTCGCACAAAGCTGACGAATACCTAGATGTACTTGAGCACGAAATCCGTCAACGTGCGTCGTTGCTGGGTGAGCGCACAGTGACTCAACTGCACTTTGGTGGTGGTACACCAACTTTCCTATCTGAAAAGCAAATCACGCGTGTGATGAACTTGCTGCGTCAAGAATTCTCTTTCAGCGCTGATGCGGAAATCAGTATTGAAGTCGACCCACGTGAAATCGAGCTAACCATGCTGGATCATCTTCGTGGCGAAGGCTTTAACCGTTTGAGTATCGGTGTGCAGGACTTCAATAAAGAAGTACAGCAGCTAGTGAACCGTGAACAAGATGAGGAATTCATCTTTGCAATGGTAGCGCGAGCGAAAGAACTTGGCTTCCGCTCTACCAACCTTGATTTGATCTACGGCTTACCGAAGCAAACTAAGGCGTCTTTTGCTAAGACACTAGAGCAAGTGCTGGAAATGCAGCCGGGTCGTTTGTCCGTGTTTAACTACGCGCACATGCCTCAACTATTCGCTGCACAGCGTAAGATTAAAGACGAAGACCTACCCAAAGCAGATGAGAAGATGGCAATTCTGCAAGACACCATCGCTACGCTAACGGGTGCGGGCTACCAGTTCATCGGTATGGACCATTTTGCCAAACCGGATGACGAGCTGGCAGTTGCTCAGCGTGAAGGTATTTTGCACCGCAACTTCCAAGGTTACACTACGCAAGGTGAGTGTGATTTAGTGGGCTTCGGTGTTTCTGCTATCTCGATGATTGGTGATGCGTATGCGCAAAACCAGAAAGAGCTGAAGAAGTACTACGCACAAGTGAATGACCTGCGTCATGCGCTGTGGAAAGGGGTTTCTCTGGACTCGGATGATTTGCTACGCCGTGAAGTGATCAAGCAACTTATCTGTAATTTCAAATTAGACAAGACTGCGATCGAATCAGAATTTGGCGTGAAGTTTAATCAATACTTCCAAGAAGATCTTCAGCTTCTACAGACATTCATTAACGATGAGTTAGTGGAAGTCGATGATAGCGAAATTCGTGTGACGCTCCGTGGTCGTTTGCTGATTCGCAATATTTGTATGTGCTTCGATAAGTACCTACGAGCAAAAGCGCGTCAGCAGCAATTCTCTCGCGTGATTTAATTTCTCACAGATTACGAATACAAAAAATGCCAGCAGATGCTGGCATTTTTTATGTCTTTCGCGGAAATTAAACGCGATCTTTCACTTTTTCTTTCAGTTCAGTTTTTTCTGCATCTGATAGGAAAGCGATGTCTAGACCGTTGATTTGCGCTTGGCGAATTTGCTCTTGAGTCAGGCCTGCTGCTGGTGCTGCCACTTCGTATTCGTATGGCAGTTCAATGCCTTCCACCGCTGGGTCGTCCGTGTTTAGACACGCTAGCACACCGTGCTCTAAGAACTGCTTAAGAGGGTGGTTTGCTAGAGATTCAACCGTGCTGGTTTGGAAGTTCGAAGTTAAGCAAGACTCGATGCCAATGCGGTTTTCCGCTAGGTAATCCATCAGTTTAGGATCTTGGATTGCTTTAACGCCATGGCCAATACGAGTTGCGCCAAGCTCTTGAATCGCTTGCCACATGCTTTCCGCGCCTGCTGCTTCACCTGCGTGAATAGTGACGTTTAGACCAGCATCTCGTACTTGTTTGAAGTGAGAAACAAAACGATCGCCAGGTTGACCAAGTTCATCACCAGCAAGGTCTACTGCTACGATGTGATCTTTCTGGCTTAGGATGCCTTCCAGTTCCTGTTGACAAGCGTCTGTACCAAACGTACGGCTCATGATACCGATTAGGTTGGCCTTTATACCAAAGTCACGCATACCTGCTTGCACACCATCAACCACGGCTTCTACTACGCCAGCTATTGGTAGTTTGTGTTTCATTGCCATGTAGTAAGGCGAGAAGCGCAGCTCTGCGTAATCAATTTGTGCGTTAAGTGCGTCTTCAACGTTTTCGTAAGCAACGCGGCGACATGCATCTAGATCGCCCAACACTGCCACGC
Source organism: Vibrio sp. WZ-1 (assembly GCF_052037695.1). Taxonomy (NCBI): domain Bacteria; kingdom Pseudomonadati; phylum Pseudomonadota; class Gammaproteobacteria; order Vibrionales; family Vibrionaceae; genus Vibrio; species Vibrio sp. WZ-1. The sequence goes on along the minus strand of NZ_JBQEQR010000066.1, from coordinate 143,204 downwards.
CCCAGTCTAGCTTAGAAAGGAAAGCCACAAGAGATGGTTCTGCTTCGACAATTTGAACGTGTGGTGTAAGAGACTCAATATCGTATGCTGGAAGCGCTACACCGAACTTTTGACCAAGTTCGAGAATCGTTTGAGTGCGGATATTACCATCAAGGTGACGGTGCAAATCTGTAAGGGGTAGATTCTTAGTTATCATTATGTCGATCCAGATAATTGTGAACAGGAATAGAATTGCAGTTAAGTATAAATAACAGTTAGGTAGATTGTCAGTAGAGGATGACTACGAAATCAACAATTTCAGCTCTTTTCTACTTCATGTTAACCAAATGTGTTGGCCATTCTTCGATAGGTAATGGACGGCTATAATAGAAACCTTGAACCTGTGTACAGCCCAGTAAGCGCAGAAGCCGCGCTTGTTCAGCTGTCTCTACACCCTCTGCGACGACATTAGCTTTCAAACCTTTAGTGATGGTAATGATGGCGGCAAAGACAGAGTTTTCCAAATTGTTTGGGTTTAACCTATTTGTGAACGTCCGGTCTATCTTGAGACAAGTAAATGGCAAGCTATCAAGATACGCTAGTGAAGAATAACCGGTACCAAAGTCGTCAATGGCAATCCCAACGTTCATTTCGCGTAGCTTAAGCATATTATCTAAGGTTGTTGGGTCTCCACCAACGATTCTAGACTCTGTGATTTCAAGTGTTAGATTTTGAGCACACAATCCTGTTTGAGATAAAACGTCTGCCACATCTGCGATAAACTCAGGGCATGACAGCTGGTTAACAGATACATTCACGTGCAGTTGGAAATCCTTGTGCCAACGACCACCTTCAATGGCTGCTTGAGTTTCTTGGCAAGCTTTGAGCAAGATTTGATGACCGATTTGCTTGATCATGCCACTCTCTTCAGCCAGTGCTATAAAGTCTAACGGTGACACAACACCATCTGCGCTGTGCCAGCGTGCCAGCGCTTCTGCACCAACAACTTCTCCACTCGATAGATCAATAATTGATTGGTAATACGGAATAAACTCTTCTTGCTCAATACCTTGTTGGATTTTGGCTATCATTTGAGTGCGAAACTTGGATGCGCTGGCCATCTCAGGGCTGTAGTAACATACTCCGGAATGGGTTTCTTGTTTGGCGTAATTCAATGCAATGCTGGCATTACGTAACCATTGCTGCATTTGGTGTTCAGGCTGCGTTTCCACAACACCAATTGCAATGTTCATAATGACAGTTTCATCTGCACAGAGAAACGGAGAGTCGAAGACCTGCTGAACCCGTCTCACTGTTAAGCGCACTTCTTCTTCTTTTTGTAAGTTTGGTGCGTAAATAGCAAATTCGTCTCCTCCGATGCGAGCTAAAATAAACTCGTCACCAAATTGCTGATCAAGGCGCTCAGCAATACGAAGCAGTAATTGGTCACCATTGTGATGGCCGACACTGTCATTGATGTCTCTAAAGCGATTCACGCCAAGCAAGTACACGCGGCCTCCGATCTGGCTTGGCATGGTGCAGCTCATCTCAATCAAGCCCTGTCGACTATATAAACGAGTTAATGGGTCATGTATCAATTGCTCACGTAATGCTTTGAACGATACTTTTAGGTTGTTCGCCATCTCATTGAATGCGTGTACTAAAGTCGTGGTTTCATAAACGTAACCGGGCCGAGGCATGGATCCATCCCAATTGCCTTTGGCGAGGTTTTGCGCTGCTGAAGCTGTTGCATTGATCGGTCGAGTCACGCGGTTAAAGATAAACCAAGTGCTAGACATACCTAGTAGGGTCACGAGCAGGCCTACAAACCAACTCTTTCTTTGACTATTTGGCAGTGTTCCGACCAAGTCAGACTCTGAGACAGTAATACCAATAAACCAAGTGAGTCCATAATCATCGGTGTAAGGCGTCATTCGGCTGAATAAGCGTTCGCCCGAGAGATCTAGTTGAAAAGTATAAGGTTGTGAGGTTGAGTTCAAAGCAAGCTCACTGATTCTAGAGGCACTATTCTGGATTATTGGGTCGGAACTTTCTTTTGCGAGTAATCGCTGACCTTTATGAGTGAACTTGGTTCCCCAAGAGACGACACTGCCTGCGCTTGACTGTGCTACCAAGCGATGATCTTCATCCATAATAAACACGGAAGCTTTGGTATTCTGTTGCAGTTCTCTCAAGAAGGCATTGAAGGTGTTGATTCGAACATCTGCGACTAGCACACCAGCAAAGTCACCATGCTCAAAAACAGGAGTCATCGCAGATAGCGTGATTTCTTGGCGCTCATCCGCATTCGCGTAGATCGGTGACCATGTCGGTTGATGAGTTTCTGCTACGGGCGTATACCAAGGCCGAACTCGAGGATCGTACTGTGAGATGACCGAGCGTAAACCAGAGTTTTGTGTTTTTCCGTTATAGATGGCCAAGTTGCCTTTAGTTCGCTTGTCTTGAATCATTAAGGTGTATTCACCGTTTGCTTCGCGACGGAAGCCGGCGAAGTCACCAATGATCGAGCCAAAAGCAATCACATCTAATTGGGGAATAGAGCTGTAGAGATCTTGAAATGCGCTTAATAGATACGACTCAATATCTGTCGTGTTATTCGGGTGAAATAAGTTATGAAAGCTCGCACTGTGGCCTAATGCTTGGACTGCAGCAAATGGTTTTCTTAAATAGTCATTCAGGTGATCATGAACGCCTTCTGTCAGCACAGTTAACTGTTTGTTGCTGATGTCAGTCACGACCTCTTCATAGCTCTGCTTTTGGACAAAGATGATCACCCCAATTGCAAATAGAAATATTAGCAAGAAAGGAATCAAAACAGCAGTGCGTAAAGTGATTTGTGTAGTCGGTGATGACATTGCTCAGTATTTATTATGGGTTGCTATACCGTAATTGTACTGATGTTCTTATCACCAAGCGAGTCAATTTTTACTCGCTTGGTGATTAAATATCAAACTAGTACAACTCTTTTAACTTTCTGGTTAATGTATTTCTTCCCCAGCCTAATACTTTAGCGGCATCTTGTTTGTGACCTTTAGTATGTTCTAACGCCGCTTCTAATAAGATTCGCTCAAATTCAGGTAATGCGTAAGAGAGTAGCTCTTTGTCACCAGCTTCTAGGGCATGTTTGGCCCAGTCAGCAAGCTGTTCTTGCCAGCTTTCCCCTGTTGACTCCGTTTTGACTTTCTTTTCTTCTAGTAGCTCTTGCGGCAGATCATTAGGCAGCACTTCACTGCCACTTGCCATAACGGTCAACCAACGACAGATGTTTTCCAATTGGCGCACATTACCTGGCCAATCAAGACGATTAAGAATTTCGACTGAAGATGGATGCAGTGTTTTGGTTTCAACACCGAGCTCATCGGCAGCTCGGACGAGGAAGTGCTGAGTGAGTTTCTCAATGTCTTGTTTACGTTCTCTTAGGGCGGGGATCTGAACACGAATTACATTGAGTCGATGGAACAAATCTTCGCGGAAATCACCTTCATGGACCAGTTTTTCTAGGTTTTGGTGTGTTGCAGCGACGATACGCACATCAACGCGAATAGGAGAGTGCCCCCCAACGCGATAGAACTGACCATCCGCCAACACGCGCAATAAGCGAGTTTGAATATCCAATGGCATGTCACCGATTTCATCCAAAAACAGTGTGCCACCATTGGCTTGCTCAAAGCGGCCTTGTCGAACGCTGTTTGCACCAGTAAACGCGCCTTTTTCGTGGCCAAACAGCTCGGATTCAATCAGGTCTTTTGGAATCGCGGCCATATTGAGGGCGATAAAAGGTTTGTTGGCACGCGGACTATGGCGGTGCAGTGCATGAGCAACTAGCTCTTTACCTGTACCTGATTCACCGTTGATCAGTACAGAGATGGAAGAGCGAGACAAGCGGCCAATCGCACGAAATACTTCTTGCATGGCTGGCGCTTCACCGATGATTTCTGGCGTATCGGTAGGGAGCTCTTCGTGAGACAACTGATCGCGCTTGGTCTCTTGGCTATGAGCTATCGCTCGCTCTACCAGCGTAAGTGTTTCATCGATATCAAATGGTTTGGGTAGGTATTCAAATGCGCCTTTTTGGTAAGCATTCACCGCAGCATCCAAATCTGAGTGAGCCGTCATGATAATCACGGGCAAATCGGGATAATCACGTTGAACTTGTTTTAACAGCTCCAAGCCATCGATGCCTGGCATACGGATATCCGAGACCAATACATCAGGCACCTCGCGATCCAGTGCCATCAGTACACTTTCCCCATCTGCGTAGGTGTCGCATTTGATGTTGGCGGAGGAGAGGGTTTTCTCCATTACCCAGCGAATCGAACTGTCGTCATCGACGACCCAAACATATCCTTTACTCATGTAATAAATCCTTGCAGCAAAAGCCTAAAGCTGACGAAAAACCAAGTCATTTAATCAAGTCAGATTGGCAAATAAATCGTAAAAGTGGTGTGACCCGGCCAGCTCTCGACATCAATCTTGCCGTTATGCTGGTCGATCAGATTTTGGGAAATAGACAGGCCAAGACCGGTACCGCCTTCTCGACCACTGACCATTGGGTAGAAAAGGGTATCTTGTAGTTCTGGTGGAATGCCCGGACCGTTGTCAGTGATCTCGACGCGCGCGGCGAGTTTGCAGCGTTGGCCATGAATGTTAGCTTGATGCACCGTTCTGGTGCGTATGGTTATTTTACCGTGTTCTTGGTGAGACAGAATCTGTGCTGCATTACTGACGATGTTGAGCATGGCTTGCTCGATTTGGTCAGCATCCATCAGGATTTCTGGCAAGCTCGGATCGTAGTCGCGCTCGATCACAATGGAATGTTGAGATTCCAATTCCACTAACTGGCGCACTTTCTCCAGTACTTGGTGAAGGTTTTCTTGGGTCTTTTTACCCGGCTTTTGTGGTCCAAGAAGACGATCCACTAAGGCTCTTAATCGGTCTGCTTGCTCGATAATGATTTGGGTATATTCCTTCAATGAAGGATCGGGAAGCATTTTTTCTAATAGTTGTGCCGCCCCGCGTAAACCGCCGAGTGGGTTTTTTATTTCATGAGCGAGACCACGCACCAAGAGCTTTGCCGCTTGTTGCTGGGCGTGTTGGTTAAGCTCTTGAGTCAGGCGACGTTGTTGGTCAATCTTACGCATCTCAACCAGCAGCATTAATTGCTTTTGCCACGTGATCGGACTAACAGTGACTTCCAGCATTAAAGGACGCCCATCAACAACGAAGGTCACGTCACTGTCGGTAATGCTTTGGCCGCTTTGCAGTGGTTGAGTGAGTAGCGCGAGATCTAATGACGCATGCTGAATCAGCTGAGATAGCGACTGCTCAACAATGCGCTTAGCACTTTGCGAAAACAATAACTCTGCCGCAGGATTGGCATAGCGCACGGCTAATCCATCATCGAGAATTAACGTTGCTGCAACCATGTTATTGAGAATGGCACTGGAGAGACTGGTATCCACATTACGTCCTTGTCTGCGTGATTGTTGTGCATTGCACCAAATTGGTGCGATAGAACGTAAGTATGGCGAATAAACCTCAGAAGAAAAAGTAAAATAACACTCCGAGCATCTGTTATTTGCGCTATTTCTCTGGTTTTGGCCTTGGCAATTTAGGCTTCACACTCGCTCTATGTAAATGCACTGTTATAGGGCTAGTAGATGCAATAAGCTTGCCGCTTCTTTTGGCGTGCACGGCAAGGGTATGGGTGCCTCGGTCGATGTTACTCAGTTGCCAAGTGAGGCGGCCTTGTGGCGCCCCATATGGTTTTCCATCAAGGATCAGTTGTAGTTGTTCTCCAATCCCCAGTTTGCGGTTAGCTTCAAGCTGAATGTTGATTAATCCGCTGTTGCTACGAATGGTTTCATCATGTTGTGGGGTAAGTATCGATAAGGAGAGTGGCTGAGGTTTTTCAGCTTTCTCTTCTGCCGTTTCGGTCGTTTCCTCTCGCGTTTTAGCTTGAGGGGCTAACGATTCTGTGCTCTGGACTTTAGGTGCTGGTGCGCTGGCTTCTAAGTTAGGAAGAGCGATGGCTTTCGCCCCTTGATTAGGAGTGTCACTAAAGTGAATGACCCCGTCTTTATCTACCCAAGTGTAAGCGACTTGAGCACAAGCGGTTGACGCAATCAGCAGGCCACTGAGTGCGCACAGAGTTGGGATAAGCTGAACTTTCATGGCTCACCTTCTTTTGATCGATGATTTCACGTTTCGGTTGCCTAGACTTCTGATCAATATAGATAAAGGCTCTGGCGTATTTTTGTTATCCCTCCATGTTAAATGGGCAACTTTGGTGAGCGTATACAAAAAAGGCTCGCCTGCGAGGCGAGCCTAATAATTTGTAACTGAGCTTACATTTTACACAAGGTAAAACTTAAACAGAGTAGTAAAGTTCGAACTCAAGTGGGTGAGTTGTCATGTTTACTCGTTCTACGTCTTGAGCTTTAAGATCGATGTAAGAATCGATGAAGTCATCAGAGAATACACCGCCTGCAGTTAGGAACTCACGGTCTGCATCTAGTTCTTCTAGCGCGTCTTTTAGTGAGTATGCCACTGTTGGGATTTCTGCTGCTTCTTCAGCTGGTAGATCGTAAAGGTCTTTATCCATCGCTTCGCCTGGGTGGATCTTGTTCTTAATACCGTCAAGACCTGCCATTAGCATTGCTGCGAAACATAGGTATGGGTTAGCCGCTGGGTCACCAAAGCGAACTTCGATACGACGTGCTTTAGGGCTTGGTACCACTGGGATACGGATAGAAGCAGAGCGGTTACGTGCAGAGTAAGCAAGCATAACTGGCGCTTCGAAGCCTGGTACAAGACGCTTGTACGAGTTCGTTGATGGGTTAGCAAATGCGTTGATTGCACGAGCGTGTTTGATGATACCACCGATGTAGTAAAGCGCCATTTCAGATAGGCCGCCGTACTTATCTCCAGCAAAAAGGTTTACGCCATCTTTTGCTAGAGATTGGTGAACGTGCATACCAGAGCCGTTGTCACCAACTAGTGGCTTAGGCATGAATGTCGCTGTCTTACCAAATGCGTGTGCAACGTTGTGTACAACGTACTTGTAGATTTGGATTTCGTCTGCTTTTGTTGTTAGCGTGTTGAAGCGAGTTGCGATTTCGTTTTGACCCGCAGTTGCTACTTCGTGGTGGTGCGCTTCAACAACTAGGCCCATCTCTTCCATCACTAGACACATTGCAGAACGGATATCTTGAGATGAATCCACAGGAGCTACTGGGAAGTAACCACCTTTAACGCCTGGACGGTGACCTTTGTTACCTTCTTCGTAATCAGAACCTGTGTTCCAAGCTGCTTCTACGTCATCGATCTTGAAGAAAGAACCAGACATGTCAGTTGCGAACTTAACGTCGTCAAATAGGAAGAACTCTGGCTCAGGACCGATCAGTACTGTGTCAGCAACGCCTGTAGAACGCATGAAGTCTTCAGCGCGCTTAGCGATAGAGCGAGGGTCGCGGTCATAACCTTGCATAGTTGCAGGTTCAAGGATGTCACAACGGATGTTTAGCGTTGCATCTTCTGTGAATGGGTCAAGAACCGCAGATGATGCGTCTGGCATCATAACCATGTCTGATTCGTTGATACCTTTCCAGCCAGCAACAGAAGAACCATCGAACATCTTACCTTCTTCGAAGAAGTCTGCGTCAACTTGGTGAGAAGGTAGAGAGATATGCTGCTCTTTACCTTTAGTATCAGTAAAGCGTAGGTCAACAAACTTAACTTCGTTTTCTTGGATCAGCGATAGAACGTTTTCTACTGACATCTTGGATAACCTCCAGTGTTAATAAAGCGGTAAAAGCTCGATTTATGATTTCTTGATTAAATCCAGCATTGATTAATCTACTTGATATTTTATTAATCGATGCTGGTTTCTCTAAAGCCAAAACCGTGCCAAAAAAATTATTCCATTAATTTCAATGGATTGCGTTTTTAAGTGCGAGTTTGGTGCAAACGATTGCACCAAAATGATCTAACGACGCACCAAAGTGGTGCATGTTTGGATTGCTGCACCACAATGTGACAAACACGTTGCTTATTTAGTCTAGTTTTTGAGCGAGAGTCAATTTGTATTACGCAACGATTGGAATAAAATTGCGTTGAATCAATTCGCTTTAACGAGGAAAGTGGGCATCAAGCGTAAATTTCGCAGAAAAGCTCGGGAGTAGATCACATATTTCTATGCTTTTTGCTAAAATCTGGTACATTATGGCCGTTTTTTTAATCAGCAAATGTCACCAGAGAGCACCCGTTCTCAGCGTGGGGGCATTTCATCTATCTAAGTGAATCAAATCCATGGCTACTCCACAGATTGATAAATTAAGAAATATCGCGATCATCGCGCACGTTGACCACGGTAAAACAACACTGGTTGATAAACTACTACAACAATCAGGTACTCTAGAGTCTCGCGGCGAAGCTGAAGAGCGAGTCATGGACTCAAACGACATCGAAAAAGAGCGTGGCATTACCATTCTTGCTAAAAACACAGCAATTAACTGGAATGACTACCGCATCAACATCGTAGATACTCCGGGACACGCGGACTTCGGTGGTGAAGTAGAACGTATCATGTCGATGGTAGACTCAGTGCTACTTATCGTTGACGCGGTTGATGGCCCAATGCCACAAACGCGTTTCGTAACACAAAAAGCATTCGCACACGGCCTTAAGCCAATCGTTGTTATCAACAAGATTGACCGTCCAGGTGCTCGTCCTGATTGGGTTATGGACCAAGTATTTGACCTATTCGACAACCTAGGTGCAACTGACGAACAGCTAGACTTTAAAGTGGTTTACGCTTCAGCACTAAACGGTTGGGCTACTCTAGAAGAGGGCGAAACTGGCGAAAACATGGAACCACTATTCCAAACTATCGTTGAAGAAGTAGCGGCTCCAGAAGTTGACCTAGACGGTCCACTACAGATGCAAGTATCTCAGCTAGACTACAGCTCTTACGTTGGTGTTATCGGTGTTGCTCGTGTAACTCGTGGTAGCGTGAAAGCAAACCAACAAGTAACAGTTATCGGTGCTGACGGTAAAACTCGCAACGGTAAAGTAGGTACAGTAATGGGCTACCTAGGCCTAGAGCGTCACGAAGTTGAGCAAGCTAACGCAGGTGATATCATTGCAATCACTGGCCTTGGCGAGCTAAAAATCTCTGACACTATCTGTGCACAAAACCAAGTTGAAGCTCTACCACCGCTGTCTGTTGATGAACCAACAGTTACTATGACGTTCCAAGTAAACACGTCTCCATTCGCTGGTAAAGAAGGTAAGTTCGTTACTTCACGTAACATCCTAGAGCGTCTAGAGAAAGAACTAGTACACAACGTTGCACTGCGTGTTGAGCAAACTGACGATCCAGACAAATTCCGCGTATCAGGCCGTGGTGAGCTTCACCTATCTATCCTGATCGAAAACATGCGTCGTGAAGGCTTCGAGCTTGCTGTATCTCGTCCAGAAGTAATCATCAAAGAAGAAGATGGTCAGCTAATGGAACCGTTCGAGACAGTAACTATCGACGTTATGGAAGAGCACCAAGGCGGCATCATGGAGAACATCGGCCTACGTAAAGGTGAGCTGAAAGACATGTCTCCAGATGGTAAAGGCCGTGTACGTATGGACTTCGAAATGCCATCTCGTGGTCTGATCGGTTTCCAAACTGAGTTCATGACACTGACTTCTGGTTCTGGTCTTCTTTACCATACGTTCGATCGCTACGCGCCACACAAAGGTGGTAACATTGGTCAACGTGTAAACGGCGTACTAATCGCAAACGCGATGGGTAAAGCTCTGACTAACGCACTGTTTAACCTTCAAGAGCGTGGTCGTCTATTTATCGGTCACGGTGTTGAAGTTTACGAAGGCATGGTTATCGGTATTCATAGCCGCGACAATGACCTAACAGTAAACGCACTGAAAGGTAAGCAGCTAACTAACGTTCGTGCATCTGGTACAGATGACGCACAGGTTCTTACTCCGCCAATCAAGATGACTCTTGAGCAAGCGCTAGAGTTCATCGATGATGACGAACTAGTAGAAGTAACACCTGAAAGCATCCGTATCCGTAAGAAATTCCTAACGGAAAGCGATCGTAAGCGTGCTTCACGTTCAGCAAAATAATCTGCTGTAACGGATTCGATTAAGAAGAGGCCCCGAGTTATGCTCGGGGCTTTTTGTATCTGAAGGAATAACATTATGAATCCAATTGTGATTACTGGTGGCCCAGGGGCGGGCAAAACAACCTTGTTGAATGCGCTAGGTGAATTGGGCTATGCCACCTTTGCTGAAGGTTCTCGTACCTTGATTGAGCAGCAAAGCCAGTTGTACAACGGTATTTTGCCTTGGACGAATCTGCCGGAGTTCGCCAACTTATGCCTTGAGTTAATGGGGAAGCAAAAGCGAGAAGCGCTCAATCATGATGTGGCTTTCGTTGACCGTGCTATCCCTGACATCGTGGCATACCTACAAGTGGGTGGCTGTTCCGTTGAGCAAGCTTTCTTTAAAGAGAGTATTGGGTACCATGGTCAGGTACTGACTTGTCGACCAGAAGTCTCTGTCTATGTACAAGATGAAGTGCGTCCGCATAGCTTTGAAGAAGCTCTGCAAATTCATCAAACTCTTCTCGATACTTACCATGAGCTTGGATATGAAGTGGTGGAAGTGCCATGGGGAACTGTGAATGAGCGAGTAGAGTTTGTTCGAAGCGCCGTTGGCTTGGTCGGAGAGGGTATAAACTAAAAGCTCCTCACGAAGAGGAGCTTTTTAAGTTTTACTTTTGATTCAGCTGTTGCAAGAACTTGTCTGATTCAGCAATCGCGGCATTCATTTGCTTGATAGCGTATTGGATGTCTTTCTCTAGGCTAGAGAATTCACCCTTCAGAGAGCCAATCGCACTCGCGTTCAAGTTATGCTTTAGGTAAAGCGTGTTGTCACGCAGTGTGTTCAGCACTGGCGTCATCTTGTCTTCCGCACGCTTCATGGCGTTAAGCATGGTTTTGTAAGATGCTTTGGTTTCACGTAGTTTCTGTTCGCTAGAGCGACGCAGCTTCGCACTGGTGTATAGGTCTAGCTCGCCTTGCCACTCATCAAACAATGCATCAGACACATCTTCAATCGCAGCAATACGGTCGCGTACGTCTTGCGCCGCTTTTTCGCTGTCTTCGTATTTGTCATTAATGTTGTTGTAGACGCTTTCTAGTTCGCCGCCATCAAAGTTGGTTAAGGCAGAAAGGGCTTCTAATGCACTGGTGAACTCTTCTTGTGCATCTTGTTGTGACTCTTTGGCGTCTTCCACGCGATCTACCATGATATCGCGCTTGTGGTAACCCACTTGCTCCATTGCTGAATAATATGCGGACTGACATCCTGTCAAAGTGAAAATTGATAGTACAATTGCTAATAAATAAGGCATTCTTATGTCCTCGACGCTAATTTATGGGATGAACTATGAACCAGTTATCAGAGAGTTACAAGGTGAGATTGAGCAAGCTCGTGCCGGGGAGCGTCGCGTTTTTCAAATATTTGCTCAAGCGTATGACGCACGATCGCGTTAACGTTAATGCAGGCTATCTAGCTTACATCACTTTGTTGTCTATTGTGCCGATGTTGACGGTATTATTGTCGATTTTGTCAAAGTTTCCGGTATTTGAGAATGTCGGCGAAGTGCTGCAGGGTTACATCATCGATAACTTCGTCCCCGCTTCTGGTGATGCAGTCAGAACCGCGCTGCAAGAGTTTGTCTCAAACACAGGCAAGATGACCGCTGTAGGTGGTGCGTTTTTGTTTGTTGCTGCTCTGATGTTGATTTCCAACATTGATAAGAACTTAAACTACATCTGGCGAGTGAAAGACAAGCGTCGCCCTGTGTTTTCTTTCTCCATGTATTGGATGGTGTTGACCCTTGGTCCGATTCTGGTTGGCGCGAGCATTGCTGCGACTTCCTACGTGACCTCGCTAAAGCTGATAGAAAACGAAACCTTGTCGGGCGCTTACAACCTGTTTTTGCGCTGGCTGCCATTGTTATTGTCCTTCTTTGCATTCATGGGTTTGTACTTCTTAGTGCCAAACAAAAAAGTTTATCTATCCCACGGTGCCATTGGTGCGGCTATCGCCGCGGTGCTGTTTGAGTTGAGTAAGAAAGGCTTTGCGTTCTACATTACCCAATTCCCGTCATACCAGCTGATTTACGGTGCGCTCGCCGCGATTCCGATTCTGTTTGTGTGGGTGTATTTGTCTTGGCTGATCGTATTGATTGGCGCGGAAGTCACGGCCGCTCTGGGCGAAAGAGAGCACTGGAGTGACGACTTAGAAATGATACACTCGACCGCTGAATTACAATTAACAGATGAAGGAAGCGAGAGTCGTGATAGCGCTAATTCAACGAGTCAGTGAAGCCGCCGTTCGTGTAGACGGTGAAGTCGTCGGTGAAATCGACCAAGGTCTACTTGTCCTACTTGGTGTAGAGAAGGACGATGATGAAGCAAAAGCAAAACGTTTGATGGAGCGTGTAACCACTTATCGTGTGTTTGAAGATGACGAAGGCAAAATGAACCTCAACGTCAAACAAGTGAACGGTAAGGTTTTGGTGGTGTCTCAATTTACGTTGCCAGCAGACACTAAAAAGGGCACTCGCGCAGGCTTTTCTCGCGGCGCGCATCCTGCGGATGCAGAACGTTTGTATGACTACTTTTCTGATCTGTGTGAGGAAGTACTGCCCACGCAACGTGGCCGCTTTGCAGCAGATATGAAAGTGTCATTGATTAATGACGGCCCAGTGACTTTTTGGTTACAGGTCTAATCTGGAAACCTTAGCTGCATAGTCTAAGCTTTAAGCCCAAGTGAATTGATTTTACTTGGGTTATTTGCCTTATGGCTTGTATTTGATTTGTGCTTTCAAAGGATTGATATGTTCAAACTAATAACTCCAAAAACTGAAAATCAGCTTAACAAGTACTATCAATTTCGTTGGCAGATGCTGCGAGAGCCATGGCGTATGCCCATCGGTTCTGAACGTGATGAGTATGATGGTATGAGCCATCATAGGATGATTACTGACAGTCGTGGCCGTCCGATGGCGATCGGTCGTTTGTACATTACTCCAGATAACGACGGTCAGATTCGCTACATGGCGGTGAAGAACAATCGTCGCAGCAAAGGTATGGGTTCACTGGTGTTGGTGGCGCTTGAGTCTCTGGCACGACAAGAAGGCGCGAAGCGTCTGGTATGTAATGCCCGAGAAGACGCGATTGCCTTCTATGAGAAGAATGGCTTTGAGCGTCGTGGTGAACTGACCGACGAGCGTGGCCCTGTACGTCACCAACAAATGGTGAAGCCGCTTGATCCAATGGCCGATGTGCTTCGTCGACCTGAATGGTGTACTGAGCTGCAACAACGTTGGGAAGCGCAGATCCCGATTGCCGATAAAATGGGGATTAAAATTAACCAATACACCGGCTATCAGTTTGAATGCAGCGCACAGCTTAACCCGAATTTGAATCCACATAATACGATGTTTGCTGGTTCAGCCTTTACCTTGGCGACTCTTACAGGGTGGGGGATGGCGTGGTTGTTAATGAAAGAGCGTGGCTTGCACGGTGATATCGTGTTGGCGGACAGTTCGATTCGTTATCGCCATCCAGTTGAGCAGAACCCAGTAGCGAGTACCTCGCTTGATGGCATTAGTGGGGATTTGGACAGACTCGCATCAGGGCGTAAAGCACGCATTGTTATCCACGTGGTGATTTACAGTGGCGACGTGCCTGCGGTGGATTTTGTTGGTACGTACATGTTGCTGCCAAATTACTCTAAGCTACTCAGCTGTTAGGTCCGTTGATTCTAGTTTTTCTTGTGGCGCATCCTGTTCTTGCGATGCGCCCGGTTCTATCTTGGAGTTGCCTGCTTCTGAAGTGGTGCTTTCTTCAGGTGGCTTTTCTTCGATAAAAGAGCTTTCTTGAACAGAGAGAAGCTGCTCTTCTAAGTCCGGTACTGTAGTCGCTTCTTTTTCTTCTACCACTACTTCTTCACTTAACTCTTCCTCATATTGCTCTAAGTTGATCGGTTCAATGCTTATGCTGTTTGTCGCTTTGGGTGAACTCTGTTTGGGTTCTGCTGACTCAGTCTGTTTGACGCATTCATTTGTGTCGACTTCTCCACTTAGCAGGTCACCTTGAATTGAACCACATGTTTCTTTGAGCTGATAAATCGCACCACTAAGCGGGTTGTTGGCCATATCAAACTCTCCCGAAATCTTACCCGAAATGGCTTTGCCTGAAATGGTTACTGGCTGAAGCTTCACTTCGCCCCGCTGGGCTTGTAAACGTACTGGGCTGAAAGTGATCGCTTTGAGTGAATCATCAGCTTGTGACGTTAAGGTGGTATCACGCAAGTTGGCTTCTACTTCCCCCGATAAGCTGTAGGCAAGCATGTTTTGATCGCCCGCTAGGCCTTTTAAATCGAGACTTAAATCGGAAAAACCATTAACCGCAAGTACCGTTGGTAAATAGGGGTGAAGCAATTGCAAGGGAATGCCATCGGCGTTGAGGTTCAGCGCCCAAGGTTGACTGGTGGTGCTGAGGTCAATTTGTCCCAAGCCTTCGATATAGCCTTGTTCCAGAGGTGCGAACAAACGTGTTAGCTGCCAGAAACCATTGTCACTTTGTGTTGATATTGCGGCGTGTGATGAGAGGACTTGGTCGTAGCTGGCGTTCACGACGCTGGCATCGAGCTTACCGCTCCAAATGCCCCAGTGACCGTTGCTGCGTTTTATTTCAAGCTTATCGCCTTCCAAATTCAAGCCAGAAAGCTGCCAGTAAGGTTGTTTGGATAATTGGATGACTTGGCTGCGTTCAATCTCTAACTGCTTTACATCGACTTGTTGGAGCCTTTCTGTGGCGGTTTGCCACCAGTCGACCTTTTCGTCAGGTTGGATGGCCCATTTCAATCCAATGATGGTCGCGCTGTTAATTTTCCAGTGCTTTGGTTCAAACATACCTGATAACTGTACAGTGCCTTGTTGCCAGTCCAAACTCAGTTCCTGTAGTTGAATAGAACCTGGTTTTAGTTGAGCGTTTAAGCGAGGCTCAATGGCGGTTTGACCTTGGAAACTGACGCTGTCCGCTTGTAAAGAAACCTGCGCCGTTGTGTTCCACAATGATAGAGGTAGAGACGCGTTTTCGAGCGACAGTTCTAGGTTTTGCCAATGCCAATCACTGTACTCGATATCCGCATTTAGTAGGTCGAGGCTATTGATATGGTTGATGTTAATTGGCAGTGCTTGCCAAGGTTTAGCAAGCAGGGATTGCAGTTGCTGATTATCGATTTTTAGCTTATTTACGGTCACATTCACTAGTGACCAGCCTTGCGGATACTGCTCACCCTGACCGGAGACCTCACTGCCACGCCAGTTAAATGAAGCGCCATAAAGGGTGCTGTCTTGTGCTTTGTAATCGACATCGAGCAATAGTCGATTGAACGCTTCCCCTTTCCAGTAGAGTTGGTCAGCGGAAAACTGAATCTCACCATAGGGAATGGTTTGTGTTTTTGTTAGCCAGGTTGGCTCTTGGATCTGGATATTTAAGTTTCGAGCAGTATAGCTGTCATCGGCATAGTTGATGTTTTTCAGAGCGAGTTGATGAAGCAAAATATTGCTTGGCATCTGGACTTGAGGCAAGCCATGCTGTGCTTCTACGCCATCAATTAATAGGCTGTCCAATATCCATCGGCCATCGCGTCGAATATCTGGATTAAACCAAAGGTCGACTTGTTCAATGTAGGGTACTTGCTCTGATGCCGTTGTGACGCCTTGTAGAGATACATGATAAGGAAACTGATATTCGACACTTTTGGCTTGCCAATCAAGGGATAATGGCTGTGAGATAAGCTGCCATGTTTGTGGTGCGTATGATGTTGTCAACAAACTCGCGAGTACGATTGGTACACAAATCAATATGACAAGAGCGAGTGCGAGAATCCTTATTACTGTCTTCATTCCATTGAGAACCTTTGGCCAGCTTGCTGCTTAGAGTGTATCAATATTGAAGAGGTTTCAATAAAAAGCCCCTCAAAAGAGGGGCTTGTGAAGTGTTTTTGTAACTAAATCACGTTGAACTTAGTCAACTTGTGGGCCAGCGGCTACGAGTGATTTGCCTTCTGCATTATCCGTGTATTTATCAAAGTTATTGATAAAGCGCTCTGCTAAATCTTTGGCTTTGCTTTCCCATTGTAGTGGGTCAACGTAAGTATCGCGTGGGTCAAGGATGCTTGGGTCTACACCTGGTAGAGCAGTCGGTACTTCTAGGTTGAAGATAGGGATATGTTTAGTTTGAGCGTTTTCAATCGAACCATCTAGGATGGCGTCAATGATACCGCGCGTATCTTGGATAGAAATACGCTTGCCGCTGCCGTTCCAGCCCGTATTGACTAGGTAAGCCTCAGCGCCTGCTGCTTCCATACGTTTTACAAGAACTTCAGCATATTTAGTTGGGTGTAGTGTGAGGAATGCTGCACCGAAACACGCTGAGAAGGTAGGCGTTGGCTCAGTGATACCACGCTCTGTACCTGCTAACTTCGCAGTGAAGCCGGATAGGAAGTGGTACTTAGTTTGCTCAGGTGTCAGCTTAGACACAGGAGGCAGTACGCCAAATGCGTCAGCCGATAGGAAGATAACTTTATTTGCATGCCCGCCTTTTGATACTGGCTTAACGATGTTGTCGATGTGATGTAGTGGGTAAGACACACGGGTGTTCTCGGTCTTAGAACCATCATCAAAGTCGATAGAACCATCGCTGCGAACCGTAACGTTTTCTAGCAGGGCATCACGACGGATTGCGTTGTAGATGTCTGGCTCAGCTTCTTTCGATAGTTTGATGGTCTTCGCGTAACAGCCGCCTTCAAAGTTGAATACGCCGTCGTCGTCCCAGCCGTGCTCGTCATCACCAATCAGTGCGCGTTTAGGATCTGTCGATAAGGTGGTTTTACCTGTGCCAGATAGACCGAAGAAGATCGCTACATCGCCTTCTTCACCCATGTTTGCACTGCAGTGCATTGATGCGATGTCTTTAAGCGGTAGGAAGTAGTTCATCATCGCGAACATACCTTTCTTCATTTCCCCGCCGTACCATGTACCGCCGATCAGTTGCATGCGCTCTGTTAGGTTGAATACCGTGAAGTTTTCAGAGTTCAGACCGTGCTCTTCCCACTTCTCATTGGTGCATTTCGCACCGTTCATTACCACGAAATCAGGCTCAAACGTTGCCAATTCTTCCTCTGTTGGGCGGATGAACATGTTTTTCACGAAGTGTGCTTGCCACGCAACTTCAGTGATCACTCGAATGCTCAAACGAGTGTCTGGGTTTGCACCACAATAACCGTCAATCACAAATAGACGTTTACCTGAAAGCTGGTTGGTCACTAGCTCTTTTAGGTCGTCCCATACTTCTTTGTTGATTGCTTTGTTGTCATTTTTCACTGCATCAGAAGTCCACCACATGTGCTCTTCTGTTGTTGCATCTTTTACAATGTACTTATCTTTTGGTGAGCGACCAGTAAAGATACCAGTGTCTACGGCAACTGCGCCGAGTTCTGTAACCACACCACGTTCATAACCAGTTAGGTCAGCACGGGTTTCTTCCTCGAACAGCATTTCGTAGCTTGGGTTACGAACAACCTCTTTAACGTTGTGCAGTCCGTGTTTGGTTAGATCAAGTGTTGCAGCCTTTGTATGTTCCATAACGGTCATAGGTGCTCCTTATAAGGATTTTTGTAGGGATTTTGTAAGAATGTTTTAATTTTATCTGCTCACCATGCTAGCAACGGGGCGGGGAGAAAACAGGGAGATAGCTCAAAAAATATCCATGATTTCAGTATGGTTTTAGGTAACCCGTCACATATCGGTACGAATAGTTTATCGTGCGCGCAAACCTTTGCGCTAGAGCAAAATGATTATTAATTATTTAAAATTAAGCAGTTGCTTTATTACGTTTAAAGCGAGGTTATACGTGGGTTTGATCACAAAAAGGCCAGCGTGATGCTGGCCTTTTGAAGGGTAAATTACAAGCTTGTTAAGCTATGAAAATTAATGCACAATTTTGCTGTCAGGAGTTGACTGAGTGTACAGGTCGGTTACTTCAGACTCGTCGAACGTGTATGACGTGCCGCAGTAATCACAATGTAAAGAAATTGATCCTTCTTCAGCTAAAATGTCATAAATTTCAGTTTTATCAACCGTGATGATTGCAGCACCGCAGCGTTCACGAGAACAACCACAGTGGAACTCAACAGGTTGTGGTTCGTATAGACGAACTTTATCTTGGTTGTAGAGACGGTATAGCAGCTCATTCGCAGGTAGCGTGAACAGCTCTTCATTTTTTACCGTATCCGTTAGTTGCTCTAGGTGCTCAAAGTCTTCTGGCGTACCTGTGCCATCAGGCATGACTTGAATCATCATACCAGCAGCATGTGCTTTGCCTTCGTGTTCACCAGTGCGGATCCATAGGCGAGTTTTTAGCTGCTCTGAGTTGGCGAAGTAGCCTTCGATAACGTCAGCTAGAGTGTCACCTTCTAGGCCTACTACGCCTTGATAGCGCTCGCCTTTCTTCGGCTCGATAGTGATCACTAGGTAACCTTTACCCATCATCTCGTGAAGTGTTGCGTTGTCAGCGATGTCGCCTTCCCAACGAGCCACGCCACGGATCTTCTGATCGTGGTCGCCATTGATAACTGCCAGTGATACAGGACCATCACCTTGTAGTTGGATAGTGATTGAGCCTTCGAACTTCAAAGTTGCAGTTAAAAGAGTGGCCGAAACGAGTAGCTCACCCAACAGTTTTTGTAGTGCTGCCGGATATTCCTTGCTGGAGATAATACGTTGGTATGCTTCATCCAATTGTACCAACTCGCCACGTACTGAAAGATCTTCGAATAGGTAGCGGTTTAAAACATTGTTTGCCATGGAGTGCGTTCCTCGTCGGTAATTCCGGCTTTTATTGGTGTTTGAACTTAATGATGTCTCGGCGCTGCTTTTTATCTGGGCGGCGTTCCGGACTTGGGTTGTGGGCGTTAAGCTTACGCTGCGTAGCGTGTTCTTCACGCTTAGCTATACTTTCAGTGGTTTCGCTGTAAAGTGTTTGAGCGATCGGTGCACCACGGCGTTGATCTGAGATTTTCTCGATAATAACGATTTTCTCTTCATTGCCTTGGCGCAAGCGCACCTCTGCTCCAAGTTCAACGATCTTGCTTGGCTTGCTTCGTTGTCCATTATAATGGACTTTGCCGCCATCGACCATATTCCGAGCGATGGAGCGTGTCTTGTAAAATCTGGCCGCCCACAGCCATTTATCTAGCCTTACGGCTTCATTTATGGAACTCATATAACTCTGTCATATCTAATCACTGCGATAAATGTGATATCGAGTGGTGGATTATTCACCTACAAATGGAGTCAAGGCCTAATTTTTTCAAGGGAGTTGGCAAAAACGGCATAAGAAAACAGAGCAAAAACTATCTTGTGATATAGTTCACTGCTCTTTGTTGACTAGTAAAGTTGTTGCAAATTTTTCAGGGTAACGTCGGTCATTTTGAGTGTTTATCGGCGAGCGTAACAATAAAGGAATTTATTAAGTGAAGCGTTTGGAGCTAAGTGCTGGATTGTTGAGTAGCCCGCTATTGGCTCGTATCAAGTCCAACAATCTAGCTATTCAATCTAAACTCAGTTTGATAGCAACGTGCATATTGATTGCAATGATCGGGTGGGTATTAGGCAAATTGGTTTGGCTTGCAATGCCTCAGTCTTCTAGCATTGCCAAATGGCAGCCATCTTCTAATTCTTCGGTCAGTACTAACAAATCTGATGCCATCGATTTCTCAGCGATCCAAAATGCCAACCTATTTGGCAAGTACAGCGAGCAAAAGCCCGTTGTGGTTGAGCAACCGATCGTAAAAGACGCCCCTAAAACGCGTTTGAACCTTACCTTGGTAGGTGCCGTGGCGAGTTCGAATGCGAATACTAGCCTTGCGGTTATTGCCAATCGTGGTAAGCAAGCGACTTATGGTATTGGTGAGGAAATTGAAGGTACTCGAGCTAAGTTAAAAGCTGTCTTGGTGGATCGTGTGATTATCGACAACCAAGGGCGAGATGAAACCTTGATGCTTGAAGGGGTTGAATACAAGAAGCTATCCCAGACAGCACAATCAAGACCCGTGGCAAAAAATAATGCTGAAGAGGCTTCTGTTTCTGAAGAGAAGCTGGATCAGATCCGTGCAGAGATTGCGCGTGACCCTAAACGAGTTTTTAACTACATCAGCATTTCAGAAGTAAAGAAAGATGGCAGTACGATTGGCTATCGCGTTTCACCAGGGCGTGAAGCTTCTTTATTTAATGATGTAGGTTTGCAAGCAGGTGATATTGCTGTGGAGTTAAATGGTATCGACTTACGTGATCCATCTTCACTAGCAAAACTGGCTCAGGAAATGAGTAACCTGCAAGAATTGAACTTAACTGTTGAGCGAGATGGTCAACAGTACGACATCTATATCCAATTTTAATACTTAGGCACTAAGCGTAAGTTCAGGGAGACATACGTGAAACATTGGTTAAGCAAAAGCGCGTGGCTACTTGCTGGCAGCCTACTCTGCACCCCAGGCGCAATCGCGAATGATTTTAGCGCGAGTTTTAAAGGCACGGACATTCAAGAGTTCATTAACATTGTTGGCCGAAACTTAGAGAAGACGATCATTGTTGATCCATCGGTGCGCGGTAAGATCGATGTACGCAGCTACGATGTTCTGAATGAAGAGCAATATTACAGCTTCTTCCTCAATGTTCTTGAGGTGTACGGCTACGCAGTTGTAGAAATGGACAACGGCGTATTGAAAGTTATCAAAGCGAAAGACTCGAAAACTTCGGCGATACCAGTATTAGGGGATTCCAGTGCAAAAGGCGACAGTGTGATTACACGTGTTGTTGCGGTACGCAATGTATCGGTGCGCGAACTGTCTCCTTTGCTTCGTCAGCTTATCGATAACGCTGGTGCTGGTAACGTGGTTCATTACGACCCTGCCAATATTATTTTGATTACAGGGCGTGCAGCGGTGGTGAATCGTCTTGCTGAAATCATCAAGCGTGTTGACCAAGCCGGTGATAAAGAAATTGAGCTGGTAGAACTACGTAATGCTTCTGCAGCTGAGATGGTACGCATCGTCGAAGCTCTGAATAAAACGACTAACCAAAAGAGCACGCCAGAATTCTTAGAGCCAAAAATCGTAGCGGATGAGCGTACTAACTCGATTCTGATTTCAGGTGATCCGAAAGTTCGTGCTCGACTTAAGCGCTTGATTCGTCAACTTGATGTTGAAATGGCAACCAAAGGCAACAACCGTGTGGTTTACCTTAAGTACGCTAAAGCGGAAGACTTGGTGGACGTACTGAAAGGTGTTTCCGACAACCTACAAGCTGAAAAACAAGCGGGTCAAAAAGGCGCTTCCTCAACCAAGCGCGGTGAGGTGGTGATTGCAGCCCATGAAGCGACCAACTCTCTAGTGGTGACGGCTCCGCCCGATATCATGATGGCTCTCCAAGATGTGATATCTCAACTGGATATCCGTCGTGCTCAAGTTCTGATTGAAGCTCTGATTGTTGAAATGTCTGAAGGCGATGGCATTAATCTAGGTGTTCAGTGGGGCTCGTTAGAAACAGGTGCGGTGATTCAGTATGGTAATACCGGAGCTCCGATTGGTCAGGTTATGGTTGGCCTAGAAGAAGCGAAAGATACCACCACCACGAAGGCGGTTTATGATACTGACGGTAATTTCCTACGTAATGAGACGACGACAGAACAAGGTGACTACTCAACACTAGCGAAAGCTTTAGGTGGCGTGAATGGCGCTGCGATGAGTATTGTAATGGGTGACTGGACAGCGTTAATCAGTGCTGTTGCTTCTGACTCAAACTCTAACATTCTGTCTTCTCCAAGCATTACAGTCATGGACAATGGTGAAGCATCATTCATCGTTGGTGAGGAAGTTCCGGTAATTACTGGTTCAACTGCTGGCTCGAACAACGATAACCCATTCCAAACGGTTGATCGTAAAGAAGTAGGTATCAAGCTAAAAGTGGTACCGCAGATCAATGAAGGTGATTCCGTTCAGTTGAACATTGAACAAGAAGTATCAAATGTACTGGGCGCAAATGGCGCGGTAGACGTTCGTTTTGCTAAACGTCAGCTAAATACGTCGGTTATGATTCAAGATGGTCAAATGTTGGTACTTGGCGGTTTGGTTGATGAGCGTGCATTAGAAAGTGAATCTAAAGTACCACTACTGGGCGATATTCCGGTGATTGGTCATTTGTTTAAATCAACCAGTACTCAAACTGAAAAGCGCAACCTGATGGTATTCATCAAGCCAACAATTATTCGTGATGGTATGACGGCTGATGGTATTACCCAGCGTAAGTACAACTTCATCCGTGCTGAGCAGCTTTACAAAGCGCAAGAAGGCTTGAAGTTGATGGAAGATACCAAGATTCCTGTGATGCCTGAGTTTGGTCATGAACGACAATTGGCACCTGAAATCCAAGCCTTTATCGATCAAATGGAAGTGAAGTAATGGTTGATATGCTAGACACCGCGCCAAGTTTGCGTCGTCTGCCATTCAGTTTTGCTAACCGCTTTAAACTGGTATTGGAGACAGAACACCCTGAGCGCCCTCCAGTGCTGTATTACGTAGAGCCGCTAAGTGCAGCGGCTTTGGTTGAAGTTCGACGTGTTCTGAAACATGCATTTGTCCCTCAGCCCCTTGATAAAGAGGCGTTCGATAAAAAGCTGACCGAAGCTTATCAACGTGACTCTTCAGAAGCACGTCAACTGATGGAAGACATTGGTGCAGATGATGACTTCTTCTCATTAGCTGAAGAACTACCACAAAATGAAGACTTGCTTGAGTCGGAAGATGACGCGCCCATTATTAAGTTGATCAACGCCATGCTTGGCGAGGCGATCAAAGAAGGTGCATCGGATATCCACATCGAAACGTTTGAGAAAACATTGTCTATCCGTTTTCGAGTAGATGGTGTCTTGCGTGAAGTATTAGCTCCAAGTCGTAAACTTGCCCCATTACTTGTATCTCGTGTAAAAGTAATGGCGAAGCTGGATATTGCTGAAAAACGCGTGCCACAAGATGGTCGTATTTCTCTACGTATTGGTGGTCGAGCAGTCGATGTTCGTGTATCCACCATGCCTTCATCGCATGGTGAGCGAGTAGTAATGCGTTTGTTAGATAAAAACGCGACTCGTCTAGACTTACACAGCTTAGGTATGACGCCTTCCGTTCATGATAATTTCCGTCATCTGATCGGTCGTCCTCACGGCATCATCTTGGTTACTGGTCCTACAGGTTCAGGTAAATCAACCACTTTGTATGCTGGCCTACAAGAGATAAACAGCAACGAGCGCAACATCCTTACCGTAGAAGATCCTATCGAATTTGATATTGATGGTATCGGCCAGACGCAAGTGAACCCGAAAGTCGATATGACGTTTGCTCGTGGTCTACGCGCGATTCTTCGTCAAGATCCAGATGTGGTGATGGTTGGTGAGATCCGTGACTTAGAAACCGCACAGATCGCTGTTCAAGCGTCTTTGACTGGTCACTTAGTAATGTCGACACTGCATACCAATACCGCAGTTGGCGCGATAACGCGTCTGCGTGATATGGGTATTGAACCATTCTTAATTTCTTCTTCATTGCTTGGCGTTCTTGCTCAGCGCTTGGTAAGAACACTTTGCCAAGACTGTAAAGAACCTTATGAAGCGGATAATGAACAGAAGAAGTTATTTGGTTTAACAGAGCATGATTCGCTGACTTTGCACCGTGCGAAAGGATGTGAAACCTGTAACCAAAAAGGCTATCGCGGCCGTACTGGTATTCATGAACTTTTGATGCTGGATGAGAACGTTCAAGAATTGATTCATCGTGAAGCCGGTGAACAGGAAATTGAAAAAATGATTCGTTCGCACACACCAAGTATCCGTAGCGATGGTCTAAGCAAAGTGCGCCGAGGTATCACCTCTCTAGAAGAAGTGATGCGGGTGACTAAGGAAGCATAATGGCGGCTTTTGAGTACAAAGCACTTGATGCTACGGGTAAGCGCAAAAAAGGCACGATTGAAGGTGATAATGCTCGTCAAGTGCGCCAACGCCTAAAAGAACAGGGTATGGTTCCAGTTGAAGTGGTTGAGGCCAAGGCAAAAGCTGCCAAGTCTTCTGGTGCTTCAGGTGGATTCAAACGCGGTATCAAAACCGCAGAACTTGCTCTTATCACTCGACAGCTTTCGACACTGGTTCAGTCTGGTATGCCGTTGGAAGAATGCTTAAAAGCAGTCTCTGAACAGGCAGAAAAACCTCGCATTCGTACCATGATCGCTGCTGTGCGCTCCAAAGTGACAGAAGGCTATCCGTTGGCGGATAGCTTGGCTGATTATCCTCATATTTTTGATGAGCTGTTTCGCTCTATGGTTGCAGCAGGCGAAAAGTCAGGGCATCTAGATACCGTATTAGAACGCTTGGCTGAGTATGTCGAAAATCGTCAGAAAATGCGTTCGAAGCTAATGCAAGCCATGATTTACCCTGTGGTTTTGGTGGTATTCGCTGTCGGTATTGTTTCTTTCCTACTGGCAACTGTGGTGCCAAAGATCATTGAACCAATCATTCAAATGGGGCAAGAGTTACCTCAATCTACACAAATTTTGCTGGCGGCCAGTGAGTTTGTGCAAGAGTGGGGGCTAGGCATTTTTGTCGTGCTGGTGGTGTTGTTTTACGGTTTAAAGTTAGCACTGCAAAAGCCTAACTTCCGCCTAGCATGGGACCGAAAAATCCTTAGTTTACCTTTGCTTGGGAAAATTTCGAAAGGACTCAATACGGCTCGCTTTGCTCGCACACTATCTATCTGTACTTCCAGTGCCATCCCTATTCTAGAGGGCATGAGAGTCGCTGTTGACGTGATGTCAAATCGCTTTGTAAAGCAGCAAGTCTTGTTGGCAGCAGACAATGTGCGTGAAGGTGCAAGCTTACGTAAAGCCTTAGATCAAACTCGCTTATTCCCTCCAATGATGCTGCACATGATTGCCAGTGGCGAGCAAAGTGGTGAGTTGGAGAGTATGTTGACTCGAGCGGCGGATAACCAAGATCAAAACTTTGAATCGACGGTCAATATCGCTTTAGGCATCTTTACACCAGCCCTAATAGCTTTGATGGCTGGACTCGTACTTTTCATTGTTATGGCGACATTGATGCCAATGCTTGAAATGAATAACTTAATGAGTGGATAAATTCTGAATCAAGGCTTGTCTATAGTGACGACGACTTGAATCTAACTTTCGGAGAAAATAATGAAAATGAAACGTAGTAAACAACACGGCTTTACGCTACTAGAAGTGATGGTTGTTGTTGTTATTTTGGGTATTTTGGCGAGCTTTGTTGTGCCTAACTTGCTAGGTAATAAAGAGAAAGCCGATCAACAAAAAGCGATTACCGACATCGTGGCATTAGAAAACGCATTAGACATGTACAAGTTGGATAACAGCGTTTACCCAACAACGGATCAAGGTTTGGAAGCATTAGTTTCTAAGCCGTCTAACCCAGAGCCTCGCAACTACCGTGATGGTGGTTACATCAAGCGTCTACCAAATGACCCATGGGGTAATGAGTACCAGTACCTAAGCCCTGGTGACAATGGCACCATTGATATCTTCACGCTAGGTGCAGATGGTCAAGAGGGTGGTGAAGGTCCAGCTGCTGATATCGGCAACTGGAACATGCAAGATTTCCAATAAGCTCTAGCTTAAACCAGCACTGATGAAACGAATGCAAAAACACCTCGGTTTTACATTAATAGAAATTCTATTAGTGCTGGTTTTGTTATCTCTTACCGCTGTTGCGGTCATTACTACTTTACCTACCAGTCAGAAAGATTTATCCAAACAATACGCACAAAGCTTTTACCAGCGAGTGCAATTGCTAAATGAAGAGGCGGTATTGAGTGGTAAAGATTTTGGTGTTCGCGTTGATGACGCAAAATCTACCTATGCTTTATTAAACTTAACTCAGGATGGCTGGCAACCTTTGGAATTGAAGCAAATTCCAAGCAGTACCAAGTTGGAAGATGGAATCGCAATGCAACTTGAGTTAGGCGGTGGAGCTTGGGATAAAGATGACCGCTTATTTGAGCCTGGCTCACTGTTTGATGAAGATATGTTTGCTGATGAAGAGGAAAAAAAGAAAGAGAAACCGCCACAAGTGTTTATTTTTTCCAGTGCAGAGCTAACGCCTTTCACGTTGTCGTTCTATCCACAAGATGGTGATGCAGAGAACGATGGCTGGCGTGTTATTGGTAAAGAAACTGGGGAAATAAAACTATTCGCGCCAGGTGAAGAGGCGGAAGAGGATGACAATGCGACCTTCTAAAGCAAGCCTTATAGGTATCGCACCTAAACGAGCGAGAGGCATGACCTTGTTGGAGGTGTTGGTTGCATTAGCGATTTTTGCAACGGCAGCGATCAGTGTTATTCGCTCAGTCAGTCAGCATATTAATACCGTCAGTTACTTAGAAGAAAAAATGTTTGCAGCAATGGTTGTTGATAACCAAATGGCGAATGTCATGTTAGACAGTAGCGCGTTGAAAGCGAAAAATGGCACCGAAGAACTTGCCGGCCGAACGTGGTATTGGAAAGTGACGCCAGTCGCTACGACGCAGCCATTGCTGAAAGCATTTGATGTCAGTGTCGCGGTAGAAAAAAAAGCCAGTCCAATCGTAACGGTACGAAGTTATGTGGACAAGTAAATACACGAACAGGCGAACCGCTCGCCATACAGGCTTCACCTTAATTGAGGTGTTGGTATCTATCGCTATTTTTGCCAGTTTAAGTGTTGCTGCATACCAAGTTGTCAGTCAGGTTCAGCGCAGTGACGCATTATCCCAAGAAAAGATCCAACGTCTTAATGAACTGCAACGAGCGATGGTCATGATGGACAATGATTTTCGTCAAATGGCGGTAAGACACAGTCGTACCAATGGAGAAGAGCCAGCCAAGCAGCTGATTTTTTGGTCTGACTATTTACTGGACTCCGATGTCAAAGGCGTCATGTTTACTCGTTTAGGTTGGCACAACCCGCAGCAGCAATTTCCGCGTGGAGAAGTGACGAAAGTCGGTTATCGGATTAAAGATAACGTTCTTCAACGAGTGTGGTGGCGTTATCCAGATACACCAGTGGCTCAACAAGGCATCGTGACGCCTTTGCTGACACAAGTTGAAGAGTTCAACCTTCGATTTTATGACGGTAAACAGTGGAAAAAAGACTGGGATTCTGCCGACTCACTACCCAAAGCGGTTTCTGTTGTGCTGACGCTAAAGGATTATGGTGAGATCAGCCGGACGTATCTTACTCCAGATGGTGAATTCCAATCGGGAGAGAAAAGTGAGTCAGGAGGCAACAACAATGGCTAATCGTCAGCGTGGTGTTGCTTTAATTATTGTATTGATGCTTCTAGCAATCATGGCGACAGTCGCTGCCAGTATGTCTGAACGATTGTTTTTACAATTTCAGCGCGCGACTAACCAAATCAACTACCAGCAAGCGTATTGGTACAGCCTAGGTGTCGAAGCATTAGCTAAAATTGGTATAGAGCAGAGTTACAAAGACAGCGACACCATCAATTTGAGCCAGCCATGGGCGATAAAAGATCAAATCTATCCGTTGGATTATGGGCAAGCGGCGGGAAGAATCGTTGATAAACAGGCGTGTTTTAACCTTAATGCTCTTGCCAGTGTTCAGCCAACGAATGATCAAACAACCCGACCATACTTAGTACAAACGTGGGTAAACCTATTGGAAGAGGCGAATGTTGAACCCTATCAAGCCGAGGTGATCGCTGACTCAACATGGGAATATGTTGATAGTGATACTTCTGTACGTTCGACTGCCGGGGTTGAAGATAGCACTTATGAAAGTATGAACCCTGCTTACTTACCACCAAATGGGTTGATGGCAGACAGCAGTGAATTGCGCTCAATTTACCAAGTAAGTGGCGAAATTTATCGAAATCTTGCGCCGATGGTTTGTGCTATACCAACAGATGATTGGCGACTGAATGTAAATACCATTGAAGTCGAGCAAGCCGCGATATTAGTTGCGATGTTTTCTCCGGGCTTGAGTAGCAGTGATGCTGTACAACTGATAGAGAAGCGCCCATTCGATGGATGGGACAGTATTGATGATTTTTTGTCTGAGTCCGAACTGACAGGTGTCAGTGGTGATATTAAGAAGAAAGCAAAAGGCTATCTGGGTGTAGATAGTGCTTATTTTGAATTGGATGCTCAGGTCTTAGTGGATGAATCGCGTGTGCGAATCCGCAGCCTTTTGCAAAGTACGAATCGAGAAACAGTGACGGTTGTCCGCCGTCGTTTTGGAGGGATCAGTGAGCGAGTTTCTGACCGTTCGGCTGAGTAGCGAACAACAAAGCACCATACCGTGGGTGGTATGGTCAACACAACAGCAGGAAGTGATCGCCAGCGGAGAATTAGCCGGTTGGGAACACTTAGATGAGTTGGCGGCTTATGCAGAGCAACGTCAAATCATCGCACTACTTGCTGCTAGCGATGTCGTGCTAACCGAGGTGGATATTCCTCCGGGAGCGGCACGTCAGTTTGATAGTATGCTGCCTTACTTGGTCGAAGACGAAGTGGCGCAGGATGTAGATAGTCTGCACTTTACTGTTTTAGAGAAGCAAGCGAATAGCGCTCATGTTTGTGCTGTGGAACGCGCTTGGGTTCATACCATTTTGCAGCGCTTTGCTAGCCAAGGTTTGACTATCAAGCGTATCCTTCCTGATGTATTGGCACTGCCAGTCAGTGAGCACAGTACGGCTGTCTCGCTGGGAGAACAATGGTTGATTCGTCATAACGAATACCATGGCGCGGCAGTAGATAATGCATGGCTTGAACTCTATCTTTCCGCCTATGGGCAAGAGCAAACAGAGTGGAAACTGGAAAGTTATAGCACGATCCCGGATAGCAATATTCCTGATATATGGGTTGATAAGCCGGTTGAAATGCCAATGGCTTTGCTGGCGGAAGGTTGTGCCTTAAGTAATGTCAACGTGCTAGTCGGGGAGTTTAAGCCCAAATCATCATGGGGTAAGCACTGGAAAGTATGGCAAAAAACAGCGGTGGCCGCTGGAGTCCTGCTGGTGGTTTTGGTCGCTCAACAGCTCTTTACAGTTCACAAGTATGAAGCCCAAGCCCAAGCCTATCGCGCTGAAAGTGAACGTATCTTCCGACAAGTTTTCCCGGGTAAAAAACGCATTCCAACAGTGAGCTACT
Organism: Vibrio sp. WZ-1; assembly: GCF_052037695.1. Taxonomy (NCBI): domain Bacteria; kingdom Pseudomonadati; phylum Pseudomonadota; class Gammaproteobacteria; order Vibrionales; family Vibrionaceae; genus Vibrio; species Vibrio sp. WZ-1. The sequence continues at coordinate 113,815 of NZ_JBQEQR010000066.1, read as the reverse complement.
TAAAGCGCCAAATGAACGATGAAGAGCGTCGATTATCCGGTGGTGCTGGTGATGAAGCTATGATGACATGGATAGCTGCATTGCCTTCGACATTGGGGCAGGTAAAAGACTTAGAAATCACAAGCTTTAAATATGATGGCAATCGAGGTGAAGTAAGAATTCAAGCTCGAAGCTCTGATTTCCAACCATTTGAGCAAGCAAGAGTGAAGTTGTCAGAAAAATTCAATGTTGAACAAGGTCAGCTCAATCGCAGTGATAATGTTGTGATGGGTAGCTTTGTATTGAAGCGTTTGTGAGGTGATGATGAAAAATTTAATCATGTCGATTCAGGCTTGGTGGAGTAGCATCTCGCAACGTGAGCAACGGTTAGTGCTAGGTTGTGGTGCGTTGGCGGCCATAGGGATTATCTATTGGGGGATACTGCAGCCTATCACCCAAAGAGCCGAGTTGGCTCAATCTCGAATCCAAACTGAAAAACAGTTACTTAGTTGGGTCGAAGATAAGGCCGATGATATTACCGCGTTACGTAGAAGTGGTGGTGTAAGCTATTCAACTCAACCGCTGAACCAGATTGTTTCTTCCTCCGCCCGTCGTTATAAGGTTGAGCTGATTCGAGTTCAGCCACGAAATGAAAGTGTGCAAGTGTGGATTAAACCTCTTGCGTTTAATCAATTTGTAGATTGGCTCCGTTACCTAAAAGAACAACAAGGTATTGAAGTGGAGTTTTTGGATATCGATCGTACCGAGCAAGCAGGTATGATTGACGTCAATCGTTTGCAGTTTAAGCGAGGTTAGGGTGAAGCGAGTACTTCTTTACGTTTTTATATTTGTCGCCTTTTTCTCATTTAGCTTAATTGCAGGGTTGCCTGTATCGTGGGTTATGCAACAAGTACCTCAGGTGAGAGGCTTGGATATTCAAAATGCTCAGGGCACCGTGTGGCAGGGTAAAGCGTCTTCCGTGTATTGGCAGCACCAAAACTTAGGTGAAGTTAACTGGGATTTTCAACTATCGGGCTTATTTACAGGTAAAGCAGAATTTGCTGTACGCTTTGGGCGTGGTAGCAATATGGACGTACGTGGTCGTGGTTTGGTTGGCTATAGCCTAACGAGCGGTCCGTATGCCGAAAATCTTGTGGCGTCTATTCCTGCAGCAAAGGTCGTTGAGCAGACGCGCCTTCCTGTACCAGTGAGCGTTGATGGCCAACTTGAGCTGAATATTCGTCATGCGACGTATGCGGCTCCTTGGTGTAAGACTGGCGAAGGTACGTTAGTTTGGAATGCAAGTGGTATTCAAAGCCCGCTAGGCAGCCTTGAACTTGGTCCTGTGATTGCCGATCTGAGTTGTAAAGACAGCATGCTATCAGCATCTGGTGAGCAGAAGAGTAAGCAAGTATCAGCGGCATTTTCTGCTGAGCTAATGCCAAACCAGCGTTACTCAACTAAAGCTTGGTTCAAACCTGGTGCGGAATTTCCATCGAGCATGAGTGAGCAGCTTAAGTGGCTAGGTAATCCAAATGCTCAAGGACAATACGAGTTTAATTATCAAGGGCGCTTTTAGCCAAACTTGGAATTTATAGCATCATTAAAGAGCTGCCAATGTGCAGCTCTTTTTGCTTTTGGATCATAGTAGGCCAAACCCTCTATTCGCTGTACATGAAATTTAGCTGATTATTGCTGTGCATTATAAGTATTTGATTTGTTGGTGTATAAATCTTTATGTACAGCTGTGAAAGCATTTAGATCATAGTAGGCTAAATACTTGTATCGCTGTACAAGATACAAAAATAAAGGCCACGAACAAAATTCGTGGCCTTGGAAAATTCGGTATTGGTCGTTCAACTAGCGATCAATCTTTGCGTTGTAGGATCTCACTCCAAGGTAAACCTGCATCACCAAGAACAATAAAGTTTGGGTTCTCCAGCGTCTCGCGTTCGTTGTAAGACAGAGGCTCAAGTTGGGTGCTGAGAATACGGCCTCCCGCCTCTTCCACAATACACTGTGTGGCTGCGGTATCCCATTCCCCCGTCGGACCTAAGCGCAAGTAACAATCCACCGCACCCTCTGCGACTAAGCAAGCTTTTAGTGCCGCAGAGCCGAGTGGAATCAAGTCGTAATTCCAAGTGCTACTCATACGGCTTGTGATGCGGTTGATGTCTTGACGACGACTGATCGCGATAGCAATGTTTTGTCCCGGATGTTCATGCTTATGAGTCTGAATTTTTACGCTTTCAGACATGTCTGGAATTTTCCACGCTCCCTTACCGCTGTAGGCATAGTAAGTGACACCAGAAACTGGGCCGTAAACTACGCCCATAGTTGGTTTGTTGTTGTCGATCAGCGCAATGATGGTCGCAAAGTCACCACTACGTGCGATGAACTCTTGCGTGCCATCAAGTGGATCGACGAGCCAGTAGCGCTCCCATTTTGCTCGCTGTTCTAAACTGATATCGGCTGCTTCTTCAGAAAGCACAGGGATATCGGGGGTCAGTTCACTCAATTGTTTCGTAATCAGTTTATGCGCAGCAATGTCGGCACTAGTGACTGGGGTTTCGTCGCTTTTGGTATAAGCTTCATACTGTTTGTTTTCGTAGATATCTAGAATCAGTTGACCCGCACTGCGGGCGATCTCGATAACTTGTGGTAGTAGGTGTGATAGATCTTTTGTCATTGGCATCAGTAATGGTCCTTTCTCACAATTATTGCGCGGCTGGTTGGCCTTATTGATTTTGGTTGTGAGTGGTGTTTGGTAAGTGCTTAAGTGCCAACATCAGAGCAGTGATACTGCGTGCCTCACAAAAGTCGAGATGAGTGAGTAACTCTTCTGCTTGTGCTAGCGGCCAGCGAACTACCTCTAATGGCTCCGGCTCGTCACCTTGTTGTCTTTCAGGGTATAAACCTTGTCCCAAGAATAGAGTCATCTTGCTTGAAAAGTAAGAGGGAGCAAGGATTACTTGCTTTAATGGTGTCAGAACGTTCGAGCCAAAGCCTATTTCTTCTTTTAGCTCCCGATCTGCGGCTTGGATTGGCGTTTCTCCTGGATCAATCAATCCTTTTGGAAAGCCCAATTCGTATCGCTCGGTGCCTGCTGCGTATTCTCGAACAAGGAGCAAATCTCCTTGCTCAGTGACAGGGACAACCATTACCGCATCGCGGCCGCTTGGTTTCATACGCTCATAGGTACGAAGCTCACCATTGGAAAAGCGAAGGTCGAGGGCTTCCACGGCAAACAGCTTAGATTGTGCGACCGTCTGACAAGAGAGTATCTCTGGTGGGGTCCGTTTCGACATGCGCTGGCTCCTTTGTGTCGTTAACTCATCAGGGGAAATGAGATTTCCTAATATATGAGAAGAAAGCTTGAGTTTCTAGCGTGATGATTCAGCATCACGAAATTGAAAACAAAAATGGGAGGCAAACGCCTCCCATTTCTCGTCGATATTCATTGCTAACAAGTCATCAACGACTTAGTAGTATGAGTGATCACCGCGATCGTGCTCTGTTGCATCACGAACCGCTGTCAGTTCACCAACAAACTGGTTAAGCAGTTCTTTCTCGATGCCTTCTTTTAGCGTTACATCAACCATTGAACAGCCGTTACAGCCGCCACCAAATGCAACGATTGCAATGCCATCGTCTGTGATTTCAACTAGGTTTACGTGACCACCGTGGCCTGCAAGTTGTGGGTTTACTTGAGTTTGGATCACGTACTCAACGCGCTCTACTAACGGTGCGTCGTCAGACACTTTACGCATTTTTGCGTTAGGTGCTTTTAGGGTTAGTTGAGAGCCCATTTTATCTGTAACGAAGTCGATTTCCGCATCTTCAAGAAACGGTAAGCTTAGCTCGTCAACAAATGCAGAGAAACCACTGTATGGGATTTCTGTGTCAGTACCTTCAACCGCTTCAGGTGGGCAGTAAGATACGCCGCATTCAGCGTTTTGTGTTCCTGGGTTAACGACGAACACTCGAATGTTAGTGCCTTCAGGCTGTTGGCCCAAAAGGTTAGCGAAATGTGTTTGCGCTGTTTCTGTAATAGTAATATTTGACACGACGAATACCTGAGTAATTTTGTAGGCTATTGCTGCTATTTTACTCTTGTTAGCGTAACGGTCTAGTGTTTTTGCTACTAAGGCATGGCAAAGCGTTCTAGATCGTGTTTGGAACAGGAGTTCGGCAGATGCAGTAAATATCAATTCTTTCGACCCCAACTTCAAGTAGTAATTGACATAATTGTCGGACCGTACTGCCTGTGGTAACTACATCATCAACAATGGCGATGTGGTTTTGTTCGGGGATTCGATTTAGCTTAAAGGCATGAGCGAGATTCTCTGCCCTAAGCTGTTTTCGGTAATGTCGTTGCGAGCGGGTATAACGTACTTTACTAAAAAGCTGAGTATCGTGTGCTTGCGATAAGTTTTGTGCAAGGTAGCGAGTTAAGATTGCACTTTGATTGAAGCCCCTAGTTAGGTAGCGTTTCCAATGAATGGGGACGCTTGTCAATAGTGGGGCAGGGTCCGAGATTTGATCTGCAAGTTGTTGGCAAAGTCCCGGTACTTGCCATAATTCACGACGGTCTTTAAATCGCTGAATCTCTCCTGCCAATGGGAAGTCGTAATCACCCAAGGTGTAAAGTTTTTGCCAGGGTGGTGGATCCGCTAAACAAGTTCCGCAGACTAACTCTCGCTCTGAATCTGTCGGGCTAAGTTGAAGTCCACAGCGTAAACACCTTGATTGAGGTTGTAGTAGCTTTGTACAGCTGGAGCACCAGCGTAGAATGGATGACTGGCCGTTATCGAGCGGGAACTGACAAAGTGCACATTGGCTACCAATAAGGTGAAACATGATGTTTTGCCAGTGATGAGATAACATACAGTTTCCTTTAGTGAGAAAACTAGCTTATCAGCATTGAAATGGTTATCCGTTCAAATTAGTAGGAGAGGTTGAGAGCATGAGCACGAAATTGCACTGGCAGTCATTTGGCCAAGGGCCGGATTTAGTCTTGCTTCATGGTTGGGGTATGAATGGCGCGGTTTGGCAGCAAACGGTTGAAGAGCTTCAGTCTCAGTTTACATTGCATGTTGTGGACTTACCCGGCTATGGACATAGTGCAAGCAGTCATGCGCAAGATCTCGCTGAGATAGCAGAAATGGTACTTCAAGGCGCACCAGAAAAAGCGGTGTGGCTAGGATGGTCATTAGGTGGATTAGTGGCTATGCATGTGGCATTGAATGCGCCAGACCGAGTGAATAAGTTAATCACGGTAGCAAGCTCGCCTAAATTCGCGGCACAACGTCCATGGCGTGGCATTCAACCTAATGTGCTAAGTGCGTTTACTGAACAGTTAATGGAAGACTTTTCACAAACGATTGAACGTTTTATGGCGTTACAGGCGATGGGTAGCCCGTCCGCTCGTCAAGATGTTAGGCAACTTAAACAGGCAGTACTATCTCGACCTCAGCCAAATCCGGCTTCTCTGCTAGTTGGCTTAAATATTTTGGCGGATGTCGATTTGCGTGAGCAGCTTGCTCAGCTCACCATGCCAGTGTTGCGTCTATACGGTCGTTTGGATGGGTTGGTTCCGGTCAAAGTTGCCCATGATCTACAAGATGTTATACCGAACTCAACGCAATATATCTTTGCCCAATCTTCCCATGCTCCTTTTATGACCGAACCGCAGACTTTTTGCGATCAGCTTATTGAATTTGTAACTAAATGATAACTGGATGCAACAAGTTGCTAAAGTTGTATGAAAAATGGTCGATAAACTGATTGCTGAAGCACAAGGTTTCATTTGTTTGCTTTGGTAAATTGACGAGTTTGGGCGATTCTTTGAGGAGGATTCGCAATGATTGTGTCACCGACCACTGTGAGTGTGCCACTGATCGCCCCATCCGTGAATGTGCAAACGGAGCAGGCTGCACGAGATAACAAAGTTCGTGAACCTGTTGCACCAACGGTCGCTTTAGCGAAAACTAACGCTGAAAGAAAAGTTAAAAGTGATGATAAAAGGCGACGTCAGTCTTCCTGGGATCCTTCCGAGCATCCCGATTATGAAATGGAGACCGAGGTTGATACTCAATATCACGAAGAGCCGAAAGATGCCCTAGCGCGACTTTTCGATCTTCTCGCACTGAGTACTTATAGCAACAGCCAAGGAAAGAGCTATGCGATTCGATTCCGCTTGCCTAAGCGCATTTTGGATGCAGCGGTCAAAGAAGGATTAATGGAAAAACGCAGGAAGGTGATTAAGTTTCATTATGGTCACTCGGTTGCGCCCCATACACCGTCAGAAGTGATAGCAGTATTATGACGATTCAATATCCTACTCAAACAAAAACGCTCCAAGCAGATTAACTGATTGGAGCGTTTTTTTAGCTGTGAAAGCTCGTTCGCGGTGAAGCCTAGGCGAGATTACTTTTTCGCTTTAGCAAATGCTGCCGCAAAAGCACCACCCATTGCGCTATTAGATGACGAATCATCATGGCGAGGCTGACGACGTTGCGGTTGGTCATTACGACGAGGGGCAGCTGATGAGCGTTGACTGCGGTTGTCTTGACCCGGCTCGTCGTTCATACGCATCGATAATGCGATACGCTTGCGCTGCACGTCCACTTCCATCACTTTTACTTTGACGATGTCGCCCGCTTTCACCACTTCACGTGGATCCGACACAAAGCGATCTGTCAGTGCAGAAATGTGTACGAGACCATCTTGGTGAACGCCGATATCAACGAAAGCACCGAAGTTTGCTACGTTCGATACCACGCCTTCTAGAATCATGCCCGGCTCCAAGTCAGATACCGAGTTTACGCCTTCTGCAAATGTCGCCGTTTTGAATTCTGGACGCGGGTCACGACCCGGTTTATCCAGCTCTTTGATGATATCGGTAATGGTTGGAACACCGAAGTTATCGTCGGTGTAATCCACCGCATGCAGACCTTTTAAGAAGCTTGAATCACCAATCAGTGCTTTGATGTCTTTGTTGTTTTTCTCAGAGATCGCTTTTACCACTGGGTACGCTTCTGGGTGAACCGCAGACGCATCAAGTGGGTTTTTACCATCCATGATTCGTAGGAAACCTGCACACTGCTCGAACGCCTTAGGGCCTAAACGAGGCACTTTCTTCAAGGTCGTACGTGCTTCGAAACGACCGTTTTCATCACGGAAGTCGACAATGTTCTGCGCGATAGTGCTCGACAAGCCCGCTACGCGCGTTAGTAGTGCTGCAGAGGCGGTGTTTACATCAACACCGACCGCGTTTACACAGTCTTCCACAATCGCATCTAGACGTTTTGCCAGCATAGATTGGCTAACGTCGTGTTGGTATTGACCCACACCGATCGACTTAGGATCGATTTTCACTAGCTCTGCTAGCGGATCTTGCAGGCGACGAGCAATTGATACCGCACCACGCAGAGACACGTCCATATTTGGGAATTCTTTCGCTGCAAGCTCAGACGCTGAGTAAACTGATGCACCCGCTTCGCTGACGATGATTTTCTGAACTTTCAGGTTGCCACGTTTGATGACGTCTGCGACAAAGCTGTCGGTTTCACGTGAAGCCGTACCGTTACCAATCGCAATCAAATCCACGTTGTACTTGCGTACTAACTGATCAACGATTTGCGCTGATTTGTCGTATTGCTTTTGCGGTGGGTGAGGGTAGATGGTTTCGGTTGCAAGCACTTTACCAGTCGGATCGACAATAGCGATTTTTGAACCGGTACGCAGACCTGGATCTAGACCAAGTGTTGCACGAGGGCCTGCTGGTGCCGCCATCAACAAATCTTTTAGGTTGGTGGCGAATACTTCAATCGCTTCGATTTCCGCGCGCTCTTTCATTGCGCCCATCAGCTCGGTTTCCATGTGCATCGATACTTTGATACGCCATGCCCAGCTGATCACTTGCTTACGCCATGTATCCGCCGGTGCGCTGCTGAGTGTCACGCCGTAGTGGTCAGCAATAATGGTTTCGCAGTAAGACTGACGTACGCCTTCTTCCTGTTCTGGATCGGCATTCATTGCCAATGTCAGGAAGCCTTCATTACGACCACGTAGCATTGCTAGTGCACGGTGTGATGGTACTTTGCTTAGTGGTTCGTTGTGGTTGAAGTAGTCTTTAAACTTCTCACCTTCTTGCTCTTTGCCTTCAACGACGCGTGCGCCCATCTCTGCATTACGGTTTAGGTGACCACGGATTTTCTCTAGTAGGTTCGCGTCTTCAGCGATGCGCTCCATGATAATTGCGCGCGCGCCATCCAGTGCAGCTTTGGTGTCTGCCACACCTTTTTCTGCATCAAGGTATTTGCTTGCTTCGCTTTCTGGCTCAGTTTGCGGATGATTCCAAAGCTGGTCTGCGAGTGGTTCAAGACCGGCTTCAATCGCGATCTGACCTTTGGTGCGACGCTTTGGTTTGTAAGGTAGGTACAAGTCTTCAAGACGAGTCTTGCTGTCTGCCTGAGTGATCTCTTGTTCTAGCTCTGGCGTAAGTTTGCCTTGTTCTTGGATCGATTTCAGGATGGTTTGACGGCGATCGTCCAGCTCACGAAGGTAAGACAGACGGCTGTCTAGAGTACGCAGTTGGGTGTCATCAAGGCCGCCCGTCACCTCTTTACGGTAACGTGCAATAAATGGGACCGTGTTACCGTCATCGATAAGGGTTACAGCTGCATTAACTTGCTCAGGGCGAACATTCAGCTCTTGAGCAATCAGGCGACAGATAGCTTGGCTCATCCGTGTATTCTCTTTAATTTTGTTTGGGTATTGGTTGTGTATAGAACATTGGGGCCATTCATGGAATTTGCAATGTTTTAAACTTGTAACTCAAAAATTTACTGAGCGCTGGTGGACATTGGTCAGTTTTGTGTCAAAACTGTAATTAAATTCAGAACTTATTTAAAAATGACTGCCTATATTCTGTACCCTGGCACTTACGGAAAACAATAATGAAAAAAATGTCTTTGGCTGTGGCGCTTTCAGGTGCCTTGTTAGTCGCTCCATTTTCTTGGTCGCAATCTTTATCTGCGACTACTCAATATCCAATCTATCAACTTGACGGCAAAGTGGTTCTCGGTCGTGTTGAAAGCGTTTATTACAGCGAGATTCCAGAGCTAAGTGATGTTCCTTTTATCGGCAAGATTGATACCGGCGCCGACACGACCTCAATGCACGCAGAAAACATTCACGTCAGCAGCAGCAACCCAGAATACAAAAGCCTCAAAGATAGCAAGCTGATGTGGGCAATCATTGATGATCTTGGTGGCACCAAAGCCAAGTGGGATGCTGACAGCTTTAAGCCGTACCAAGTGACGGTGAGTTTCACTATTCATCATCCGTACACAGGTAAAGAAATTAAGATCACTGATGATCTTGAACGCATCAGTGCGATCCGCAGCCGTACCAGTGAAAAACCAATTTTACGTCCGACGGTAAAAATGCCGATGACCATTGCAGGGCACACTGTGGATACTGTGGTCAACCTTACCAAGCGTACTCAATTCTCCGCACCTATTTTGATCGGTAAGACTTACCTTGATAACAACGCTTGGGTGTTCGCTGGTTACGATTACCTGCAAGAGCAACAAAAGGCGCAGATGATCGGCAAGAAAGAAACGGTAGAAGTCGAAGGGGTGCCATACAAGGTGAGCATTTCAACTTCTAGCCGTTACACCAACGTGCATGCGCTCAACATCAAAGTGGATAAGAAGAAAAAACAAGTTTCTTTCATCCTTGAAGGTGATAACGGCAAGCGTCATCCAATGACCCTACCATTAGTACGTATGCTAAAAACCAGCAAGAGTGAGCGTCCTTTGGTTTATCTTCCGGTTAAAGTGAGCGAAACCGAAACGCAACAATGGTTGGTTTACTTGCGTGATCGCAGCGGCTTTAGCTCGCAAATCCGCCTGGGTAAAGACGTTGCAAGCCAGCATTTCGTGATCGATACCGATAAAGAGAACTTGCTCGGTGGTGTTGAAAAGTCATTTAAGGATGCTCTGAAATCTAAGCCGTTGGTTATCTCGCCAGAAGAGTCAGTCAACATTGATGGTCATGTACTGCCAGCGTATCCAACCTTCGCGGTGAAAACGCCGCTGTTGCGTGTGGATGGCTTTGAATTAACGGAAAAAGACAAAAAAGAAGTGGTGACCTTCTACCTGCCAAGCGCGAAGGGTAAGGAAGAGAAAATCACCAAACGCGTATTGAAGAAACTCAAAGTGGGAGATTCAGTTCGTCCAGTCGTTGAAGGTGAATTCCTATTTGGCGATGAAGAGAAGACCATCGAGTTTGCCATTGATGTGCTAGAGAAAGACGATCAAGCACAGCCGTTCTTTTTGTTTGGGCATAACATGGCAAAAGGCGGGGTGTTGCTAAACACACGTGCAGATCACTTGCTAGATGCGCGTCCACTGTTTAAAGCTGGTCACATTGAGGTGGCGGAAGTGGAAGGCATGTCTTTCCCTGTGAAGCTGGATACAGGTGCGGATGTGAGCTCGATTAACGCTAAGAACATTAAACAGTTCAAGAAAGATGGCAAAAACATGGTGAGCTTTACCTACGAGAACGACAGTGGCATGAAGAAGGAATTTACTAAGCCTGTTGTTGATATGATGCGTATTACCGCCAAGAAGGGTGAAAAAGCCAATGTACGTCCTGTGGTGGAAATGCACGTTAAGCTGGGTGAGCTAGAGAAGAAGATTCGCGTTAACCTGCAAGACCGTAGTCGCTTCCATTACAGCATGATCTTGGGTAAGAACTTCTTGAAGCACGGCGCGGTCGTTGCCAGCGACACTAACTTCATCGTGACCGAGAAGCCTGATTACGAAGAATAACCTTCAAGGTTGATATCTAAAACACAAAAGCCGCACTCACGAGTGCGGCTTTCTTTTATCGGATCACTCAATCAATTTTCTTCGGCTTGATAGCGAATACAGTTGATGAACCATTCTTTATAGCCTTCCGGCGTTCTTACGGCGAATTCGTCGTCGACTTCTTTCTTCAATAGCGCGCGAGCCATTGGTGAATCAATCGAGATATAGCCTTTCGCATCGCCATAGATTTCATCGGGCCCAACGATACGAAAACGCTTCACATCGCCCGCTTCATTCTCAATTTCTACCCAAGCACCAAAGAACACTTTGCCTTCTTGCTGTGGTGAGTAATCCACTACTTTGACTTGCTCTAAGCGTTTGCGTAAGTATCTGACGCGACGGTCTATTTCACGCAGGCGTTTTTTGTTGTACTGATAATCTGCGTTTTCGCTTCGGTCGCCCAAGCTTGCTGCCCAAGTGACTTTTTTGGTGACTTCTGGGCGATCTTCTCGCCATAAAAAGTCGAGTTCTGTTTTTAGGCGATTATAGCCTTCACGGGTAATTAAATTGGTTTTCATTAGAAGTAAATCAGCCGTTATTGGATTCTGTTGATCATATACCCAAGTAACCTCAAGATGCTAGGTTCAGCGAGAATGACTTGGTTTGTAGACGCGGCGGCGATTTAAAGGTCTAGTGGGCCTAAATCAAGAATCGGCAACAAAGTATACAAGCCAAGAGCCTTACTATTTGTAAAGAGTGCCCTTCGGGAGCGTGTAATTGACCCGCTTTTATTATTAAACCAATGGCTGCGTCAAACAACTTGGGAAGAGCTGGCTATTACACTGCGTTGTTTTCCTTGATCTCGAATCAATGACAGCGCTCTGAATCCGTATCTTGAAGTCACTTGGGTATAGCAGCCTTGATTTTGTCTGACTGTAAATTGTTGTGATGGGAAGAAAAACAACGTGAAACATCGAAATAATCCATCAAAATCGTGGTTAAGATAAAAAGAGTAACAATTTGCACAAGCACGTTTGAAAAAACAGTGATACATTTTTGACAATAGATGCCTCTGAAAGGATGTTTCAATGCAGGAAAATCATAAAATATTAGTGGTTGATGACGATGCTCGTTTGCGTGCTCTGTTGGAGCGTTACCTTTCTGAGCAAGGTTTTCAGGTGAGAAGTGTCGCTAACGGCGAGCAGATGGATCGTCTTCTGACCCGTGAAAACTTCCACCTTATGGTGCTGGATTTAATGTTGCCGGGCGAAGATGGCTTGTCGATTTGTCGTCGTCTACGTCATGCTAACAACATGCTACCTATTCTTATGCTGACGGCGAAAGGCGACGAAGTCGATCGCATCGTTGGTCTTGAAGTGGGGGCCGACGATTACCTACCAAAGCCGTTCAACCCGCGTGAACTGCTGGCTCGTATTAAAGCGGTACTTCGCCGCCAAACGGTTGAACTGCCAGGTGCGCCAAGCACGGAAGAGAAAGTGGTGGAATTTGGTGACTTCCGTCTCAACCTCGGAACACGTGAAATGTTCCGTGGTGACGAAGCGATGCCACTGACATCAGGTGAATTCGCGGTGCTGAAAGCACTTGTGACCAACGCTCGTGAGCCGATGTCACGTGATAAGCTGATGAATATGGCTCGTGGTCGAGAATATTCAGCGATGGAGCGTTCTATCGACGTTCAAATCTCGCGTCTACGCCGTATGCTAGAAGACGACCCAAGTAAGCCGCGCTACATCCAAACTGTGTGGGGCTTAGGTTACGTGTTCGTCCCAGACGGCAAAGAAGCGTAATATCCTCTAAGGTCTGCCGATAATATACGGCTGCTCATATTCCACCCTCAAACTTCCTTCCTGTTTGAGGGCTGGAAACTCGCAATTAATGTTGTTCAATAGGAACAGTCCATTAGGAATTCTCCATGCGAATCCGAAGTTCATTTACACAATCCATTCTGCTGTTCATCTCTTTGCTTCTCGCTAGCCAAGTCTTTTCTTACTACGCCGTTTTTAACTACGCGTTGATGCCAAGTTTGCAGCAGTTCAATAAAATTCTCGCCCATGAATTGAATCTGGTGCTCGATGAAGATGGTCTACTCAAGGCTGACGCGCCGCTGCGCCACCAACTGCTGGAAAACTTAGGCGTGACGGTACACAGCGTCGATAGCGAGATGATGAATGAGTTCAATCACGCGATGTCGATTGATTTGATGTCGGAAGAGATGACGCAAGAGCTCGGTTCTCCAACGGAAGTGCGTTTGCTGCTTGGTAGTGAAAGCTACATTCTGTGGATGCGTATCGATCAGCTGCCGAACTCCATCATTCGTATTCCGCTCTCTGAGCTGCAAGAAGAAGATTTTGCGCCGCTGTTTCGCAATAGCTTAATCATGGCATTGTTGATCATTGCTGGTGGTTGGTTGTTTATCCGTTTGCAAAACCGACCTTTGATTGCGCTAGAAAAAGCCGCTAAAGGAGTCGGTCGAGGTGAAATTCCCCCGCCATTGCCAGAGAAGGGTGCCTCGGAAATCCGCTCAGTAACTCGCGCATTTAACCAGATGTCGAAAGGCATTCAAGAACTGGAAGAAGATCGTGCGCTACTGATGGCAGGCATCAGCCACGACTTGCGCACGCCACTGACGCGTATTCGCCTTGCGACAGAAATGATGTCACCTGAAGACAGTTACCTAGCCGAGGGCATCATCAGTGATACCGAAGAGTGTAACGAGATCATCAGCCAATTTATGGACTACCTCAAGCCAGTAAACAAAGAGTCGTTTGAGCAAGTAGACATCAATACCATCACCAGCGATGTAGCAACGTCGGAAGGGGGTTATGAAGTCGAAATCGAAACGGACCTCAACCCAACGATGCTAACCGCGAAAGGCAGCCCAATCGCGATTAAACGCGCGGTGAGTAACTTGGTGGTTAACGCTCTACGATACGGTAATGGCTGGGTGAAAATCAGTACGGGCGTCACCGCCGACAAACAGTTGGTGTGGGTTTGCGTTGAAGACAATGGTCCGGGCATCGAGCAATCGCAAATCGCACGCTTGTTTGAACCTTTTACTCGTGGTGATACTGCACGTGGCAGTGAAGGGACAGGCTTGGGCTTAGCCATTGTTAAGCGCATCGTCAGTCAACACTCTGGCTCGGTTGTGGTACGTAACCGCAGTGAAGGCGGGTTAAGCGCACAAATCAGCTTCCCAACCAAGTAAGCTTTCTTAGCTCAATCGATTCCAATAAAAAAGCCCAACCAAAGTTTGGTTGGGCTTTCCGATCATCCTAGTGCAAGGTTAGGATTCTTTTACCTCTTGAGCAACCAGCTCATCTTCCTCTTCCAATTTCTCTGGAAGCAGTAGGTTCAATACGATAGCGGTGATGCCGCCAGCCGCCACGCCTGTTGAGAAAATACTCTTAATGAACTCAGGCATGAATTGCAGAATTTCAGGTTTTTGTGCAATGCCCAAACCCATTGAGAACGACAGCGCCATAATTAGGATTGCGCGGCGATCGAGGTCGACACGCGAGATGATGCGCACGCCCGCTGCGGCAATGGTACCGAACATCACGATAGTCGCGCCGCCCAGCACTGGCTCAGGAATCAGTTGAACAAAGCTTGCCACACCTGGGAAAAGCCCCAGAATTACCAACATGCCTGAGATGAAGTAACCTACGTAACGGCTTGCTACGCCAGTGAGCATGATGATGCCGTTGTTTTGGCTAAAGGTAGAGTTTGGGAAGCTGTTGAATACCGCCGCAATGGCTGAGTTTAGACCATCTGCCAATACGCCACCTTTGATGCGCTTCATGTAAACCGGACCTTTTACTGGCTCGCCGGAAACTTCAGACGTTGCGGTGATGTCACCAATTGCTTCTAGCGCTGTGATAAAGAAAATCAGAACCAGTGGAATAAACAACGACCAGTCGAAGCTTAAGCCGTATTGCATTGGTATCGGCAGTGCGATGAGGTCAGTTTCGCCAAGTGTTGACGTGTCGACCATGCCCATGAAGTACGCCATGACGTAGCCAACCAGCATTGCAATTACAATTGATGCAACACGTAGGTATGGGTTCTTTGAGCGGTTAAGAATCACGATCAAGCCAAGTACTGTGCCAGCGAGAGCTAACTTGTCTAGGCTACCGAAAGAGCCATCGCCCATTGCAGCATAGCCTCCGCCCATTGATACCAAACCCACTTGGATAAGCGTCAGGCCGATAAGCGTCACGACGATGCCAGATACCAATGGAGTGATGATGCGGCGTGCGTGTTCTAAAACGCGAGATAGCAGGATTTCTGCAAAAGACGCTACCAAGATAGTACCGAAAATCGCTGCCATCATGGTGCTGATGTCCGCGCCGCCGGCTTTAAGAGAAAGACCCGCACCAATGATTGGACCAAGGAAGTTGAAGCTGGTGCCTTGCACTGAAAGCAAGCCAGAGCCGATAGGTCCAAAGGTACGAATTTGAATAAAGGAAGACACGCCAGATGCAAACAGCGACATGCTGATGATGGTGTTGGTTTGGTCAGCAGGCACACCCAAAGACTGACAAATGATCAGAGAAGGGGTGATAACGGCTACGAACATCGCCAATAAGTGCTGAAGTGCAGCAAAAATGGTCTGAGGTAGTGGTGGACGATCGTTTAACTGATAGACCAGTTCCGAAGTTCGGTTTGAAGTTGTCATGTTTGTCTCGCTAGTCGCAATAATTCTTGCCCCAGAGCTCGCTGAATGGGAGTGCTGGGTGGAGTTGACGTTATGACCTGTGATTGCTGTTAATCAGTGTCAACTCAGGTTGGTTTGATGTGACAAGGCGCACACCATAAATTTTGTGCGGGATTATAGATGGATTTATTCAAAAAGCAAACGTTTGCTTTGGTGTTAATAGAAAAGGCGAACTAAATTGCTCGCCTTAATCTCCTACGCTTTGGAGTAAATGTCGCGTTCACCTAGCCAACGGTCAATGATCGCTGTTGCCTTAGTTGGGTAATTGTCATGAATGTAGCGCGCAATGCGTTGAACTTCTGGAATTAAGCGCTGATCTCGCACCAAGTCGGCAATTTTAAAATCTGCCAAGCCAGTTTGTTTGGTACCAAGAAGCTCACCCGGCCCACGAATCTCTAAGTCTTTCTGTGCAATCACGAAGCCGTCGTTGCTTTCTCGTAATACGCCTAAACGTTTTTGCGCAGTTTTTGATAGTGGCGAGTGATACAGCAGCACACAATGGCTAGCCACTGAACCTCGACCAACACGACCTCTAAGCTGGTGCAACTGAGCCAAACCTAAACGCTCTGGATTCTCGATGATCATCAGGCTGGAGTTGGGGACGTCTACGCCAACTTCAATCACCGTCGTTGCGACCAACAAATGCAGCTTATTGTCTTTGAAATCCTGCATCACCGCTTGCTTCTCAGCGGGCTTCATTCGTCCATGCACGAGACCAATTTTTACGTCAGGCAGTTTACGTTGCAGTTCTTCTGCAGTATCGGCGGCGGCTTGAGCCTCCAAGACTTCAGACTCATCAATTAAGGTACATACCCAATACGCTTGTTTGCCTTCGTTTAAGCAGGCATTGCGTACTCGTTCGACGATATCATCGCGCTTAGTGTCTGGAATCGCGACCGTCTGGATTGGTGTTCGACCTGGCGGTAATTCATCAATCACCGACGTTTCTAAGTCAGCATAAGCTGTCATGGCTAATGTTCGCGGAATTGGCGTTGCTGTCATGATGAGCTGGTGTGGATAAGCGCCTTGTTTTGCGCCTTTCTCACGTAGCTCTAAGCGCTGGTGGACACCAAAGCGGTGCTGTTCATCAATAATAACCAAAGCAAGATGATGAAACTCAACATGCTCCTGGAAAAGGGCGTGAGTGCCCACAACCATTTTCGCTTCACCATTGGCAATTCGGGCTAGTTCGGCTTCTTTGGCTTTACCTTTCAATTTGCCTGCAAGCCAACCGACCTGAATGCCCATTTTCTCAAACCAATTAGCGAAGTTAATCCCGTGCTGTTCGGCGAGCAGCTCGGTCGGTGCCATTAAAGCGACTTGATAGCCGTGTTCAATGGCTCTGACTGCTGCGAGTGCGGCAACTAAAGTTTTTCCCGAGCCTACGTCACCTTGAACAAGGCGCATCATTGGGTGCGTTTTTTCTAAGTCAGCTTCAATTTCTTTAACGACTCGTGCTTGAGCATTGGTCGGCGAGAAGGGCAATTGAGCCAGTAGCTGCTTTTTCAGTGAGTCACACGACGCCAAAGGCAATGCAACGTCCTGTTGTCCTTTGCTGCGCACTGCCAACATAGAGAGGTTCTGCGCCAGTAACTCTTCCATGATCAAACGAATTTGAGCAGGGTGCTTGCCTTCATCAAACTCATCCAAATTAATAGTTGGAGGTGGACGATGAATCGTATGCAGCGCTTGCGACATGGTTGTCTGGTGATTGTACAAACCAGAAGGCAGCAATTCTTGTACTGCGGCTTTATCGAGTAGTGATAAAGCTTGTTCCGTCAGGTTACGCAAAGTGATTTGACGCAATCCATCGGTGGTTGGATAAACGGGGGTTAAGCTCTGTTCCACATCCGGTTTTTGTTCACTTGCATAAAACTTGTAGTCAGGGTGAACAATTTCTAAGCCCATCCCGCCACGCTTAATTTCACCGTAAGCGTGTACTAACTTACCATTCGAGAAATTGTTCTTCATCGCGGCAGTAAAGTTAAAAAAGCGTAGGGTAATGGTGCCATTGCCGTCGCTGATTTTTACTGTCAGCATTTTGCGTTTGCCGAAAGTAGTATCGACAGCCATGACTTTGCCCTGTACCGCCGCCCAAAGCCCAGCATGCAGTTTGGCGATTGGGTAAATGCGAGTGCGATCTTCGTAACGAAGAGGAAGGTGGAACAGCAAATCTTGAACGCTATGCAAGCCAACTTTGGCGAGTTTTTCTGCGACTTTAGCGCCAACTCCAGACAGAGAAGTTAAAGGAACAGCAGATAACATTTGGGCAGACATAGTGGGCTCAAGAAAATAGTTAACATAGCAGTATGTTAACCACGAAGCTGTGTTTTTGTACAGGGAAAAATACAGCTTCGTGAGGAGTCGAATTTCGCTCCTTCGCCGCTATTCAGGATGACAAGAGTTGATTATTTACTTTGCATCTCTCTCCACCACGATTCGTCAGCCACAATTTGGCCTTCGTCATCAAGTTGTGGATATTCTAGCCCTTTGCGTTTCGCTACCTTTGCTAAGACCGGATGTCCTCGTTCAAACAGGATGCGGTTGATGGTCTCTTTTGGCAGTGCACTTTCCTCACGTTCGTACATACCAGCGGCTTCACGCTGACGCTGCGCTTCATAAAGAATCACAGCACTGGCGACTGAGACATTCAAAGACTGCACCATACCGATCATTGGAATAATGATGTCTTGGTCTGCGAGTTTCTTCGCTTGCTCTGAAGCGCCAATTTTTTCGCTTCCCAGAATGATTGCCGTTGGCTTGGTGTAGTCGATTTCACGAAAATCGACCGCGGTGTCCGAAAGGTTAGTGACCAGAACTTGCATGCCTTGCGCTTTGAGCTCGGTAATCGCAGTTTCAATCGAATCGTGAGTATCCACTTCGACCCAGTTGCGTGCTCCGGCTGAGGTGTGGGTCAGTGTGCGCATTTTGTCTGGCCAAATTGCATGAACTTTGTGTAAGCCTGTTGCGTCTGCGGTGCGGATCACGGCGGAAACGTTGTTTGGTTTATGAACTTCTTCAAGGCACAAAGTGAGGTCGGTTTGGCGTGCTTTTAACACTTGATGGATGCGGTTGTAACGTTCTAAATTCATAATAAATAGGGATATAAAAAAATCGCCACCCAGAGTGTGGGTGGCGATAGAGTTTAGTTCTTTCTTCGTCTGACTCGAGTCGCCTGTGGCATGGTCTTAATCTTACGCATGATGCCAGCAAGGTGAACACGATCTTTGGTGGTTAGTAGAACGGTAACGGTGTACAAGCGACCGTCGCGTTCTTCGGTTGAGAGACCGTGAATGTTCGAACCGGTTTTCGAAATCACATTGGTCAATTCCGCTAGCGCACCTTGGTTATTGAGCATATCGACTTTCAGTTCAGCAATGAATTCTTTGTCGTACTCTTCAGACCAAGCGACTGCCATGTATTTGTCTGGCTCTTTTTGGTATCCGCGTACGTTTGGACACGTTTCACGGTGCACCACAAGACCACGACCTGGTGATACGTGGGCAATGATGTGGTCATCCGGAATAGGGTGACAACAATTCGCGAAAGTCAGTAGCAGACCTTCTGCACCACGGATTGGCAGTTTCTTGTTAGATTCGTTTGGAATCGAGCTTGTGGTGGTCAATTCATCAGTGTCACCTAGTAAGCGACGCGCGATGACGATGCTCATCAATTCACCCAAACCAATGGCTGCTAGCAGATCATCGACGCTTTCTAGGCGCAAATCAGTCAGCACTTCTTGGATGTTTTCTGGGTAGATTGAATCAATCGAATGACGACCTAAAGCGTGATTCAGTAGACGACGACCTAAGGTAATCGACTCTTCACGACGCATGGTCTTCAATACTTGACGAATCTTAGTGCGAGCGCGAGAAGTCACGACATAGTTTAACCAAGCTGCGTTTGGACGCGCACCTGGTGCACTGATGATTTCTACTGTCTGACCGTTTTTTAGTGCCTTACTTAGTGGGTAAGGGTTACGGTCAACACGAGCACCAACACAAGAGTTACCGACATCAGTATGTACGGCATAGGCAAAGTCGACAGCCGTTGCGCCTAATGGCAATTCAACGATACGACCTTTTGGTGTGAAGACGTAAATCTCATCTGGGAATAGATCCGATTTTACGTTTTCAATGAATTCAAATGAGTTACCCGCGCTTTGTTGTAGCTCAAGCAGGCTTTGCATCCAACGCTGAGCTTTCACTTGCGCTGTGGTACCAGATTTGTCGCCTTTGTCTTTGTATGACCAGTGCGCAGCGACACCTTTGTCCGCCATTTGATCCATATCTTCGGTACGGATCTGAACTTCAACTGGCACGCCATGTGGGCCAACCATAGAAGTATGTAGCGATTGGTAGCCGTTCGCTTTTGGTACCGCAATGTAATCTTTCATACGACCAGGACGCGGCTTATACAAGCTGTGTACTTGGCCTAGAACGCGATAACAAGTATCGGCAGTATCAACAACCACTCGGAAAGCGTAGATATCCATGATGGTGTGGAAGCGCTGCTCTTTGGTTTTCATCTTGTTGTAGATGGAGAACAGGTTCTTCTCACGGCCTAACACGCGCGCATTCAAGCCAACATCTTCCAGTCGACCTTCAATTTCGCTATGAATACGCTGGATCATCTCTTTACGATTACCGCGTGCCGCTCGTACCACTTCTTTTAAAACGCGGTAGCGGTTTGGGTAAAGCGCTTCGAAGCCAAGTTCTTCGAGTTCCGTTTTGATATTGTGAATACCAAGACGGTGAGCGAGTGGAGAGTAGATCTCTAGTGTTTCGCGGGCAATACGACGCTTTTTATCCGGGCGTAGGGCACCCAACGTGCGCATGTTGTGCGTGCGGTCAGCTAGCTTGATGAGAATGACGCGAATGTCTTGCACCATGGCAAGTACCATTTTGCGGAAGTTCTCAGCTTGCGCCTCTTTGCGATCGCGGAATTTGAGTTTGTCCAGTTTAGATACACCATCAACCAGCTCTGCCACGGTATTGCCAAACTTCTCTTCAAGGTCTTCTTTAGTAACATCACAGTCTTCTATGACGTCATGTAATAAAGCTGCTTGAAGGGTTTCGATATCGAGGCGCATTTCAGCCAAAATTCTGGCTACAGCAACGGGATGGATGATGTATGGTTCACCGCTAGAGCGGGTTTGCCCTTCATGGGCATCTCTTGCTACCACATAAGATTGACGCAGAGCCTCAATTTGAGGCTCTGTTAGGTATTCTTGGGCAACGTCTTTGAGGCTATCGAATAGATACAAATTATAGGCCCGGAAGGTTGTTGAATTCTAAAGTCAGAATTAACGGTTGTGAGCGATGCTGCTTACTGCCGCTAGCTCTGCCGCTTCTTGCTCTTGTTGTTCTTGACGTTCACGAGCGTCTAGAACTTCTTTAGTAATTAAACCTTCTTCGATTTCGCGTAGAGCGATAACCGTTGGCTTATCGTTCTCTTCTGGCACTAGTGCATCTTTACCGCCAGTTTGCATTTGACGAGCGCGGCGAGCCGCAATCAGTACTAGGTCGAAACGGTTGCCAACTTTTTCAACAGCGTCTTGAACAGTTACGCGTGCCATGAGGACTCCAAATAGTTAACTAAATTTTGAATGACGAGAAAGTATACAGTCTCAAGGCGTTATTTGCTAGCGATAAGACGTGTAACAACAATGACTTTCTATATAAGCAATATAAGCTTCCTTACCGTAATAAAGAAGCAAAAATTCATTTTTATATCTAAGCTGCTTAGAATTATAAATTCCGCTTCGAAGAAGAAGCTTAGATATCAGCAAGTTTTACTCTGCTAGAAGTGCGTCAAGCATACCTTTATATTTAGCAGCTTGCTTTTCTTCCTTCAATCTTTCCGCGCGCAAAATGGCTTTGAAATCCATTAATGCGGTGTCGAAATCGTCGTTAACGATTACGTAATCGTACTCGTTGTAGTGTGAGATTTCAGACTTCGCTTCTGCCATGCGTTTTGCTATCACTTCTTCACTGTCTTGACCACGAGTGTTTAGGCGGCGTTCTAGTTCACCGTTTGAAGGAGGCAGGATAAAGATGCTCTTCGCTTCTGACATTTGCTCACGAATTTGACGTGCGCCTTGCCAGTCGATGTCTAGAAATACGTCGATGCCTTTGTTTAGCGTTTCTTCAATCCATACGCGTGATGTGCCGTAGTAGTTACCGAACACTTCTGCGTATTCTAAGAAGTCGCCTTTTGCAATCAGAGCTTCAAACTCTTCTTTGGCAACGAAATGGTAGTGGACACCGTTTTCTTCACCTGGGCGCATGCCACGGGTTGTATGAGACACAGACACTTTCATTGCGTATGTTGGATTACGTTCCAACATTGCTGAGATCAAGCTAGATTTACCTGCGCCGCTAGGTGCAGATACGATATAGAGAGTACCTTTGCCCATTGTACTGTTCCACTTTTGGTTGGATTGAGTAAGTGCCGAGAGAAAGTATCGACAATGTAATAACGATAGCACTGGCAATGATGGTTTCACCACCAAAGGGATTGAGATTGGTGATAATCCCGCCAGAAAAATGGAGGCGAAGAGTATCACGATCTTTAATGGGTTGCCAGTTGATCTTGCGGATCTGAATTTAGTTTAAGGCTATTCAAGTCCATTCGGTTTATAACGAAAAAAGGGGAAGCTTTCACTTCCCCAGGCGTGCGACTGACTCACACTTAAACCTTTCATAATCAAGCAAGTTTTCTCAACTATTCAGGTTATCCTTGCGTCTCCAAGAAGTTGATCCACGGACTGACAACCGCTTTCATATCTGGAGATTGAGCTGCGCTCTTCATCGCTTTTAAGGCATTCATTGGCTGCTTCAGTTCGAAATAAGCCATACCTCGAATATAAGATAACTCGCCTTTTTGGTCTCGTTTCGCATCTGGAGCTGCCGTTTTAGCGAACTTCGCGGCTTCAGTGTACTGCTTGTCTAAAATCATCAAGCGAGCAATTTTGATCTGTGTTTTTGCTTTTGGCTCTAAGTTATAAGCTTGCTGATAAACCGTTATCGAGCTGCTTAGCTCTTGAGCTTGCTGCCAAAACTCTGCCAATTTTTCTAAATTGGCTACACTGCGCTCGACATGACCTTTTTCCATTGCCTCTTCCAGTGTTTTGGCCGCTCGGAAAGGGACGCCCTTGTAAGCTTGGAAGTTGACTAAGCGAACGTACTCTTTCTCCTCATCAAATAAGCCCATTTTATGTGCCATCTCGAGAGTTGAAAGTGCATTTCGTTCTTGGTCTAGCTCCATGTAAATACCGGATAACTGAGTCCAATAACGCTTATTTTTTGGGTACTTAGTCGTCAAGATTTTCAGCACACCAGCAACACTTTTGAACTGTTTCAGTTCGTAGTGTGATGACATAAGAAGTTGATACCAAGATTCACTTGGGTTCTTTGTCATCGCAATGGCTTTCTTCGTTGGAGGAATTGCATTCTTGTAATCTTCCAGCTGAACATAAGCACTTGCTAACGTGATGTAGGCATGAGCTTGAGGCTTTTCTTCGGTCGTTTCTGCAATCTTGAACCACTCTTTCATCGTGCTTACCGATTGCTTAAACTTCCCTTCAGCCAAATAAAGCTGTGCCAAGCTATAACGAACTTGTTGAGCTACAGGAACCGGTAAAGCATTGAGCTTTAGCGCTTCTGCGAAATACTTTGCCGCTTTAGGGTAGTTATCTTTAAGGGAATAAAGAAAGCCCATTTGCTGCAAAAGTACGGCTCGGTCGTATTGCTTTTTACTACTGCCTTCTAAAGCTGAGTTGAGTTTTGAAATTGCCTCAGAATATTTCTCTGTTGCAATTAACTCTTGAACTTTATTGACCGTTCGAAACGTTCTGTCAGACAACTCAGGTGTATTGGCAACAGCAGACGCGCTGTACGCGCCTGCCATTACTAATAGAGAAGCCAACAACTTAGTATATGCTTTCATATTGCGACTCCTTAATTGGTAGAGAACTCGATTTCTTGAGAAAGGCGAGAACTGACAGCCTGTCCATCAACCATTTTAGGTTTAAAGGTCCACTTAGAGACTGTTTTCTTCGCTGCTTTACCCAAGCCCAACTTACGCGGGGTTTCTTTCAAGACTTTGACATCTTGGACGCTACCACGCTCGTTGACGGTAAATTCGATTAATACAATACCTTTTTCAATCCCTGCTTGAGCCGCTTTACGAGGCATTTGAGGTTGGAATGTTGCTAGAGGTACAGGACCTCCGCCACCTGCCAGCTTAGCACCACTACCTTGTGAGTAGTGGCCAAGTACTGAGCCACCAGTTACGTTTACTGGTAGGTCTAGCTTTGGCATATCCATCGGGACTTGATCCATCACCGGCTTAACCGTAGACGTAACCTTCATTTCTGGAGGTGGCGGCGGTCTTTTCGGCGGTGGTGGTTTAGGAAGTTCGCGTTTTTTCTCCTGTATTTTTTCGTCCGGTTTAATGCGAATGAATTCCACCATTCGAAGGTCTTCATTCGACACTAGCTCGTGGCGCTCTTTGTTTACCAGCTTGTCCATCCCCCAGAACAATCCGAGGGAGACAATGAGCGCCAGTGCAATGGAGGCCAGATACCGCATAAGCTTAATCCTTATTGGTTGCGGCAATGGAGATGCTTTCTACACCTGCCATCTTAATCTGGTCCATTACCTTCACGACTACGCCAGCATTTGCTTCGGTATCCGCTTGGATAACAACGGCACCATCTGGGCTTTCAGCACGTAGACGCTCGATGTTGGCACGTACAGCATCAACTTCGATACGGCGCTTATCAACCCAAACATCTCCGGCTGCGCCGATGGCTACCATGATGTTACCTTTCTTCACGGTTTGCGCTGAGCTCGCCGTAGGACGATTTACTTCTAGACCTGCTTCTTTAACAAACGATGTTGTTACGATAAAGAAGATCAACATGATGAATACGATGTCTAGCATCGGTGTCATATCGATAGCGGCTTCTTCGCTGCTATCACTGCTATAGCGTCTCTTCATGACCTATACCTCTAATTCCGTTTACTCAGGCAATGTGCTTTAGCTTATCTTC
The DNA here is from genome assembly GCF_052037695.1 of Vibrio sp. WZ-1. NCBI lineage: Bacteria > Pseudomonadati > Pseudomonadota > Gammaproteobacteria > Vibrionales > Vibrionaceae > Vibrio > Vibrio sp. WZ-1. The sequence continues at coordinate 89,220 of NZ_JBQEQR010000066.1, read as the reverse complement.
AAGCTTCTGCGTGGTGACTTTGGCTAAATGATCAAGACGAGTACTAAAGAAAAGTCCTGATAGAGAAGCCACCATTCCCGCTAATGTTGGGATTGTTGCCTTTGAGATCCCCGAGGCCATTGCTCGAGGGCTTCCTGTTCCTGTTACCGCTAAGATGTCGAATACCTGAATCATGCCGACAACGGTGCCGAGCAGACCAAGTAGGGGACAAAGTGCAATCAATACTTTGACGATTGGTAGTCCCTTTCTATTCTCAATATCCTGACGAGATACCATTTCTTGTCGGATCATCTTTGCGTTCCAGCTTTTATGTTCTGGACGCTCTTCCCAAAAGCTAACGGCTTTTTTCATTGCTTTGGGAGCGACGGCAGCAAAGTAAAACCAACGTTCTAACAATACCGCCCATAACATGAAGCTGAGGATAAAGATGGCGACGAGTACATCACCACCCATTCCCAAGAAGCGCCTAATTGATTCAAGTTCTCCAACTAACCACCACATAATGCCTCCTTAGCTTTCGGCTTTATGCAGTTTTTCCTGATAGCGAGCGATGAAGCCTGCACTCTGTTCTTCAAGAGTTTGAACCAAACGACGACCTTTACTGTGTACGATGGTGTACAGGAACAGTAGAGGAATTGCGACAACCAGGCCAAGCATCGTGGTAACAAGTGCTTCTGAGATACCGCCAGCCATTAGCTTCGGATCACCTGTACCAAATAGTGTGATGGCTTGGAACGTACCGATCATACCCATAACGGTACCTAGTAGACCTAGAAGTGGTGCTACAGAAGCGAACAGCTTGATTGAGCTGATAAAGCGTTCAATGCTCGGTGCGTTACGTAGGATGATTTCGTCCAATTTCGCTTCAAGATCTTCCAGGTTGTCACCTTTATGCTCTTGGTAAGCTTGGATAACTTCACCTAGTGGGTTGCCTGGAATAACCGTGTCCGATTTCGCTTGCTTACGCATTTTACCGCCGATAACCAATAGGCGTAGGTAACAGATAAGCGCGATCATTGCACCGATAGCACCCATAGCTAGGATGACGTAACCAACGATACCACCTTGGTCAATACGCTCCTGAACAGTAGGGCTTTGTACTAGTAGAGACAGAATCACCCCACGAGATGGGTCGATAAACAGTGGTTCGTATGTGCCGTCTGCTGATTCAAAACCACCCACAAGGCGAGTGATGTTTTTACGAGGTTGACGTGATAGCTCTTCAAACTTGCCTGTTTGAGGTACGTAAGTAACGTATTTGCCATCTGCGATTGCGTTAAACTCACCAACTAGAGTGACGTCACTTACCGCTTCTTTACCTTCGCCGTATACGACTGTTGCTGGTGTCGTTGTTGTATCGCCAGAAGCTACCACTTGCTGCAAGATAGTGTGCCAGAATGCTTCAAGTTCTTGCGTCGAAGGCAGTTCTTTACTTTCTGCTAGTTTTGAAAGTAGTGCGTCACGCTCAGGGAATTGAACCGCATTTTGTGAAGCTGCGAATAGGCCTTTAAACTCACCCGCATACTGACGAACGACGCCAAACATTTCGCCTAGCGTACCAGAGCGAACACGTAGTGTTTCCGTTAGTTCGGTAAGCTGTTTGTCGTTTTCGTCAAACGTTGCTTTTAATTGGTCGCCAAGTGCTTGCTGCGATGCTAGCTCTTCACGAGCTTGTTGTAGCAAGGCTGCTTGTTGGTCACGATCCTTTTTAAAAGCGGCCTCTCGAGCTTTGTTTTCTTTTGATTCAACAATACTTTCTGATTTTACGTTTTTCAGTAGTTCAGAAAGTGTTTGAGGTGTTTCAGCTTGAACACCAGAAATCATAAATAAGCTAGCAAGTAAACCAGCTGCTACAGTTTTGAATCCTTTCATTGCTTATTCCTCCCCAGCAAACACAGGCAATTTGATTAGCGCTGGTGGCGCTTGTTTCTTCGCGATACGAAGGCCTTGCTGTACAGCGATACGGTAGTTTTCAGGTAGAGACTCCCACTGGCGAGTCTGTTGATTCCACATACCTGTTTCACCGCCGTCCGGAGATTGGAATAGAAGCGCAGTACGACCGATACGCAGGAAGTCGTAGGTCACGGTCTCACCGTTGCGCTCTAGGCTGGCTTTGTAAGATTCAATTGAGCGAGAGAAACCTTCTTCGATTTGATACGCTTCCATCACCTTACGGAATTTTTCTGAAGTGGTAACGTCTGCGCGATCCATTAGGTCACGTAGTTCAGTTACACGTTTATTACGCTCTTCTTTTTGGAATGGTAGATCAAGAGTCACGAATTCATCGAGAGCATCGATCATTTTAAGAGTCAGTGGCACAACTTCGGTTGCGGTCTGATCAATTTGAGCGATTTGGTTGTTTAATGAGTCCAGCTCTCCCTGCTGCGATTGCACCATACGGTTAATCTGCTCATTGTAGACTTTCATGCTGTCGATTTGACGCAGAAGGCCTTTGTATTCCGCCAGCATGCTTTCTGCACTTTCGGCGTAGTTATCGATTTTCTGTTGAGAAGCCTCGGAAGACTTTGTTGCTTTTGCTTGAGTTGCGACCACAGTTCCTGAGTCAGCAGCGAGTGCTGATCCACTTACCGTTAGAATCGCGGCAGTAATTGCACTTACGCCAAATTCCTTTAACGTCATAGTAGCATCCTTGTCAGTGTATAAAGTCAGTCGAATAGGGCGCAGGAAAAGCTCCTGCGCCAAAAGGTTTAATTAAAAGTTTTGAGAGTAGTTCAAGAAGAATACTCGGCCTTGAATGCTGTACAGCTCATCATTGTAAGTAACACCGTCAGATTCAAATGCTGGATCTTCGTCTGTTAGGTTACGTACACCTGCTGTTAGCTTCGCATCCCATGGAGCCATGTAGTTGTATGCTACGTTGAACGTAGTGTAGCTTGGGATTTTGCCTGTTTTGTTGTAGTTCTTATCTACATCTTGTGCTTGAGACGCAATGTGGTCTGCTGAGAAGTAGATGTCATGGTCACTCAGTACGTTGAAACCAATACCTGTTTGGAAACGGTACTCAGGTAGGCCATTACGACCAACTTTGTTGTTTGTTGGGCCGTCTACATACTCTGGGCTGCTGTAATCAAGAACATAAGTACCAGCAAAGTCGTATCGAACAGTCGTTACATCAAAGTCATACAAGTAGTTCACTTTCAAATCGAGTCCTGACGTTTCAAGAGTACCGATGTTTGATAAAGGAACAGTTGCATGTGTAATGCTGCCAGCAGCATCACGAGTAATGTTTGAGTTTGACTGACCGCTGCTACGTTCTTGGTCAATCATGCTTTGCAGCGTGTTCATTACGATGGTGTCTTCAATACGAATGTTGTAGTAATCCGCTGTTACAGATAGGTCTTCGATTGGAGAGTAGCTAACACCAAAGTTAAACGATGTTGACGTTTCTGCATCTAGCTCATCGTTTGAAGTACGCGTTGTTGTGTACTGTTTCTCTGGACAATCAGCATCAGCGATACCTTGGTCTTCACAGTAAACATAGTCTTTCGCGTAATCGTTAGACTCACTATCAGCACCGTATAGGTTGCTTAGAGATGGAGCACGGAAGCCCATACCAGCACCAGCACGGAACATTAGGTTATCTAATGGCTGGTAACGGAACGATGCTTTTGGAGATACAGCGCTACCAAAATCACTGTAATGGTCGTAACGCAGTGCTACGTTCATTTCTAGCTCATCAGTAAATGCTACCAATGATTCTGCGAAGAATGCGTATGTCTCACGGTCACCTGCAGCTGAGTTACCTGCACTACCGATGATGTTGCCTGCTTCACTTTGTGAATCGTATTGGTCAAAGTAGCTGTACGTTGTTGCTTCAGCACCGATGTATAGAGGGATAGTAATATCGCCAACTTCTGCGACATCAAACTGTAGACCGCCGTTTACCTGGTGCATTTCCATCTGAGATTCACGAGCTGTTGTTGCTGCTAAATCTGCAGTGGCATCAGCACTAAACTCACCGTTTACAAATTTACCATCGTTTGCAAGTGCTTCTGCTGGTGTTCTAAGTACATAACCAGTACCACGTTCGTTACTGTTCGAGTAGTTCAAGTGGTATCCAGCTTCCCAGATAACTTCACCGAAACCATCGGTGTAGAAAGAGCCATCAAGACCCGCTTTCATATCCGCTTGGAAGTCAGTTACGTTTGTGTCACGAGTACCAACGTTCGTGAAACGATAGTAAACACTTGCTGGGCCTTTCGTTGGATCAAGACCGTTTTCTGCGAAGAAATCAGCGCCACCATCCGTGCCTGGATCAATTTGGAAATAACCTGCAGCTGGAGCAAAACGACCAAAACTCTCGTTTCGGCTCAATAGCATTTGTGCATTGAACGTTGTGGTATCTGACAGGAAGATATTACCATTTACAAATACTGTATTTCGTTCAAGAGAAGCAGTTTGCGCAGCTTCTGCTGTGTAATCATAGCCACACATTGGGCCAAGACCTGGGTATTCGGTAATACCAACAAAGCCTTTTGATGAATCACACTTTTCATCTGTTTCGTAGCCGTTTAGAGGCTTCAATTTACCATCATGGTAAACGTTGCGGCCGTAGATACTGACACCAGACATGTCGAAGTAGTTTGATGAGCTGGTATTCTTTGAGCTCAGGTAGTCACGGTCTCGCAAGTAAACCTCACCCTTTGAGTCATGCTCAAAAGAGAAGTAGATATTACCTTTATCGCCAGAAGTACCCGTTACGATAGAAAAGTTTTGCTCGTCACCGCCTTCTTGTGATGGGATACCACCACCCACAGTGACATTAACGCCTTCAAACTCATCTTTTAAGATAACGTTTACTACACCAGCAACGGCATCTGAACCGTATACTGCAGAGCCGCCGTCAGCCATTACTTCCACGCGCTCAACGATTGCTGCTGGGATTACGTTCAAGTTAGCTGCGCCACCACCCATGGTTGCTGAGCCAGGTAGACGTTTGCCGTTAATTAGTACAAGAGTACGAGACGCACCTAAGCCACGTAGTGACATCGTTGCTTGACTCTGCCATGAGCTACCAGAGCTTTCACTGTATGAACCGAAAGAGTTGTATGAAGATTTACGTAGTACATCAGCGATAGAGATGTCACCAGCACGCTCAATTTCTGCGCGACCAATAACTGCTACTGGAGTGCTTCCTTCCATAGATGCACGTGTAAGACGTGAACCAGTAACTTTCATTTTCTGAAGTTTTTCAACTTGCTGCTCTTCTGCTTGTGCCGCAATAGGTGCCACTGCAACAGTACCTAGTGCGAGACTTATCGCAACAGACAAAGCGGTTGTGTTTTTATACATCCTTGTTGCTCCGTTTCCGTTTCTTATTATTTCCTGTGTCGGCTACTTACCGACTTTTTGTGACGTTAATATTTCGTTAACGCTTATGGCATGTATACCTGAGATGAAAAAAGGAAGTCAAACCAGTGGTAAAGGGAGATAAGTAAATGTAAAAAAGATGTAAAAACCTAAAGGTGACATAAATCACAGAATATTTTCCTGTGAGTTCTTTATAAAACGAGATCAAATTTTAATAAAACACCGTATTTTGTGTTTCTTGTAAACAGTAATGTCTTATGTTGTCTATGGTTTTTAAGTGGGTTATGAATCCTGAAAACTAGGCTATGTGTAGCATATTATTCTTATGGGGTCGTTTTATGGAATGGGCGGCATGTTAACTCGATCGCAATGGGTGGTATCAAATTATGATACCCATTGTAGTGAAAGGGCTCATTGGTATTTTTAGGTCAAATTGCTCTTTGCTTTTTGTGTGTTAATAGTCACTGGTGGTGCATGGTTATGTAAGGTTTTCACTCTAAAGTGCCTAGGTTGATATTCTGTATGAATGATTTTTGTGGTTTTTTATATTTTTTTACAAAAACATTTTCATTTTTCGACATCAAAGGAAGTTTGTCATGTTTTGGGCTCAAACACTTGAAGCGCGCGGAGTTTCAAGATAAATATGACGCTGAAATTGTTGCAGTAGTGGAAAAAACTAGTTATTGAAACTCAGGGAGTGCGTTTTAATAGCTTTAGTTGCTACGTTATCGAATTGCACCATTTTGGGCCGGAAACCTCCTCCCCGAACCCGCCTAACAATGGACAGTAGACATGGAGTAAGTTGTATATGCTGTCGTATTTTTTACGCCGATTAGCATTAGTGATTCCGACGTTCTTAGGGATTACTATTCTAATCTTTGCTATCACTCGATTTGTACCTGGTGGCCCAGTTGAGCGAATGTTGTCTCAAATGCAGTCTCAAGGTGACGGTGCTGCGGCTATGACCTCTGCGGGGGGTAATACAGCACTTTCAGAAGATCAAATCGCTGAGTTGAACGCTTTTTATGGTTTAGATAAGCCTGTCACAGAGGCTTATATTGATTGGTTAAGCCGGTTATTGGTTTTAGATTTCGGTGAATCAACCCGTTACTACGAACCTGTTTCAGACATGATTGCTGAGCGCCTGCCAGTTTCACTATTTTATGGTGGAATGACTTTTTTTATTAGTTACTTTATTTCAATTCCGCTTGGTTACTATAAAGCGTTGAAGCACGGTTCTGTGTTTGATTCCGCTTCTTCTATTCTTATCTTTGTTGGCTATGCCTTACCCGGCTATGTAGTTGGTGTTTTGCTGATTACTTTGTTCAGTTATCACCTAGAGTGGTTCCCAATGGGGGGCTTTGTCGGGGATGGCTTTGACGACTACGAAACCTTCGTTGAACGTGCCAAAGACATAATGTGGCATGCTGTATTACCTCTGATTTGTTATCTAATTGGTGATTTTGCCACGTTAACCATGACGATGAAGAACAACCTGATGGAAAACCTGTCATCAGATTACATTCGTACTGCTATCGCAAAAGGTTTGCCATTTAAGAAGGCTGTTCGTAAGCACGCACTTCGCAATAGTCTTATTCCTATCGCATCCCACTTTGGTAACTCTTTGCTGTTCTTTATGACGGGTGCATTCTTGATTGAGGTAATCTTCAATATCGATGGCATTGGACTGCTTGGTTATGAATCGATTATGGAGCGTGACTACCCAGTAGTAATGGGCATTGTTGCTATAAATGCGATGCTGCTTCTTATAGGTAACATCATCTCTGATATCTGTGTTGCTTTAGTCGACCCTCGTGTGAAGTTTGGAGCGTAATATGATTAAAGTTAGCCCATTAACTCAAAAGAAAATCCGCCATTTCAAAGATATTAAACGTGGCTATTGGTCATTTCTAATCTTGTCGACCATGCTGATTCTATCGCTGTTTGCTGAGTTATTGATCAACAGTAAAGCGTTGGTAGTGAAGTACGATGGTAGCTACTACTTCCCAGTTGTGAGCGACGTTCGTTTGGGGAGTGATTTTGGACAAGCATCCTCAAGCGAAGCGGATTACCGAGAGCTCCAGAAAGTATTTGCAGCGGAAGGTAGTGATAACTTTGTTATTTTACCTATCGTACCTTGGAACCCGTATGAGCAAGACTTTAGCGGTGACTTTCCCCCAACGGCGCCAAGTGCTGAAGACAAACATTATTTGGGCACCGATGTTATCGGCCGAGATATTTTAGCTCGATTAGTATATGGCTTCCGTACCGCAATGGGTTTTGCGTTACTAACGATGGCCATTTCTTATGCTATCGGTACCGCGGTGGGTTGTGCGATGGGCTTCTGGGGCGGAAAGTTCGACTTGTTCGTTCAGCGCCTCATTGAAGTTTGGTCAATGGTACCGTTCCTGTACGTCATCATGATCCTAGTATCGATTGTTCAGCCTACCTTTACTTTATTCGTCGCCATTAACGTCCTCTTTGGTTGGATGGGGATGACTTGGTATATGCGAACCATGACTTATAAAGAGTCTGCGCGTGAATACGTCATGGCAGCTCGTGCATTAGGCGCTTCAACTGGTCGTATCCTGTTTAACCACATTTTGCCAAACACAATGGTAATGATTGTGACGCTTGCGCCATTTACTATCGCCGCCAACATTACCGCGCTAACGGCTCTGGATTACCTCGGTCTTGGCTTGATGCCACCAACTCCAAGTTGGGGCGAACTGTTGCAACAAGGTAAGTCGAATTTAGACTCGCCATGGATTGTTTCATCAGTTGTGGCTTCAATCGTACTGGTATTGGTCATGGTGACCTTTATCGGTGAAGCGATTCGAGCGGCATTCGACCCGAAAAAATTCACACGCTATGTTTAAGCAAGCATTGTGAGCAAAACATAAAAAAGGGAAGTTTTATGAATAAATTATTTTTAGCGTCTACGCTGAGCGCCCTGAGTTTTGGTGCGATGTCATCGACGCTTCCGACTGACTTAAACTGGCATACGAATTGGGATGCCCCGTTATATGCATCAGAAAATGCTAAGTTTGGTGGCACTTATCGTACCTTCATGTCTAGTTTCCCTCAGACACTTCGCAGTGTTGGCCCAGATTCTAACTCCGGGCTGCGCGGATGGTTTGCTGATGATGCACCAAACTTAGTACGGAAGCATCCAAACACGCTAGAGTGGATTCCTGACCTAGCCAATGAATGGGCGTTCGATGACGATAACAAAACTATCTATTTCAAGCTAAACCCAAAAGCCCAGTGGTCTGATGGCAAGCCAGTTACTGCTGATGATTTTGTCTTCATGCTTAAGTTCTACCGCTCTAAAGACATCGTTGCGCCATGGTATAACGAGTACTACACCAATGTGATCGCGGATGTCATCAAATACGATGACCACACCTTGGCTTTCGTCTCTGGTTCAGAGAAAAACCAAGAAGATCTACTGTATACGCTTGGCTCCTTGACCCCTCGACCTGCGCATTTTTACGCTAATCCATCAAAAGATGAAAATGGCGATGGCATCGATGACAACTTTGTTCGCAAATACAACTTTAAGAGTGAGCCAACGACGTTTGCTTACTACCTAGATAAAATCAAAAAAGGCAAAAGTGTTACTTTTAATCACGTAGGGGAAGATTGGTGGGGTTACTCCAATCCATACTATAAGAATCGCTACAATGTAGAAAAAGTCCGCTTTACCGTGATCCGTGATGCAGATATTGCGATGAAGCACTTTGAAAAAGGCAAGCTTGATTCATTTGGTTTGGTAAGGCCGATTCTTTGGCATGATAAGACCAAAAGTGCGCCATATGAGAAGGGCTATATCACCAAGTTTTGGGGTTACAACCAATATCCAGAAGGCGCTGGCGGCTTATGGCTGAATACTGCTAACCCAATGCTAAGTGATTTGAATGTGCGCAAAGGGATCGCATTGGCGAGTGACTTTGATGGCATGATCGAAAAACTCACTCGTGGGGATTATGTTCGTAAACCGAATGCCTTAGGCGTAGGGCGCGGTGATTATGATTTGAAAGATGCCATACCACCAAAGTTTGAGCCTGAAAAAGCAGTGGAATACTTTGAGGCGGCGGGATTTGACCAAATTGCTGAGGACGGTATCCGTGTTAACGATAAAGGTCAGCGATTAAGTTTTGCCATCACGTATAGCTTTGCTGGTCATACGCCGCGAATGTCATTTCTCAAAGAACAAGCCAAACTTGCTGGTCTTGAGTACACATTAAACTTGGTGGATGGTTCATCGGCGTTTAAATACATCTTAGAGAAGAAGCACGAGGTGGCTTTCTTAACGATGGGAACAGCAGAGGTTCCTGCATACTGGGAGTATTTCCATTCAGTGAATGCGAACAAGCCGCAAACGAACAGCCATGCTAATTACAGCTCTCCAGAACTAGATGCACTTATTATGGATTTCAAACATGAGTTTGATATCGATAAAAAACGTGCGCTTTCTCGTCAAATCCAAACCGTTATTAATGACGCTGCCGTAATTGTTCCTGGATATATGGTGCCATATACCCGCGAAGGTCATTGGCGTTGGATGAAGTATCCTGAGCAGCCAATGACGAAACGAACGTCGATGCTTTTCCCTAACGCGTTTTCTCCAGGCCTTGGTGTGTTCTGGTTAGATAAAGATACTAAGAAACAAACCGAAAAGGCGATGAAGTCAGGTAAAACTTTTGAGCCACTTGTTGTTGTTGACGACACTTATAAGCTGTAAGGATGTGTTATGGAAAACGATGTAATCCTAAGTGTTAAAGATTTAGAAGTTGAGTTCACGACCGACGACGGCCCGGTAAAGGTACTGCATGGTGTCAACTTTGATGTTCGTGCCGGTCGTACGCTTGGTTTGGTAGGTGAGTCGGGCAGTGGTAAGAGTGTGACCTCAATGTCCATCATGGGTCTGTTACCTAAGCCTTACGGTAATATCATTAATGGTGAGATTAACTATCGTGGCACTAATCTCGTGACGCTCCCAGCAGAAGAGATGTACGCCATGCGTGGTGACCGTATTTCGATCATTTTCCAAGATCCGATGACGGCACTGAACCCGGTGCATTCTATCGGTCGCCAGCTTTGTGAAGTGCTAGAGCTGCATCGCCCAGAATTAGGGAAAAAAGAGCGGGAAGCTTATGCCATTGAAATGCTGGCGAAAGTTAAAATTCCAATGCCAGAAAAGCGCTTGAACGAGTACCCACATAACTTATCAGGTGGTATGCGTCAGCGTGTGATGATTGCGATGGCGTTGGCATGTAAGCCTGACATTTTGATTTGTGATGAACCAACTACCGCGCTGGATGTAACCGTTCAAGCATCTATCCTTGACTTAATGAATGAGCTTCAAGAAGAGACGGGCATGGCGATGATCTTCATTACCCACGATCTTGGTGTGGTTGCCGAAGTGTGTGATGACGTGGCGGTGATGTACGGTGGTCGTATTGTCGAAAAAGCGGAGATTTTTGAGCTATTTGATAATCCACAACACCCTTACACAGAGCGCTTGATGGGGTTGATGCCTAGTTTGGATAATGAACCCAAACAGATGATCGACATTAAGCCAATTGATGCCAGCATGTTTGCTAGCTAACAGGTGCAAAGTGAGCACGTCATAAAAGAGGATGTTATGGCTAAAGAAGTATTAAGAATTGAAGATCTTAAGCAGCACTTTGTATCTGGTAAAGGGCTGTTTAAGAAAGGCTACACCATTAAAGCGGTTGATGGTGTGTCATTATCAGTAGGCGAGGGGGAAACTCTTGGCCTAGTGGGCGAGTCTGGTTGTGGTAAAAGTACCTTGGGCCGCACGATTCTCAAGTTGTATGAGCCAACTGAGGGCAAGATTTTCTTTGAAGGCAAAGACATCACCAAGTTATCCGTAAAGCAGATGCGTTCTCTGCGTAAAGATATGCAGATCGTATTCCAAGACCCAATGGAATCACTTAATCAGCGTCATACTATTGGCATGATTCTCGAAGAGCCGTACGTGATTCACAATGTGGGCACATCTGCAGAGCGTAAGCAGTGGGTTAAAGAGCTACTGGTTAAAGTAGGTCTGCCTGAAACCGCAGTAAACCGTTACCCACATGAATTCTCTGGTGGTCAGCGTCAGCGTATTGGTATCGCTCGTGCGATTGCGCTAAAGCCTAAACTGTTGATTTGTGATGAGTCGGTTTCAGCGTTGGATGTATCGGTCCAGGCGCAGATCTTGAACTTGCTACTGCAGCTCCAGCAAGAGATGAACCTTGCAATCATCTTTATCTCTCATGACTTGTCTGTAGTGAAGCATGTGTCTGATAAAGTGGCGGTGATGTACTTTGGTAAAGTAGTAGAAGCCGGAAACGCGAAGGAGATCTACGCGAACCCTCAGAACGATTACACCAAAAAGCTTTTATCGGCGATTCCGATTACACACCCGAAATACCGCAAGAAAAAGCGTTTAGCAGAAAAAAAGCAGCAAGTGGCGTAACGCCATCCGCTGAGTAAAATCATCATCGAAAAACGCTCCACTTAGTTGGAGCGTTTTTATTATGCGTTTTTTTCTCGCTGGAGAGAGGGCGCGTCTTCAGCTTCTTTAAAATAGCGTGCTACACTGCAAACTTATTCCTTTGATTTTTTTGGATAGTTGGCCATGCCGTCGCATTTACCTAAATCATTCAGCCGCCCATTTCTGAAACTTTTTCATCTGCTTGAAGCTGTGCTCTTGGTCGCCATTACTTTGGCTACTGTATGGGCAATGGTTGAAGAGTTTGTCCACATCTATGTGCAAAAGCGTGTTTCACTTGATGATATCTTATTGATGTTCATCTATCTGGAAGTGCTTGCCATGGTCGGGCAATTTGTAATGAACGGTAAGATCCCTGTTCGTTACCCGATCTACATTGCCATGATGGCCATTGCTCGTTACATCACGCTTGGTATGAAAGATCTCGACTCCGTGATGATCGTATGGCTTTCTTTAGCCGCGTTTATTCTGGCTGCCGCAACCTTGGTTATTCGAGTAGGCCATCATTATTGGCCGTATATAGATAATCAAACCGCCGAAAAAGACGAATGATGTTATTAAGCCTCGCCCAGTGCGAGGCTTTGTTTTGGCGTGAAGGAAAATTACACCCAAATGGCATTGGGGTAAAAAAGTGTAAAGTCATCTCAAGCCATCTTGTTTCTTGCTCTATTGATGAGTATCTTCACACTAACCTTTTCTACCTGTTTTGATGAGATATTGTGATGTTGGCGAAAAGCACATCGACAATTTATTTTCTGTTGAGTGTTTTGATTGCATTTGCGCTTTCAAGCGGTACCGCTCGTGCAGAAATACCATCAACAGTGAGCCATATCACGGCGAGTGAGTCTCTGCATATTAGCTACTGTGATTTAACCTTTGGCTCAGTAGAACAGGACGAGCCCGGTTGTTGTGAGCCGGGCGGGACATGCTTTGAAAAGCAGTGTTGCTCCCATGGTCACGCGTCGGGTAGCGCTGTTGTTGAAACTCAACTGCGCTCTTATGAAGCACCGTACAGAGATGAACTGGCGGTAAGCAAAACGGTACTCTACACCAGTGCAGACATGCACGCTCACTATCGCCCTCCGATAGCTTAATTCCTATCTCGCAGCGTATCGCTGCCAACAATGTTACTGCACGAATTGCCGTGTGAATTTGTTATGCGTGTGAATAGCTCTCTATTTGCACCATCCTGTGATGGGAATGAAAAATGAAAACTAATCTAATTGCTCGTAACGAGCACCTTGCTGTGCACCTGCCAAACCTTGTTATCAACCGAAAAGCGGGAGGTCGCCATGACGCATAAGCATTTACCGATCATCTTGTTTGTGTCTGTGTGTTTAATTTGGGGCACCACGTGGTTTGCGATGGAAGTGGCGGTGCAAACTATTCCGCCCATTTTTGCTACCGGACTGCGCTTTTTGATCGCAGCGCCGCTATTAATCATGTTGGCGAAACACCTCAATCAGCCCCTGTTCTTTCCTAAGGGAAAAGTATTTTGGATGTTCGTGGTCGCGATTTTCTATTTCGCGATTCCATTTACCTTGATGATTTTTGGCGAACAGTACATTTCATCGGGTCTTGCTTCGATCATCTTCGCCAATATGCCAATCGCAGTCATGGTGACATCGAGCTTATTCCTTGGGCTTAGGTTACGTAAATCGCAGATTGCCGGTCTTTTGGTCGCGGTATTGAGCTTAGTTTTGATTCTGGCGAAAGAGATGAGTTTAGGTGGCGAGGATTATCTGCTGGGCTTTCTTGCTTTAGGTGGGGCCGTCGCGATTCATGCGGTGATGTATGTGTTTGTCGAAAAGTTCTGTAAGGGCATTCCTGTACTAACTTACAATGCCTTTCCAAGCTTTGTTGCCTCAGTTCTGTTGTTTATCACGTCACTGCTTGTCGAGCAGCCAGACATTTCTCAGTTCTCGATCGATTCGATTACCGCTGTGATTTATCTCGGCATGTTTGCCAGTGTCGGTGGCATCGTGGCGTACTTTAAGCTTGGACAAGTGTCGACGCCGTTTACTGCCTCGATTTGCTTCCTGTTCTTCCCGTTGATCGCACTGAGTCTTTCTACATGGATTGCTGGTAACAGTTTGTCGTTGGTTTCTGTTGCCCTGCTGCTGCCATTGCTCGGCGGTATTTTTGTGACTAAAGCTGAACCTTCTTTCTGGCAGCGTCTTCGAGTTAAGTCTGTAAAGCAAAAGCCAGTGCTATGCGAGCATTGTATGAAGAATCTCAATGCCTAACGCAGACTAAAGTTCATAAAAAAGCCTCTTGTGATAGGGGCTTTTGACGTCATTCAATCTACTTTGTTCACTGTTTAAGCAGCAATAAATCTAACAATTAGTATTGCTGTGGCAGATACAATCAAACTCGTGCTTTTGGACTTAGCAGTAAACAGTCGGGCTCAGTACTTTCCCACGGTTCTCGATAAAGTAGCTGAGCAGTCGTGCTTGCAATGACTCTAAATGAGCTCATCGCCATCAATCACTAGCTGATTTTTGTCAAGGTAGAAAGAAATAGGGTACTCATGTTGTAGTACAAAGAGCTTTGCAGTTGAAGAGTATTTAAGGCTTTGTTGTATTTAGAGGTTCAGAATAGCAATTTGTTACAAATAAAATGCTCATGAAATGGATGGGCCAGTGCGACTTTTATTTCCCTAAAGTTACCTTGAATGACTCGAAGTAAGAAGTAGCAAACAGTCGGCACGCTTAGACTTTTCTATAAAATCTATTTACCCAATGATGTGCATTCGTCATCAGTGAATCTTTGCTTAAAATCTCAACTCAACAATAAGGGTAATGACCCCTCCTAGTAAACATAAAGCACATAGCATACTATTAGGCAAAATGTTAAAAAAAACGATCTGTGCGATTATGTTCGACTTGGTTAGACATCGATATTTCTTTGTTACGGCAATGCTTGTTGCCTTTATGTTTTTCCTCAACCTTACTTTTCCTCTCATCTCTGATGACTTTTGCCATCTTTTATCATCTGGTGATGTCGATGCTGTTGTGCGTTCATATACAACATGGAATGCTAGATTAGGTGAGTTATTATCCGTTTTCTTCACAGGGTTAACGGGAACGTCTTTTGCGGTCGTAAACTCGCTTGTGTTTGCCATCATTATTGGCTTGGTATTTCCACTTTTGTTTGCCCATCAAGGAAAAAGCAAAGACGATAGCTTGTTTATAATCACTTTCTTTACGCTATTGTCACTTTCTACGGTATTTGGTGCGGTCTTACTCTGGCGTGCTGGAGCCGTAAATTACGCTTGGTCGTTGGCCTTGTGTTTAATTCATTTCGTTGTTTATCGCTACCATTATGCGGGAGTTAGTAGTTGGTACGAGAGGTCTAATCTATTCGTTGTCGGATTATTTTGCCTTCTAAGCTTTGCGGCTGGTATGAGTAGCTTTGATTTAGGTGCTATTGGCTGTTTGATCCACTTAACGATTCTGTCGTATCGAAAATACACGCGTCAAACAACGCAGGTCCGTTTTGTTGTCCCTATACTCTTCTACATTGCAGGCTTCTTAGCGCTGTACACTGCCCCTGGCACTTCAGTCAGAGCTCAAGGTGTTGAAGACTATGTCTCTTTGGGTCAGCTCATTACTTGGCTTTACACTTTTGAATTACCAACGTTTACATCGCATTATCTGAATGCTGTTGGTAAATCGATGTATAAAACGAATTACTTTGTTGCTCTAGCTTCTATTGCTTGTACTTATTTTGTGTTCAAGTTGCAGTCGCAATATCGTTTTATGCCAGTAACCGCGAAGCAATGGGTTATGGGCTACATTACGGTATTAGCGACTTTATTAGTGTTGTTGTTATCTAATGAAATGAAACCGTCAGGCGATGCTTTTGGGGCGACAATTTTATTTGCTAACTTTTTAGTTTCCTGTATTGCTTTAGTTTTCCTCCTAAGAACCAACAATCATGTACAGCATCGCTCAACGGCTATTATGCTTGTCTTCCTTCACTGCATTCTTATTGTCGATGTCTCTGCTTATAGTGTCGGTGTGCTACCTGCTCGTAGGGCATACTTCACGGCAAGTGTGCTATGTGCGTTTATTCTGTCGATTTTTGTACAGTTAACGTGGAAATCTAAGATCCGAGCCTATGTGTTTATTCCATTGTTTACTTTGAGTGCAAGCATCGTGGCTCTTGAAACTATTGGCTTACGAATAACAGAATATGTCCTTGTTACCAAGCCATTATCAAAGCTGACAAGTAGTGATGACATGTTGATTCCTCAAGAATACAAATTTCTGAAAGCACCTCAGTTTTATGATTGGGGGACGTTCTCGACAGATGAAAGTGATTTCGCGAACAGTTGTTTTGCTCAATATCAAGGCATTAACAGTGTTACTCAATTACAGCCAACGCAACATGTGTCTCTTAAAGATTATATTCAGTACCTCGTTACATTACAGAAAACACAGCCACAATAATGTTCACTCGTTACACGCTAGTCGGAGTGGTAAATACCGGCGTCCATTTTATTAGTTTTTTTTCTCTGATTGCTTTGGGATACGCCCAAAGTATCAGCAACCTTGCTGCATTTAGTTTGGCAGTATCGTGCTCTTATTTACTGAATGCGAAGTTTACATTTAAGGCAAGGTATAAGCCGATTGAGTATGCCATCTATGTAGTATTTATGGGCTCTTTAAGCTATTTGATCGGCTATTTGGGTGATTACTTGATGTTGCCGTCACTTCTTTCGTTGATAACCTTTTCAGCCTTGAGTTTAGTCATAGGCTATAGGTTCTCGAAGTTTCTTTTTAAAAAGGAAAAATGATGCTTATTTCTCTTGTTGTTCCCGTTTTCAATGAACAAGAAACTGTTGAAACGTTTTATCACGCAGCGAGAAATGATCGCTTCCTCAAAACGAAAAATGTTGAAATTGTCTTCGTTAATGACGGCAGTGCAGATAAAACTGCGTCATTGATTGAGAGACTAGTAGCAAAAGATGCCAATGTCCGTCTCATCAACTTTTCTCGTAATTTTGGTAAAGAACCTGCCTTATTCTGTGGCCTAGAGCACTGTCGCGGCGATATTGTGATTCCGATGGATGTTGACCTCCAAGACCCAATTGAGTTGATTGAGACTATGTATCACCAATGGGAAGGTGGCGCTAAGATTGTTTTGGCAAAGCGAGCGGATAGAAGTCGAGACCACTGGATGAAGCGTGTAACCGCTAATTATTTTTACAAAGTGCACAATGCTTTATCTCATTCAAAGATTGAGGAGAATGTTGGTGACTTTCGTCTTATGGATAGACGAATTGTAGACATCATTATCAGTTTGCAAGAAAGAAATCTGTTTATGAAAGGTCTTCTTTCATGGCCTGGGTTTGAGCCTGTGATCGTTGAATATAAAAGACCAGAACGATGTGCAGGGACAACCAAATTCAATACTTTTAAGCTATTAAACTTGGCTATAGAGGGGATTACGAACTTTAGTACGTCGCCATTAAAATTGGCCAGTTATGTTGGTTTCGGAATTTCATTCTTATCAATCCTCTATGGCATCTCTATTATTATGCAAAAACTGCTGTTTAGTATTGATGTCCAAGGGTACGCATCTCTGATGACTGTGATGGTTTTTCTTGGCGGTGTTCAGCTGATAACTATCGGTATTCTTGGTGAATATGTAGGACGTATATACACTGAAGTGAAAGCGAGACCTCAATACATTATTGATTCTATTAAAGAGTCGGAGCAGGGTGATAGTTTGCAGAATGGGACCCCTGAAACGGATGCTAAACCTGTTGGTTAATTCCCTGTATTTCAGACCTTCAGATCAAACCGTGGTCAATCTTACTTGGCCACGGTTGGTATTAAATAAGGCTCCATCTAGCAATAGTTGATGGCAGTAAGCGCTTTTATATAAATCTTACTCAATATTTTGGATCTGCTCGCGCATCTGCTCAATCAGAACTTTTAGTTCAACACCTGATGCAGTGATGTCTGTGCTGATAGATTTTGACGCTAGCGTGTTCGACTCACGGTTAAACTCTTGCATCATGAAGTCCAGACGACGGCCCACTGCGCCACCTTTCTTCAGGATGTTTGTGGTTTCTTTTACGTGAGAATCAAGACGGTCTAGCTCTTCCGCTACGTCTGATTTCTGTGCCAGAAGGATCAGCTCTTGCTCTACGCGAGATGGGTCTAGTTCAACTTTCGCATCTTCAAATTTTGAGAATAGACGCTCACGTTGCCACTCTAGGATTTCAGGCATACGTGCACGAACTTTAACTACTTCTGCGGTGATCGCGTCTAGACGTTGCTCGATCAGCGCTTTCATGTTGTCGCCTTCACGACCACGCGCTTCAATGAACTCACTAATTGCTTCATCAAAGGCAGCAAGCAGTTCTTTGTTAACCTCATCCATGTTCTGCTCTGGCGTTTCCATCACACCTGGCCATTGCATTACTTGGAATGGGTTGATGCGGCTTAGTTCGCCCGTCATGTGCATCACTTGTTCAGCCGCTTTGATCACTTGGTTTGCCAGTGCTTCGTTGATGCTTAGTTCAGCTTTTGCTGCTGGGTTTGCTTCAAAGCGTAGGCTACATTCTACTTTGCCGCGTGCTAGGCGCTTACGAAAACGCTCACGCAGTACAGGCTCAAGAGCGCGGAACTGTTCTGGCATGCGGAAGTAAGTTTCTAGGTAGCGTTGGTTCACACTGCGGATTTCCCACACTGCGCTGCCCCAATCGCCTTTTACTTCTTTGCGCGCATACGCTGTCATACTGTAAATCATCGAATTTTCCTGTCTTCTAATTTGCTGAAAATTACCCCGCAATAGTAGCACAGCCAGAGAGTTGTGGCTTTGCTATTCTGTGTAGAGATTGTCCAGATAGCTTTATTTAATCGATTCCGCTATAATCTGCGCCCAACCAAATCGTCTTCTCCTCATTACTTAAGGTAGATGCCCATGCGTCCAAACGATCGCAAGGCGGACCAAGTTCGCCCAATCAAAATTACTCGTAACTACACAGCTTACGCTGAAGGCTCAGTGTTAGTTGAATTTGGTAACACCAAAGTGTTGTGTAATGCGACCGTTGAAGAATCTGTGCCTCGTTGGCTAAAAGGTCAAGGTAAAGGCTGGGTAACAGCTGAATATGGCATGCTACCTCGTGCGACTCACTCGCGCACTCGTCGTGAAGCAGCGAACGGTAAGCAAGGTGGCCGTACAATGGAAATCCAACGCTTGATCGCACGCAGCCTACGCGCGGTAGTTGATCTACAAGCAATGGGTGAGTTCATGGTCACGGTTGACTGTGATGTTATCCAAGCAGACGGTGGTACTCGTACAGCATCTATCAGCGGCGCAAGCGTTGCTCTAGCGGATGCGTTCCAACACCTAGTGGATAACGGCAAGCTAAAAGCAAACCCAATGAAAGGTCACGTAGCGGCAGTTTCAGTTGGTTTGCTAGGTGATGATGTTCTGTGTGACCTTGAGTACGTTGAAGATTCAGCGGCAGACACAGACATGAACGTTGTGATGACGGAAGAAGGCAAGATGATTGAAATTCAGGGCACCGCAGAAGGTGAACCGTTCAGTCATGAACAGCTGATGGCACTGTTAGAGTCGGCGAAAGTCGGCATCACGGAAATTGTCGCAGCGCAGAAGGCGGCGTTAGCCAATTGATTTTAGTAGCTCCCATTATGGGGGCTATTTTTTTATCTCGACAATAGAGAAATGAATGATTGTTGAGAAGAGACACAAGAAACCAAGGACATAGAGAGAAAATAATGAAAGCATACCAGCGTGAATTTATTGAGTTTGCACTTGAGAAAGAAGTTCTTAAGTTTGGTGAGTTTACTTTGAAATCTGGCCGTAAAAGCCCGTACTTCTTTAACGCTGGTCTTTTCAATACTGGTCGTGACCTAGCGCGTCTTGGTCGTTTCTACGCAGCGGCACTTGCGGATTCAGGCATCGAATTTGATGTACTGTTTGGTCCTGCTTACAAAGGTATTCCAATCGCGACTACGACAGCAGTAGCGCTAGCGGATCACCACGACATCGATACGCCTTACTGCTTCAACCGTAAAGAAGCAAAAGATCACGGTGAAGGTGGCAACCTTGTGGGTTCAGCGCTTGAAGGTCGTATCATGCTGGTAGATGACGTAATCACAGCAGGTACCGCAATTCGCGAATCAATGGAAATCATCCAAGCAAATGGTGCAGACCTAGCAGGTGTGTTGGTTGCGATTGACCGTCAAGAAAAAGGCAAAGGTGAACTGTCTGCGATTCAAGAAGTGGAACGCGACTTTGGTTGTGCCATCATCTCAATCGTAAGCCTGACTGATCTTGTGACTTTTCTTGAAGAAAAAGGTACAGACAAAGAGCACCTAGAAGCAGTAAAAGCGTACCGCGCAGAATACGGCATTTAAGGGAAGAGATAGGTCCTTGGAAAGTAAAGTCCTAGGACCTAATGTTTTGAACGCCGGATTGCGTATATTTTTTCTTTTTGATTTATAAGGAAAATGCTTGTCATTCTGAACAGTGAGGAACGAACGTGATTCAGAATCTACTGTCCGAGTTTGACTTCTCTAAGGCAATATACAGTAACTAAATAGTCCACTAATAGTAGATTCCGGATGCTCGCTTGAGCTCGTCCGGAATGACGCTATTAGGTTTAGTTAATGTGTTTCCGTAGGCGAAGCGCAGCGTGTTCTTTATTCCAGTGACTCTTAGCCAGTAATGAACTGCACAAACTGTTACTGCGCTCCACCTAGGATCCTAGGCTCTAAAACCTAGGGCCTATGCGACTCACTTATAGCGAATGCCTTTCGGTGTATTCTCATCTGCCATTGTTTTATAGCGTTTGTGTAGCCACATCCATTGCTCTGGTGCGCGTAGAATCACTTCTTCTACAAACTTGTTCATGTAGGCAGCAGCGGCGACGTCGTCTTTTTGCGGGTAATCGGCTTCAATGCACTTATCAGCAATGATTTCGTACTTGCCATCTTCATTACGAAAACCAGAGCCCGGAATAATTGAACATTTAGACGTGTAAGCCAGAATACTGGTACCGGTTGTAGTACATGCATCCTCGACTGCGAAGAAAGGCACAAACACAGACTTGTTACGGCCGTAATCATGGTCTGGTAAGTAGAACAAACGTTCACCGCTCCGCAGCACACGAATCATCTGCTTAACGTCTTTACGGTCAATCAGTTTATTGCCATTGTGCGTGCGTCCCCAATACTGAATAAAGTTGTATGCTGGGTTGTCGTGTGGACGGAATGCTCCGTACCCTGCAACACCTAATACCGCAAAAGCACGAGCAGTGATTTCTAAGTTCAGCGCGTGAACGCAGCATAGTAAGACACCTTTTCCATCTGCCGCTTTTTCACGTAGCGCATCAAGATCTTTTTCAACGATCAGATTTTTGAAACGCCATGTTGGCCAAAACCAAGTAATGCCAGTTTCAATCAATGCCATGCCGGTGTTTTTGAAGTTTTCTTCAACGATGCACTGAATTTCTTCTGCTGTTTTATCTGGGAAGGCTAACTCTAAGTTGCGCTTGGCGATATGGACTCGCTTTTGACCATAACGCATACCGATATGACCAAGAGTTCGGCCTAGTGACAGTAATAAGCGGTATGGGAGGAGATTGACCACAATGGCTAAAGCGCCAAACCCGAGCCAAACTCCCCAATTACGAGGGTGGAGAAGGGAAAAAGAAAACTCGGGTTGTGCGTATTTTTCTTTACTCATAGTCTCTACTTTATTTGTGCACTAAGAAGAGCCCAATATTCGTCAAAATTCGCGGTAGGTTGGTATTTGAAATCACTGCGAACAAAGCGGTTTAGGCTACCTTCAACTTGTCCAAGGATTTGAGCGGCTAGAATGCGTTCTTCGACTGGGAACGATTTGCCTTCACGGATCTTACGTTCACGCAGGATCTGGCGAAGTTGCGTTTCAATACGCTCAAACAGTTGGTTGATACGTTCACGTAGGCGCTCATTTTCAAACATTAAAGCATGGCCAGAAAGAATACGTGTCAGGCCAGGGTTACGTTCTGAGAATGCTAAAATAAGGTGCATCACCATGCGAATACGCTCTAGCGTATCCTTTTCATCATCTAAAATACGGTTGATTCGAGTCATCAAAGCTTCTTCAATGAATTCAATCAAACCTTCAAACATGCGAGCTTTACTAGGGAAGTGGCGGTAAAGTGCGGCTTCTGACACCCCGACTTGTTTTGCCAATTTTGCCGTAGTAATGCGTGAAGCGCCTTCTGTAGATTCAAGCATCTGTGCGAGTGCTTGCAAGATTTCTTCACGACGATTGGATTTTTTACTGCCGGCCATTTAGTTACTTCCTTTCAAAATACAAAGTTGAGCGGAGGGGATTATAAGACGCTATTTGGCATCACACTAGACCAGCGAGGGTGTAATGGGAGCTTTAACACCCTCACTTGTCATCTTTGTACCAAATTTGTGCCAGTTTTTGATGAAAACCGAATGGTGTTTCGAGTCGTTATGGCATCAACTCGAGCATTTTTTCCATAATTTTAAAGCTTAGGGCTTCCTTGGATTCCAATGCTAATGCCTGATCGCCTTGTGGCCAGAATAAAGTGATGGCGTTATCGTTGCTGTTAAACCCTTGACCTTCAACTGAAACATCATTGGCGCAAATCATATCGAGGTTTTTCTTCAACAGTTTGCCACGTGCGTACGTTTCGACGTCATTCGTTTCGGCAGCGAAACCTACCGTAAATGGGCGTTGTTCGGTCATCGCTGCGACGGCCGCAACAATATCAGGGTTTTTGACCATTTTGATGGTCATATGATCATTGTTTTCAGTCTTTTTCAACTTTTGAGACGCGACATCCTCAGGACGGTAATCTGCCACGGCAGCACAGCTGATAAAGGCATCGTGGTTTGCGGCATGAGCCATGACTATATCGTGCATCTCTTGTGCGCTAGCCACATTAATTCGCTCTACTCCGGCTGGCGTGTTCAAGCTTACTGGGCCGCTGACAAGTGTCACGTTAGCGCCCAATTGTGCAGCAGCATTCGCCAACGCAAAGCCCATTTTTCCTGAGCTATGGTTAGAGATGTAACGCACGGGGTCAATGGCTTCTCGGGTTGGACCCGCAGTGATCAGAATCGATTTATCAGCTAACAGTTTTGGTTGGAAAAACTGTTCACACAGATGAACAAGCTGCATTGGCTCTAGCATTCGACCTGGGCCTACATCGCCACACGCTTGCTCGCCTGCTGCAGGGCCCCAAATGTGCATACCGCGGCGTGCTAGTGTTGCGATGTTTTCTTGGGTTGCGATGTTGCGGTACATCTGCTGATTCATTGCAGGAGAAACCGCGATTGGTGAATCGGTTGCAAGTACTAGCGTGGTCAATAAATCATTGCCCATGCCAGCCGACATACGTGCAATCAAGTCGGCAGTCGCAGGTGCAAGAAGAACCAAATCTGCCCATTTTGCCAGTTCAATGTGGCCCATCGACGCCTCTGCAGCAGGGTCTAACAAGCTGTCCGATACCGGACGGCCAGAAACAGCCTGCATGGTTAATGGAGTGATGAACTCCTTCGCCGCTTTGGTCATCACTACTTGAACTTGCGCGCCTCTTTCTATTAGGCGACGGGTTAGCTCCGCACATTTATACGCGGCAATTCCGCCACTGATGCCGAGTAGAATTTTCTTTCCTGCTAGTGTTTGCATGTGAGATCTCCAATTTTTCTGGCGACGAGTTTAGCACAAGTGAATCTTTCATCGCCCAGGCAAATCTGTCCAGAAGCTAATCCACATCAAACAACAGAATATTAGTAACCGAACGTTGTAGAAAAGTTTTGCTTACTTCACAGACAATTCTTGTGTGCTCGGCAAGATAGAGAGAAAAGAACGATAACAAGGTAGTGGAAAATAAAAATGGTATTGAAAAGTCGAAGTAAATTGCTGCTGGTTACTCTGATCCCTCTGCTATTGATCACCACATTGATCTCTGTGGTGTACTACATCAATAGTAGTAATAGTTTAGAGGCGGAGTTGGTACGGGATAGGCAAGAGCTCATAGAGACCCGGAAGAAAGAGTTACAAGCCTACATGATGATGGGGGTGACAGCGATAAAGCCACTTTACGACACGGATGTGAATGGCAGCAACAAAGAAGCAGCAAAAGAAATCCTCAAAGCAATGCGTTTTGAGAGTGATGGTTATTTCTTTGCTTACGACTCAAAAGGTGTGAACACGCTGCATGCGATTAAACCATCTTTGGAAGGTAAAAACCTCATTGGCCTGAAAGATGAAAATGGTGTAGCAGTCATTGGCGGATTGATTGACGCCTCTAAAAATGGTGATGGCTTCCTTTATTTCTCATGGCATAAACCTTCAATTGATGCTCAGGCTCCAAAACTAGGTTACGCAGAATACTTATCGAAATGGGACTGGGTGCTGGGTACTGGTATTTATATCGATGATATCGATCAGCAAGTGGCCGCACAGCGTGAACTACGGACACAAGAATTGAACGAGCATACGCTATCTGCAGTTACGATCTCAGTTATTGGCCTTATCATCACAAGTATTCTAACCAGTATCGCTGTGACTAAAGGTATTCAACCTTTACAACACATAGCGACATCACTCAAAGATGTTGCTGCTGGTGGAGGGGACCTAACAGCACGTCTGAAAATCGAAAGTAAAGATGAAGTGGGAGAAGTTGCGACAGCGTTTAATGAGTTTATGGATAAGCTCCACCCGCTTATGCAAGACATTCATCGCTCTGCTACCACGGTACAAACCGTATCGGGTGAACTTGATCAACAAACCTCTCAAGCGAGTGGGCAGATGCAAAATCACTGCTTAGAAACGGAAAAAGTAGTGACGGCGGTAACACAGATGAGCATGACGGCGAAAGAGGTGGCGACTAACACGAACGCGACGGCGCAGGCGATCGATGATGCCAATGATCAGGTGACGGAAGCGCAGCGGGAAGTCGACCAAGCCATTGATGGCATTAGTAAGCTGGTCGAAGAAGTGAATAGTACGTCTGAAGCGATTTCTGAATTAAGCCAGCAAACCGAGCAAATTACCAAGGTGCTGGATGTGATTGGTGAGATTGCGGAGCAAACCAACTTGTTAGCTTTGAATGCTGCGATTGAAGCGGCACGAGCGGGTGAACAGGGGCGTGGCTTTGCTGTCGTTGCAGACGAAGTGCGTTCATTGGCGAGTCGAACTCAGAACAGCACTCATGAAATTGGCGATATGCTTAAACAGTTGCAAAGCGGAGTCTCTAGAGCGGTAACAACGATGGCTGCAAGTCAAGAGCGTGGAGTGAAGACAGTAGAAGAGTCATCGCTGATTCAGCAGTCATTATCTGGTGTGCATCATTCCATCGGCACCATCCGTGATATGGGGATTCAAACGGCGTCTGCTGCAGAAGAACAAAGTGCCGTAGCAGAGGACATTAACCAGAATTTGGTGGCAATACAGCAAATTGTGAATCACATCAATGATACGTTGCAGAGTTCGGAGCATATTAGTACCAAGTTATCTCGATCAGGATCTGAAATGCACGATCTCGTAGGGCATTTTAAACTCTGATTGATCTCTTTATTACAAAGAAAAGTAGTGGCTAACGAAAAAAGCGAAAGTCGGCTTCGACTTTCGCTTTTTATTTAGTGCAATAGGGGCAGTTTAACGAACAGGTCCCATTGATGATACTTAAAACCTTGCCCAGTGAATCGATGCCAAGAGAGAAACTGCTTCATAGAGGGCCACAAGCATTGAGCGATGCAGAGCTACTAGCAATTTTCCTTCGTACTGGCACACAAGGAATGAATGTGATTGAGCTGGCAGATTTTCTCATTCAAGACTTTGGATCGCTTCGCCAGCTGTTTTCTGCCTCAGAGCAAGAGTTCTGCCAACATAAAGGGTTAGGACAAGCGAAATACGTGCAGTTACAAGCCGTTTTGGAAATGACACAACGCTATTTAGCCGAGACATTAAAACGTGGTGATGCGTTAACCAGCCCAGAACAAACCAAACTTTATCTTTCTTCTATATTAAGGGACCGTCAAAGAGAGGCTTTCTACATTCTTTTCCTAGATAACCAACATCGGGTAATAAAAGATGAGATTTTATTCGAAGGAACACTCGATGCTGCATCGGTTTATCCAAGAGAAGTAGTCAAACGCGCCTTGCACCACAACGCCGCTGCATTGATTTTGGCTCACAACCACCCGTCAGGTGTGGCGGAACCTAGCCAAGCAGATAGAAGGATTACCCGGCGTTTAATCGACGCTTTAGCGCTGGTGGATATTCGAATTTTGGACCATTTCGTTATCGGTGATGGCGAAAGCGTTTCTTTTGCAGAAAGAGGGTGGATATAACTGTGCATTTTTTAGGTTGTTAGTTGCTAAAAATCTGCTATCATCCTCGCCACTAAATTTTTAACTGAATTCAGCTTGGACTGCTAGAAAAAACCTGCTGTCTAAAAAAAGATCACGAAAACCTGTAAAAAGGATCTGTTCGGGTCTTGAGCAATGCATATCAAGTTAGTATAATGCGCGACCTTTGATAGCCTTGTATGGATTTTCCATAGCGGTTCTTAACCTCTAACTTCTTTCCAAGAAATAGAGAGGTTCGGCCACCAAGGTTGATATCGAGCTGAAACGATTTTGGAGAAGACATTCATGTCACGAGTATGCCAAGTAACTGGTAAGCGTCCAGTAACGGGTAACAACCGTTCACACGCACGAAATGCTACTAAGCGTCGTTTTCTGCCGAACCTACAAACTCATCGTTTCTGGGTAGAGAGCGAAAAACGTTTTGTTAAACTACGCCTTACTGCAAAAGGTATGCGCATCATCGACAAGAAAGGTATTGATACTGTTCTTGCTGATATTCGTGCACGTGGCGAAAACGTTTAAGAGGAAATAGGCAATGGCAAAGAAAGGCGTTCGTGAGAAAATCCGTCTAGTATCTTCAGCAGGTACTGGCCACTTCTACACAACTGATAAGAACAAGCGTAACATGCCAGGCAAATTTGAGATCAAGAAATTTGATCCAGTTGTACGCCAGCACGTTATGTACAAAGAAGCGAAAATCAAGTAATTGATTGAGTCTCTTTGACGATTAAAAAACCCAGCTCTCGAGCTGGGTTTTTTATTATAAGCAGTAGTTATTAGGAGCAGAACTAATATGCACTTTGGATTTAAAGCCTTGCAGTTCGTGATACTGGTACTTCTAGCGTTAATGCTGACCATCGCTTTGGGGTATGAAGTTAAAGCTGATGGTTTGATTCTGTTATCAATTACCATCGCATTTTTAAAGAACTACCGAGTTGGGCAGTGGTTATTTGGTGCTTTCGTCATCATCGCCGCTTGTTACATTCCCGTCTCATGGAATTATGGTTACCCAAACCTCACAATTACCTCCTCTCTTATTGAAACCAACCCATCAGAAGCTTTCGAGTTTTTTAATGACCTAGAGATTAAAACGCTGGTCATTGCGGCTATTTTTGCCTTTTTTGGTTTCTTCATGTTCAAGTTTGTTCCGCCGCTAAGAGGCCGGAAAACGTCAGCAGTTTGCTTAATCTTATTCTCATTTCTCTTGTTGAGTAAGCCAGTAAGAACCATTATCGACCGTAACGTTAATGCCAATTACACCCATGCACTGCTTTCTTACATGCGTTACCCACCAGTACGATTCTTCTTTGATTGGTATGATTCTTACGATAAGTACTACCAATACAATGCTGAAATAATGGCTCAGAAAGAAGTGCCTTCATCTTGGGTAATCACCAAGAAACCTGCTTCTGCGAGAAATACGATTTTTATTATTGGTGAAAGTGTTCGCAAAGATTATATGAACACTTATGGTCTACCACTCCAGAACACACCGTTTATGTCGAGTGCGCAAGGACAGGTATGGACAGAGTTTTTATCCCCAGGCCCAAATACATTCACTTCGGTCATGCGCTATGTAACCATGAACGATGGCATTAACCTTGAGTTGAACAACAACATTAATACCTTGGCTGAAAAAGCTGGGGTTGAAACTTTCTGGATCTCTAATCAAGGTCGTATGGGCCAGTTTGATACAGGCATTAGTGCGATAGCTAACTATGCTGAGCATGTTTCGTTTACCCGCAGTGGCAGTTTTAGAGATTCTAATGTCTATGACTCAACGCTTTTACCAAGCGTGCAACAAGCCCTAACCGCGAATGAGAAATCCAAGCTGATCGTTGTGCATTTGATAGGCTCTCATCCACGTTTTTGTGACCGTATTGAAGGCGAAGTTGAATTCGACTTTAATGGTGACAAGATTTCTTGCTATATCGAGTCGATTAAACAGACTGACCATTTAATCCAACGTATTGACGAGATGGCGAAACAACAACCAATTCCTTACAATTTGGTTTATGTATCAGATCATGGTTTAGGGCATAGAGATGGTGGTCAAAATCTTCGACATGACCCTTCCGTTAAAGCGTCTTACGAAGTGCCATTGTTTGTCACAGGTTCTGAGTTTACAACGAGGGAAGTCATTGATTATCCTCGTAACGGATTTACTATGATGAAAGCCATTTCTGAAATGATGGGAGTCTCTAGTCAGCGTTTGGATGCTCTACCATCTTTCTTCTCTTCGCATGCCGATGAGCCAGAGGTGAACAATGGTGAAGGTGAGTTAATCAAATTCAATACGCTGAATGACGATCCTATTCAATCATGAATGAACGGTGAGTCTGAAAAACCTACAGTAACACTATGCTGTGTTGCTGTAGGTTAAGCGCCCAAGAAGCGAGGTAACGGTATGTCACGCAGAGTTCAGCGACGTCGACGCTGGAATAACATTTTAATCTTGGGCGTTATTGCCTTCATGGTGATTCTCAATGCACCAAGCTGGATCAAAACCTACCTTATCGATGAGCAAGTCGATCTTTATCCGAACTTACTGCGCTCTGATCATGAAGTGAGTGCCATCTATTTTGCTGGCTGGGAAGTCGAGAAGCAAAATGGCCAGTGGCAATCGAACATCAAAGCTCATATCCCCGTACAAGAAATCATAACTCGCTGGCAATCACTAGAGGGAACTGAGCTTACCTCTGAACAATATGAGCAGTTAAAGCCGCGCCTTTCTTCTCCTGAGAGCATTGAAGTTTGGTATCAAGGGTTGGAAGAACCACAGCGAATTACTTTTTATCGCCTCAATGACTTTTGGCTATTTTACAATTGGCAAGGTAAGTGGATCGCCATTTCTGTTGATGGCAACTACATCATGCCAAAGTAACGTTTGGATAGAATAACCCTTTGTTAAAGCAGTGTTTGTAGTGATGCTTTTCTATTATGCTAATTGTTCATTACTGTTGTGCTTGGTGCTGTTAAGGAGAATCAAATGCCTGAATTACCCGAAGTTGAAGTGAGCCGAATGGGAATTAGTCCGCATATGCTTGGGCAAACGATCAAGGCATTTGTGTTCCGAACTCCGAAACTGCGCTGGGATATTCCGCGAGAGCTGAAGCGACTAGAAGGACAAGTCATTCGTCATATCAGTCGTCGCGCGAAATACCTATTGATTGAAACGGATGAGGGGACCGCGATTGTTCATTTAGGAATGTCGGGTTCACTGCGTGTGTTAGATGCTGACTTTCCGGCGGGTAAACATGATCATGTCGACCTTAAGTTAACCAATGGCAAGATTTTGCGCTATAACGATCCGCGACGTTTTGGGGCGTGGTTATGGAGCGCCCCAAATGAGTCACATGCGGTATTAGAGAATATGGGGCCTGAGCCTTTAACGGAAGAGTTCAATGCAGATTACGTGGCGGAGAGAGCCAAAGGTAAGCGTGTAGCGGTTAAGCAGTTCATTATGGATAACAAAGTGGTGGTGGGGGTAGGTAATATCTACGCCAACGAATCTTTGTTTAAGTCTCATATCCACCCAATTCGCCCTGCTGGCAAGTTAACCCAAGAGGAGTGGCAGCGTTTAGTCAAAAACATCAAGCTGACACTCGAGGTGGCGATAAACCAAGGCGGCACTACGTTAAAAGACTTCGCTCAAGCTGATGGTAAGCCGGGGTATTTTGCACAAGAGCTTCAAGTTTATGGTAAAGCGGGAGAGCCATGCCCTGAATGTGGTACGATTATCGAAACCGTAAAAATAGGGCAAAGAAATACGTTTTTCTGTCCTCAGTGTCAGCAGTAATCCTCTTAGAGAAATAGATCCTATGACCAGTTTTCTAGATCACGTGTTTGTTATTCATGTTAGTGAAGGCTATGAAGAGCGCAGACACCATATTGATAAGCACCTTCCAGAGAGAGGGATTGCTAACTTTGAATATATGCTTCGTGGCGATATCAAAGATCTGACTCCAGAAGTGAAAGCGAAGTACTTTACAGGAAACGACAAGCTACCAGAGCTGTCTTGTGCGTATAAGCATATTCTTGTCTATGAAGAAATGGTCAAGCGAGGTATTGAGCGAGCTTTAGTTCTGGAAGATGATGCTTTTCTGGCGAACGACACATTGGCACAGCTGCAACGCGTTGATGAAGAAATGCGTGATGAAGTGAACTTCATTGTGAACATTGAACACAGCAATCGCTCCGTTCCTTTTAAGGTAAAAAAGCCAGGCCAGCTGTGTTACCTCGCATCACATACAAAACGCTGCGGTGGATATGTCATTCACTTGGATGTCGCGAAGAAAATCGTCGCCTTCTTTGAGTCTAACCAAACGGACTTGCCTATCGATGCATTTCAAACACATATGCGTGATGTCTTGAACTACAACACGTATTGGATGGATCCGCCAGTTGTGTTTCAAGGCAGTAAAAATGGTGCATTCGAAAGTGAATTGAGCCAAAGAAAGAAGAGTAAGTTTACTGGGCTAACTTCTTTTTTCCGAGATGGTTATCAGCGCTATATTGTAACTAACTTGAGTAAAAAGCGTTTAGCGAGCTTTGAAAACGTCAAAAAACACTGAGTACAGCCAATGAAAGTGATATATCCAGGCACCTTTGATCCCGTAACTAATGGGCATTTAAATTTGATCGAACGAACGCATGAGATGTTTGATGAAGTTATCATTGGTGTTGCTGCAAGCCCGTCCAAAAATACGATGTTTAGCCTTGAAGAGCGAGTGGCTTTGATGGAAGAGGTTGTTTCTCATCTTCCGGGTGTCAGCGTAAAAGGCTTTTCTGGGTTATTGGTGGATTTTGCTAAACATGAACAGGCAAAAGTGTTAATTCGAGGATTACGTACAACGGTAGATTTTGAATACGAATTTGGTTTAACCAATATGTACAGAAAGTTGCTACCGGGTCTTGAAAGTGTGTTTTTAACACCAGAAGAAGAGTTTGCGTTCCTTTCCTCGACGATTGTTCGTGAGGTAGCCATTCATGGCGGCAATATTGAACAATTTGTACCAGAGCCAGTTGCTAAGGCTATCGAGAAAAAATTGAATGAAAGACAGTAAATTTCCTTACTACTTTTCCAATGCATTGGCGCTATTAATACCGGGGTTCGTTTATCGAATGCAGGCAAAGCGAATGCTAGCCAATGTCAGTAAAGCTGAGCAAGATTACCTTTTGGATAGAGTCGCTTATTACAATAAGTGCAACCAAGTATTCTCAGCCGCTCCCAATGAGGAGAGCTTTGCGAAAATTAGCTCATTTAAAAAGACGAAGGGATGGACTTACTACTTCGATATAAAACAGGTGGTTCGTTATTTCTCCCCTGATTATGCTTTTAATTACTTGAATGGTGACGTGGTGCATGTACCAAACGTCCCAAGTTTTATTAAAAGCCGTCCGATCAGCGATGAGAATCAAAACTCCATCGTACTGAAACTGAATCAAGTCCGTCACTTTAAGTTTGTTGACGATAACATGGCTTATCAAGACAAAAAAAACATGGTGGCATGGCGCGGTGTCGGGTTTCAGCCTCATCGACGTAAAGTGATTGAAGCTTTTTATGATCACCCTCGTTGTAACATCGGTCAAACTCGACCTGAAGAAGGGCAACCTTGGGAAAAGGGCTTCATGAGCATTGAAGAACAATTGCAGTATAAATTTCTTCTCTGTATTGAGGGAAATGATGTTGCAACTAACCTTAAGTGGGCCATGTCTTCAAATTCATTGGTGATCATGTCTAAACCCAAGTATGAAACTTGGTTTATGGAAGGTCGTCTACAGGCGGGGGTTCACTACGTCGAAGTCAAAGAGGATTACTCTGACTTAATTGAGAAGATGGATTACTACCTCGAGCATGAGCAAGAAGCATTGGACATTATTGCTAATGCGCACCAATGGGTAGAGCAGTTTAAAGATCTAAAGCGAGAGCGTTTAATTTCTTTGATGGTTGCGGATAAATATTTCCAGTTGTCGGGACAAAAATAAAAAAGGGGCAGATCGCCCCTTTTTTGCTATTCAGACTGTCTTAATCGTTAAGGAACTGCTCTACACCATTTTCGCAGCGCTTCAGTTTATTCTTGATCGTATTGTCTAAGATCTCATCG
Organism: Vibrio sp. WZ-1; assembly: GCF_052037695.1. Classification (NCBI taxonomy): domain Bacteria; kingdom Pseudomonadati; phylum Pseudomonadota; class Gammaproteobacteria; order Vibrionales; family Vibrionaceae; genus Vibrio; species Vibrio sp. WZ-1. Next base: position 56,869 of record NZ_JBQEQR010000066.1, on the reverse strand, counting down.
TTCTGCCCAAGCGACGCGCGTGAGTTTTCTACATGGTATAGATGGTAGCCCACACCCGCGAATTTTAAGTACAGGCGTGATTTGCCTGAGTTTAGCATGCGATGAACGAACTCACTGTCTTCACGTCCCCAGCCAACAAAATCTTGGTTGAAGCCATTGACCTCGATAACATCTTGTCGCCAAAACGCCATATTACAGCCGCGAGTAGCCTTATCGTTGTTACGCTCGTAGGAAAACCAGTTCGATAGCAGCGAGTTTGTGATGCAGTTCTTGCGGTTGCGGATGCCCTTGCTAAACACAGAAGGAACCAATCCGTTTTCCATAATTTCACGACTGCATGCTTCGTCAGTCAGAACTCGACCACCTTGGACGAACCAATTGGGCTTTGCTACACGCTTATGTGATTCGACAAAGGTTTGAGATAACACCATATCGCCATCGATCATAATCAGGTAATCGCCAGATGCTTTGGCGATAGCACGGTTTCTGCTCATGGATAATTGAAAACCGTTATCTTCATGCCAGCTGTGCAATAGTGGAACTGGAAAACCTTCACGCATTTGGTCAATCATCGCTTGGGTGTCTTCTCGGGACCCATCATCCGCCACAATGACTTCATCAGGCAAAACGGTTTGGCGTTTAACACTTTCCAACACGGATTTTAGCGCTTCTTTCCAGTTGTAAGTCGTGATAATTAAAGTTGTTTTCATTGTTTCTTTGCCTGTTCACGTAGATAAAGGTCGATGTATTTAACAAACGTAGAGTGCATGCAGAGCCAAGCCAAAATAAAACCATGTTTGCCATCTAAAAAGCCACGTTTAAGTACATACATTTTTAGGAAGCTGGCTAACGCATGAAGAATAGCAGTGCCAAGACCAGACTTTTTCTTTCCTTCTCGCTCATCAGTCCATGCTTTTAGATAGCCAGTGGTTTTATTGATGTAATGGTGCAGATGTTCGTAAGTGTAATGATGCAAACGGCCATCAAGTTTGATCGCAGGATAGCCTTTGTCTTCAACCTTCTCATGCACCAATGCATCGTTGTACTGCGTGTAGGAGGTGCGGTACAAGCGTACAATCCAATCCGGAGACCAGCCTGAGTGATAGATGAATTTACCAAACGCCGCGCTCAAACGGTTTATTTTGTATACGACATTGGGCTTATCGGCTTCTACGGCTTTTAAGATACTCTCTTTCAGTTCTGGTGTGACTTGTTCGTCAGCATCTAACCAAAGTACGTAGTCGGCGGTGACATACTGCTGTGCAAGTTGACGCTGTTTGCCAAATCCAGGCCATTCCAAATTAGTGTAAAACTTGTCGGTATATTGTCTGGCGATTTCTTCAGTGCGATCAGTACTGCCTGAATCAAGAAGGACAATCTCATCAGCCCAATCTTTTACTGTGTCCAGACAAGCTTGCAGGTGCTTCTCTTCATTTTTGACGATTAAGGCAACGGCTAAAGTGGGTTTAGACAAGGTAATTTCCTTCTTAAGCAATCTTATATAGGGGAGTTTACTGGTATTGTGGATACAAATCTTCTACGACTTGATCAAACATAGTCATGACACGATCACTAGTGATACGGTCCATTGCCTTTTCATCTTTTGCTCGAGTTCGCCAACTTAGCTCTTGGCTTGTTTTACCGGTCTCAGCAAAAATAGTCTCTTCATACACCGAAACCGCGTATTTCAAGTAGTTATAAGGGCCAACGCGGACAGGGTTATGATGTGCATATAAGCCAATGATTGGTGTTTGCATCGCACTTGCCATATGAGCGGGGCCTGTATCTGGGGCAATGACCATCTCAACCTTATCAATCAGTGCCAGCATTTGCATGATGGAACTTTCCCCAACTAAGTTTAAGCAAGGCTGCGTAAGCAAAGATTGGATGCGTTCTGCTAAGTCGACTTCTACTTTTGCTGGGCTACCCGCTAAGATGACGTTCCAGCCTTTCTCACGAGCGTGATTAATCACATCAACATAGCCTTCTGCATTCCAGTTCTTATAAGCTTTGCTCGCGCCAGGTACCAACAATAGATTTGGTTTGCCCGTTTGGAGTTTCGCTTCTGCCCAATTTGCATCTTGCTCTGAATATGACAGTGACCAAGTTAATTCAGATTGAGGTACACCAATTTGATGAGCAAACGCCATCAGACCATCTGCAACATGCAAAGAGCTTGGTGATGGTACTTTGACGTTAGTGAACAAAGTTTGAAAGTCTTGGCTACGATCAGAAGAGAAGCCAAGTTTGTATTTCGCTTTAATGCCTAGGGTCGCTACGCTCGCTCGAATGGCATATTGCATATGAAGTAAGGCATCGAACTGGCGTCCTTTGAGTTGCTTCCACAATGACTTATAGCCTTCAAGTCCTGCTTTTTTATCAAAAACAATCACTTCTATGCCATCAATTGCTTGAAGCAATTGAGCTTCAAGTTTGCCAGTAATCCAAGTGATATGAGTATTAGGCCATTGTTTTTGAATCGATTGAACCGTCGCGATGGTATTGCAGACGTCACCAATGGCAGACAGTCGTAATACGCAAAGTGATTTGGGAGCAGAAGGGAACATACTAAGTGCCTGAAGAGTAAAAAAGAACCACTAGATTATGCAGACACCCAAGATAAATGTAAAATACCCCACTTTGCGAATGACATGCCTTTCTATGGCAGAAGTAAAGTAGGAACAAATAATGACGACGGGTAAACCGGGTAATACTGGTATCAAACGTATTGTGAAAGCAACAGGTTATTCTATTCAAGGGCTCAAAGCTGCTTTTAAGCATGAAGCAGCCATTCGCCAAGAGTTAGGGCTGCTAGTATTTGCTATCGTCTTGGTTAGTCTATTTGATGTGACTATGGTTGAACGCATCTTGATGTTAGGCGTTGTTGTTCTTGTTTTGATTGTCGAGTTGCTGAACTCTGCAATAGAAGCCGTCGTCGATCGAGTTGGCGTTGAATATCACGAGCTTAGCGGGCGAGCAAAAGACATTGGTTCTGCTGCAGTCTTGGTTGCTCTTGGTTTTGCTGGTTTTACTTGGGTTTATATTCTTATTGGTAACTATTTGTTTTAACGGGTAGTTTATGATTGAAAAGTTACAGAAGAAGAATCAATGCTTGTGGTTCGACGCTGACCTCATTGATGCGACATCTCAAGCCGTTTTCGACGCCGAATATTGGCGTAGAGAGGGCAAGATTGTCGGGAGTGCGACGGGAAGGGGCACAACATGGTTTATTCAGTTGCAACAACTGCAAGCTGCGTTGCGTCATTATCGACGTGGCGGCTTGTTCGGCAAACTTGTTAAAGATCACTATTGGTTTGTCGGATGGGAGAAGACCCGAGCGATTGAAGAGTTCAAGCTGTTATTGCGATTAAGTGAGTCTGGCGTTAATGTTCCGCGTCCAATTGCAGCTCAAGCAACCAAAGTAGGTCTATTTTATAAAGCGGATCTAATCAGTGAACGAATTCCAAATGCTTCAGACTTGGTCAGTATCTTGCAAGAGAAATTACTTTCAGAAATGATGTATCGTAAAATTGGGCAGGAAGTTGCCAAGATGCACAACGAGAATGTGAATCATACTGACCTTAATATCCATAACATACTGATAGATAATAATGAAAATGTATGGATTATTGATTTTGACAAGTGTCAGGTTGAGCACAGCTCTGGATGGAAAAGCGCCAATATATCGCGATTGAAGCGTTCATTTCTGAAAGAGCAAGATAAACGCCAGATTAAGTGGCAAGAAATTGACTTTGAAGCCTTGCTAGATGGTTACCAAGTCGCTCTACGTTGAGCGCAGTAATTGCAGGCTCAAAAATACTCACTTTGAGCACATACACCAAGGTTAAGCTCAAACGATAGGCAATGAAGAGAATGAAAATTTTAGTGACAGGTGGGGCCGGTTTTATCGGTTCGGCTGTAATTCGTCATATTATTCGTAACACACAAGATGTTGCTATTAATCTAGATAAACTGACTTATGCTGGTAATCTCGAGTCCCTGTCTGAGATCGATAGCAGTGAGCGTTACTACTTTGAGCAAGTCGATATTTGTGATCGCGTTGAGCTTGATCGCGTATTTGCTCTGCATCAGCCTGATCTTGTGATGCACCTTGCGGCTGAATCTCACGTAGACCGTTCTATTGACGGGCCTGCGGCATTTATTGAAACCAATGTCATGGGCACGTATCACCTACTTGAAGCCGCTCGTCAATATTGGTCTACGCTTGATGAGGCGCGCAAAGCCGCTTTCCGTTTCCACCATATTTCTACCGACGAGGTGTATGGCGATCTAGAAGGCACGGATGACTTGTTTTCCGAAACAACTTCCTATGCGCCGAGCAGTCCGTATTCCGCTTCTAAAGCGTCCAGTGACCATCTGGTTCGTGCATGGCAGCGTACATATGGCTTCCCGACATTAGTTACTAATTGCTCAAACAACTACGGGCCTTATCATTTCCCTGAAAAGTTAATCCCACTGATGATTTTGAATGCCTTGGATGGCAAGCCGTTGCCTGTTTATGGTGACGGTATGCAAATCCGTGATTGGCTGTTCGTCGAAGATCATGCTCGAGCACTTTACAAAGTGGTGACTGAAGGTGAAATCGGTGAAACATACAACATCGGCGGTCATAACGAAAAAGCAAACATTGAAGTGGTGAAAACGATCTGTTCGTTACTTGAAGAGTTTCGACCAAACAAGCCAGAAGGTATCGACTCTTATGAAGCTCTAATCACTTATGTGAAAGATCGACCAGGTCATGATGTGCGTTACGCCATTGATGCAACAAAGATAGCTCAAGAGCTGAATTGGACACCCGAAGAAACGTTTGAAAGCGGTATTCGTAAGACCGTTGAATGGTATTTAAATAACCAGCAATGGTGGCAGCGAGTGCTTGATGGCTCCTATAGCTTAGAGCGATTGGGAGGTGGGGAATAATGAAAGGAATTATTCTGGCTGGTGGTTCTGGTACTCGTCTATACCCAATCACGCGAGGCGTATCTAAGCAGTTACTGCCTGTATACGATAAACCAATGATCTACTACCCACTGTCAGTACTTATGCTTGCTGGTATTCGTGAGGTTTTGGTGATTACCACTCCTGAAGACCAATCAAGCTTTCAGCGATTGCTTGGCGATGGGAGTGATTTTGGCATTTCACTTGAGTATGCAGTTCAAGCATCTCCAGAAGGGCTTGCACAAGCTTTTATCATTGGTGAAGAGTTTATCGGTACTGACTCTGTATGTTTAGTGCTTGGTGACAACATCTTTTATGGTCAAGGCTTCTCTCCAAAGTTAAAGAAAGCGGTTGAGACGGCAGAAAGTGGCAATGGAGCAACGGTGTTTGGCTACCAAGTAAAAGACCCTGAGCGTTTTGGTGTGGTTGAGTTTGATGCTGACAGAAAAGCAATCTCTATCGAAGAAAAACCAGCTAAACCAAAGAGTAATTATGCTGTGACTGGGCTGTACTTCTTTGACAACAAAGTCGTGAGTAGAGCTAAGCAAGTAGAACCATCAGAGCGAGGTGAACTGGAAATCACCACATTAAATCAAATGTACTTAACAGCAAACGAACTCAATGTTGAAATGTTAGGACGTGGGTTTGCTTGGTTAGACACAGGTACGTACGAAAGTTTGCTCGATGCTGCTCAATTTGTTTCGACGATAGAGAAACGACAAGGGTATAAAATTGCATGTTTGGAAGAAATTGCCTTTAACAATGGTTGGATTAGCAAACAGAAGTTAATGGTGGCAGCGGATGCCCTTAAGAAGAACAATTATGGTCTCTACCTATCAAGCATTGTGAACGAAGATGACAATTAAACTTAACAGTCCGCTCGCACCTGATTTGACTAAGCTTTCAAAATATTTATCTCAAGTTAATGAGAGTGGTTGGTATACAAACTTTGGCCCCTTGCACCAGCAGTTGACACAAAGGTTAGAAGAATTCTTAGGTGTGGAAAACTTATTGTTGGTTTCAAATGGGACATTTGCATTGCAAGTTGCTGCGAAAGTGCTTCAAGTTGAGCGCGCATTAACCACGCCATTCAGCTTTGTCGCGACATCAAGTGCTTTATTGTGGCAAAAAATGGATATTAGTTTTTGTGATATCGATGCAGATAGCTACAACTTGTCACCTGAAGCTGCCCAAAAAGCACTACGACAAGAAAGTTTTGATGGCATTGTAGCGACGCATGTCTATGGTAACCCCTGCGATGTAAAAGCTTTCGAAGCGCTAAGTCAGCAGCATAACGTTAAAGTAATATACGATGCTGCCCATGCATTTGGTGTTGATGTGGAAGGAACATCAGTACTGAATTTCGGTGATGCAAGTACATTAAGCTTCCATGCAACCAAGATCTTTCACACCGTAGAAGGTGGTGCCATTGTTTTTAAACATAGGAATGATTTCGAACGTGCAAAAGAGCTGATTAACTTTGGCATACAGAGTAATGGGGCTTTAGGGCAGCCTGGTATCAATGCTAAATTGAATGAATATCAATGTGCGGTAGGGTTGACTCTTTTAGATGAGATTGACGTCATTATTGCTCATCGTGCGAAGCTTCTGCTTAAATATAGACACGAACTCGCGGGTATTGTTGAAATGCCCAAATGGCATCAAGAAGCTTCATTCAATGGCGCTTATATGCCGATTTACGTAGAAGTTAACGATCAAGATAAACTTCAGCGTGCTCTCGACAATAACGGCATTCAGTATCGCCGTTATTTTACTCCTTCGTTAGACCTTGCCTATCCAGAGCAGAGAAGCTTTGGGTGTGTGACCAGTCAAATGAAAGCGCAGGGAGTCTTTTGCTTACCACTTCATGGTTATATGACCGAAGTGGAAGTTTCTAAGGTGGTCTCAGTCGTTAAGGACGCGCTAAGCCAGTAAATTCGCTTTATAGATACGACTCATCAAATCAAGTGATTTGATGAGTCGTATCTTATTTCAATAAAACTGATTGATTGATGAAAGAACAAGTAAATACAGCAAATTTGGATAATAACTTAGCGTTACTCTCACCCCGTCAGGTGATGGAGCATTGCCATAAGAGCAGCGCATTAGCGGTTCAGACGATTGGACGTAATCGCGATGCGATCAAGCAGATCGTATCAGGGGGCGACTCAAGACTATTAGTTGTTGTTGGGCCATGCTCAATTCACAATGTCGAAGAGGCGATAGATTACGCTCAGAAAATCGCGCAAGCACGACAAATGTACTCTGAAACACTTGAAATAGTGATGCGAGTCTATTTTGAAAAGCCAAGAACCACAGTGGGATGGAAGGGGTTGATCAATGACCCATACCTAAATGGTAGCTTTGAAATAAACGACGGAATCAAAATTGCACGTAATTTGCTGGTTTCTCTTACAGAGATGGGTATCCCAGTCGCTTGTGAATTCTTAGATATGATTACTCCGGGTTACCTTCAAGATTTAGTCTCTTGGGGAGCGATTGGCGCAAGAACCACTGAGTCGCAAATCCACCGTGAGCTTGCTTCAAACCTCCCGTTCCCGATTGGTTTTAAAAATGCGACCAATGGTAACGTCAATGTCGCAATGGATGGCGTAAAGGCAGCCCAAGCAAGGCACTTTCAGTTGACCATAGATCAGCATGGTCAGGCTTCTGTGGCGCATACATTAGGTAATCCACACGGGCATATTATCTTGCGTGGTGGCTTAGAGCCGAACTACCAAGAACACCATGTTACGTCTAGCTTAGAAGAGCTAAAGCAAGGTGGTCTAACACCAAAGTTAATGATCGATTGCAGTCATGGCAATAGTTCAAAGCAGTACCAGCGCCAGAGAGTGGTAGGACAAGATATTTGTCGACAGCTAGAGAATGGTGGCGATGGTATTATGGGTGTAATGATTGAATCAAATTTAGTCGAAGGCCGACAAGATTTAGCGGACGGTAAGGCTTTAGCCTACGGTCAATCTGTAACAGATGCGTGTATTGACTGGGAAAGTACACTAGAAATGTTGGCAGAGTTGTCCGCTTCTGTATCGCAAAGAAACTCACAGTAATGTAGAAAGATGACCAAGAGTAAAGTAATGAAGTTTTTAGTAATTGGCCCAGGGTTAATTGGCCGAAAGCACATTCAATTGATCCAAGAACATCCAAAATGTTCAGTCGAGGCGATCGTTGCCTTACACCCAGAGATGCATGATAACTACCTTACCGAAGCGGGCATTCCAGTTTATGGAACGCTAGAGCTAGCGTTTGAACATCATACATTTGATGCGGTAATTATTAGCTCGCCAAATGAATTTCATTATGAACATGCGTTAAAGTGTATCGATAATAACTTACCGATATTAGTAGAAAAACCTCTTACGGATACCTTAGAGCGAGCGGCTAGTTTAATAAAATACGCTGAAGACAAAAGCGTACCAGTGCTCGTTGGTCATCATCGAACTTACAGCTCGTTTATGCCTATCGCCAAAGAAATAATTGGTAGCGACAAGTTTGGTAAATTGGTGTCAGTACAGGGCAGTGCTCAGTTCTTCAAGCCGGGCCATTACTTTGTTGAAGGGGAATGGCGCACTAAAAAAGGTGGCGGCCCGATCCTAATTAACTTGATCCACGAGATAGGAATAATGCGAGAGCTATGTGGTGAAGTCATCAAAGTCTTCGCTTTTGCTTCGAATACCACTCGTGAGTATGAAGTGGAAGATACGGTGGCGATCAACTTTGAGTTTGATAAAGGTTGTATCGGTACTTTTATCCTGTCTGATTGTGCAGCCAGCACCAAGAGTTGGGAAATGACAAGCGGTGAAAACCCGGCGTATCCTCATTATCCTAGAGAAGCTTGCTATCACTTTGCAGGCACCAATGGTTCATTGGACTTCCCTAGCATGGATCTTACTTATTATCGAGAGGTTGAACATGCCTCTTGGTGGAAGCCTTTTACGCATGAGAATGTACCGGTTGAAGCGCAAGATCCGTTACGTTGCCAACTCGATCACTTTGTTGATGTTATTCAAGGTCTAGCAAGTCCACTTGTTAGCGGACGAAGTGGTTATAACAATATGCGAGTGCTGGATGCAATACAGCAGTCGATATTAGAAGAAAAACCGATTTACCTGTAATTAAGTGGGACAACAGTTTGAGTAAAGTATTGCTTTTGGATACAGCCTTTGCGTCTGTACCCATTTATAACTATCTGATTAAACAGGGTCATAGCGTTTACGTAATGGGCAACCGCGCAGGTGATGCCTTGGCTATGAGAGCTGGACCGAAATGGATCAATCAAGATTACAGCCAAATTGAGTCTGTAAAGCACATTGTTGCGGATCACGAGTTTGATTATATCTTGCCAGGATGTACTGATTTATCGATAGAAGTGTGCCAAGAAGTTGTGGATAAGTACGACTTTTTTGATGCCCCGGAAGCTTATCAGTACTTGGGGGATAAAGAACATTTCAGAAAAATGTGTGCGGAACTAAATTTGTTGTCTCCGCAACGCAAACAACGTGAAGATTTCCCATTACCTGGCCGCTATATCTGCAAACCAGTGGATGCGTTTAGTGGTCGAGGCGTATCAGTTATTGACGGTATGGACACAGATTCGGTTGCTAATGCTGATGAAGTTGCTCGTTCGGTTAGCCATACTGGGCGCTCGCTATTTGAGACGTTTGTTGAAGGGCAGCTGTATAGTTACAGTGCTTTTATTGAACAACGTAAAGTAGTAGAGAGCTTCGTGGTTATTGAAGGCTCATCTTCTAACCCATATGCCGTCGATACCAGTTATGTCGATGATGAGTTCAATGAAGACGCGCGTGCTGTTCTGAAAAAGAGTATCGAAGCGATTGCACAGCACCTTCAGCTTCGTGATGGCCTGGTTCATTTGCAGTTTATTCTTGCGGATGGTCAACCATACTTAATCGAGATTACAAGACGATGCCCTGGCGATCTCTATTCTAAGCTGATTGAATACAGTACAGGGTTTGATTACGCAGGCAAGTTCGCATCTTATTTTATTGGTGACACATACTTTACAGCGGTAAATCAAAGCGTTCCTATCGTCAGACACACCATGGCTTCAAATGAGTTAACACATTATGAAGCCTGTGAATTTGTTGATTCCTTGAAGGTGAAAGCGTTCTATCCATTGTTGAGTCTTGGTTCTGAAGTTCAACCGAATCAAAAAACGCGAGTAGCGATATTGTTCTCACAAGAAGAAGACAAAAATAATAGCTACGATAAGTATCTAGCAAGAGAACAATATACTTTGTCAAAGGAAGTATAGTTTTAGAGCTACAGGCTGATACATGGTGTATTAAGAGTAGCTTCACGAGTTGTAGTAAAGAGTAAAATTAATGAACTTGTATGCCTTGTTGTATTGCATGGCAGCGAGTCTAGGGTTAAATAGGTTTGATATGAGACTGTCAGTAGTAATAGCTGCTTACAATCAACAACATAGCTTGGGTGTATGTGTCGATTCCGTTGTAGAGCAAATCAATAAAGACAACGATGTAGAAATCTTGATTGTGGACGACTGTTCTACAGATAGCACTGCGAGAGTGATCCAGGAATTAGCAGATAAATATCAAAACGTAAAGGGCTTTAAAACCGATACAAACAGTGGGCCAGGTGGCGCTCGCAATGTTGGTATTGAAAACGCAAGTCACGATTGGATTCTCTTTCTTGACAGTGATGACTTACTGGCGCCAGTTGCTATCAGTAAGCTGAGTCAGCACGTCAAGTTGGATGAGTCAAACCTACTTAATCAGAATGCGCTCGACTATGTGGCTTATGACTTTAAGTTTTTGTCTGATGATTCCAATGAGTCGGGCTCTAGAACCGATCTGGTTTCACTTAAGCAATCGAAAGAAACACTGATAGAAGACTATTTGTCCCTAAAGATGGATGGCTCAGTCATATTTACCTTAATGCGTAAGCAGTTTCTTGATGAGAATGGTATCCGCTTTTTCCAGGGTTATCATGAAGACGTTGACTTTATGCTTAAGGTTTACGCGAAAGCACAGCGCTATTCTATCCTAAACGACGTTATTTATATAAAAGACAACCGGACAGGGTCTATTGTGAATACCATCTCCACTAAACATATTGTCGGTATGTTTAGAGCGTATGCGGAGATGCACAAGTTTATGGCTGAATCGGGTCTAACAAGTGCGAACTATCAGCGTTCATATCTATTGGGAATCGTTGGAGTCGTTGCGACTCGAATTCGTCAAATATGCTTATCAGAAAACAGCGCTGATCTATACGCCTGCCTACATCAGCAATTGGAACAGTTATCTCGCGACACCAAGGTAGACTTTTCGTTACTTGAAGATGAGTTTGAGACGAAGTACATCAAAATCTTTAATTACTTCGTAAATGCTTTTGATCCGAAAGAAATGCGCTCGGCTGAAAAGGTGAACAAATATCTAGCTGACATACAACCAAAGAGCTGGAGTTGTTACGACTTGCACAACAGTTTGTTTTTTGCCCCAGATCAGGTGAGAACGTGTTGTAAGCGTTTTTTCCGTGATGGAGAGATGAAGGGGGATGTCGCTCTTTTGACGCCTTCCGAGTATGCATTCTCAGACTATAACGTTGCTAATATCTTTGATGAGAAGAAAAAACTCTTTATTGAAATAAATAAGGGTGAGTCAGATAGATGTACAGGTTGTGATTTCCTAGAGTTTAAAGACTGGGGGCAAATGAAGTGCGAGTACATCTCTTTTGAGTACCACTCAGTATGTAATATGAAGTGTGTGTATTGCAGCGATACGTATTACGGGGGCGAAAAGAGTAAGTATGATGTACCTAACCTTCTCACTGAGCTTCAAGACACAGGTAATCTTACTGACTGTAAAGCAATTGTATGGGGTGGTGGCGAGCCGACGTTAGGAGCAAACTTTGACTCTATGCTTAAGCAAGTGAGTGATAAGTTCCCTGCGATTCAGCAACGTGTTATTTCGAATGCAACCAAGATGTCTCGAAGCATCGAAGATGGCCTGCAAAACAATACTATCTCACTAGTAACCAGTATTGATGCCGGTACAAAAGAAAAATTCATGGAAGTCAGAGAGCACAAGCAGTTTGAACGTGTACTGAAAAACCTCCAGAAGTATGCTGAATTTGGCGCTGAGAATATAACGGTTAAGTATATCTTTTTGGATCAAAACGCGACGTTAACTGAAGTTCAAGCCTTTATCGAAAAGATTCGTGAATATGGTTTGAATCAGTGTAACTTCCAAATCAGCTATGACTTCAAAAAGGAATGGGTTTCCAACCATGATTTAGCTTTGATCACCATAATGCATGGTGAACTCGTTAAGTTGAACGCTCCTTTGGTCGTACTTGATGACCTGCTTATTTCTAGGGTTAAACGCTCAGATATAGATTATCAGCAAGTGAATCGCATGCTGGTTGATTATGGCTATGATTGTTATGTGTTAGATGAAAATAACAAAAAAGAAGTGGTCATTTGGGGGGCAGGCAAGCAAACAGAAGCATTATTGTCGAATGCACGCTTCAATAGCCTTTACAATGTTGCGTACCTTGTTGATAACACACCAAGTAAAATAGGCACTAAGATGGATGGCTATGACATATTTTCTCCTGAGGTGCTGATGAAAGATAATAAGAAAGTGCTTATTTCAGCAGTTCAAAATAGTGTGTTAATAAAGAGAAAGTTCCTAGAATTAGGCCTTAAAATGGAAGACTTAGTTAAGGATATGATTATCTAAACGGATTGAGAGCTCACAAGGTGAGCTCTTTATTTTTATCTTTATCAATAGCGTTAGTGTTGCGCTAGTTGTTTGATTTTTGCTAGGTATTTCCTGTGACAATAAAAGTATCGGTATTCTGCCTTTGCTATAACCATGAAAAGTTTATAGAAAAAGCGTTACTAAGCATTGTGAACCAAAAGACAGACTTTGAATTTGAAGTGATTATTTTTGATGATCTGTCACCAGATTCAAGTCGAGATATCATTGACCGAGTGATAGAAGAAAATCACACAAAGTGTCACTTTGTGAAACTCTATACAGAAGAAAATCAGTACTCTAAAGGGATCACTATCGGCCCAGTAGTGTTGCCTCAAGCGCGAGGTGACTTCATCGCTTTCTGTGAGGGGGATGACTATTGGTTGGATGAAAATAAGCTTCAGAAGCAATACGACGAGATGGTTAAAAGGCCGGAAATAAATGCTTGTTTTCACCCCGTCTATTCATTGATTGGTGAAGAGCTGGTTGACAAAAAGTATGGTTATCTTGGTGAAGAAAACGAGATCGTCTCTTTTAAGACGATCATCAAGAAGGGCGGAGGCTATATGCCAATGGCTTCTTTATTCATTCGTGCCAAGCCATTTTTAGAGTTAACGACTTCGAACCCGGACTTTTTTCACCATAACTGTGAGCATTCGGTAATACAAATTATCAATAGCGTCGACAAAGGCGCACTTTACATACCGGGTTATATGTCAGTGTATCGTAGTATGCATGAGGGCTCTTGGAGTCTGCAGCAAGCGAAAGATCCGATTGCCGAAGATCGTGAATTTGAGCAATATAAAAAACGAATCTTAGGGCTAAATCGGATATATGGCTATAAATACTGGCCAACCTTTATTTCTATATACTTAAAGAAATCGAAAAAGCATTACAGAAAGAAAATAAAGCGTTGGTTTAAAACTAAAGCTTAAAATAAAGCCGAGTATCAACTCGGCTTTATTATGATTTATTCGGCGAAATAGAGCGTTTTAGACCGACATGATTGCAATGGTTGTGCGCTGTAAAGAGCCAGAGTTCGCTGACATAAAAGCGGCAAGTTTTGCAGTGAGGTGCTCTCGAGCGACTTGGTTATCAACGAGTGCGATAATTGCTTTAGCAAGTTCTTCATCATTCTCGATGATTTCTATCAGACTTTTCTGCTTCATATCGTTGATGATTTCTTTAAAGTTGTAGAAACTTGGGCCAGATAGTACGGGAATGGATAGGGCCGCTGGTTCTAATACATTGTGTCCACCCACTTTATCTCCAATTAGGCTGCCACCCATAAAGCAGATATCTGCCGCCCCTAACAGTAGCAGCATCTCTCCCATCGTATCGGCAAGGTAAACCTGAGTTGAATCTGCTATGTCGAGTTGTTCTGTTCGACGTACGGTGTCAAAGCCTAATTGTTGGCTAAGTTCAAACATTGCGTCAAAGCGCTCAGGGTGACGAGGAACTAAGATCAAAATAGCATTTGGATGTGATGCCAATACTTGCTTATGCGCCGCTAAGACCTGCTCATCTTCACCTTGGTGGGTACTTGCTGCAATCCAAATGGGGCGATGAGCCCCTAGCTTTGCTCTTAGCTTCTTCCCATTTTCTCTAATTTCATCTGAGATTTGGATATCGAACTTAATAGAACCAGTTACCGTTAACTTCTCTTTTGAAACTCCTAAACGTTCGAAGCGCTCGGCATCAGATACCGACTGGCAAAGTATCTGCGTGAGGCACGGGTGAAGTAAGTTAAACAGAGGCTGAACTTTGGCGTAGTTATTACAGGACTTTTCAGACAGGCGCGCATTCACCACAGAGATTGGAATCTCTGCTTTATGAACCTCGTTCAATGTATTTGGCCAAAGCTCAGTTTCAATGATAAGCATCTTGCTTGGGTTGGTGACTTTAAGAAAACCACGCACCGCAAAAGCAAAATCGATAGGCATGTATCGATGTTCAACCAAATCACCGAGCTTGGCTATTTGCTCAGCGCCTGTGCTGGTGGTGGTTGTCACCAAGATTGGCTGGTCAGGGTGCTGCTGCTTTAATGCCTTAATTAAAGGTGTCGCCGCAATAGACTCTCCAACAGAAACTGCATGAATCCAAATTGGCCGTTCTTTGCAATCTAGCGCTGGTGTTCTACCAAAGTGTTCTTTCCAACGTTGGCCAAATTTAGGCTTGTTTGGTTTACTTTTATATAAGCCAAACAATAGCAGTGGTGCAGCAAGTGTAAGTAATAAAGTATACAGTGCACGCACTAGCATACACTTACCTCTATGGCATCCAGTCTGGCAATACTATCAAGCACTTGCTTTGGTGATAGCTCTGTTAAGCACTTGAGGTGTTTAAATTGGCACTCGCGCTTAAAGCAAGGGCGGCACTCGATATCGGTATGAACAATTTCAACCTTCTCTGCCAGTGGTGGTGTGTACTTGGGTGATGTTGAACCATAAACCGCAACAAGGTTACAACCAACAGCGGCAGCAACGTGCATTAAGCCTGAATCATTCGCAACCACGGTGCGACATGCAGCCAGTAAGTCTACGGCTTCGATAAGGCTGGTTTGCCCTGCGAGTACGTAAACGTGGTCATGCAATTCTTGAGGGACTAGGTTCTTTATATTGTTGCAAGTGTCTAGGTCTTTTTGCGAACCGAACAACCATACTTGTTTGCCTTGCTTCGCCATCTGAGTCGCCACTTCTGCGTAATGTGCTTCAGGCCATTTCTTAGCTGGCCCAAACTCCGCACCAGGGCACAAACCAACCACAGGGGATTCTTGATTCAGATTAAACTTAGCGATCGTTGCACCTTGCTCTTTCTTGTCAATAAACAAGCTCGGGCGAGGCAGTGTCTCCAATCCGCCCAATGAGGAAGAGTCCTTCATCTCGGCTTGAGGGTAGGCAAGGGCGACATAGCGCTCAACCATATACTGAAAAGACTTCATATTTGGGCGTAAGTCGTTCAACAGCCCAAAGCGCATTTCGCCTTTCCAGCCAGTTCTTAGCGGGATATTAGCAAACCACGGAATTAAGGCAGACTTCGCAGATTTCGGCAAAATATAAGCATGATCGTATTGCTTCTCTCGCAGCGACTTACCGATTTCACGGCGGCCTAACAAGTTAAATTCACCATGGCCGATCGGCATATCAATCGCTTGGTTAATCTCTGGCATCCGCTCAAGAATCGGTTTACACCAACCTGGTGCAATAACATCGATAGTGCAGTTTGGGTGTTGCTGTTTAATGACTTTGTACAGTGACTGTGACATCACCATATCACCAACCCAAGATGGTCCGATAATGAGTATTTTCATGCTTTATTCTTCCAGTACATAAACTTAAGAATGGATTCGTAGCTTCTGAAGAGTTCTGCGTAAATCTTGTTCAGTACGGTCATCTTTGATTTGTCTTTGCGCTTCGCACCAATGGTTGAGGCTATTTGAGCTCTGGTGAACAAATCTGGCGCAATACTGTAGGTTTGAACGTGATGACGCCATGGCTTTTCCATATAGTCATCTACAGGTTCTACAAAGGTGCTTGCGTGCTGAATAAACTTTTGAGCAGCAGCAGGAGAAATCATATAGGCCGTTGTTCCACAAGTGCCGGCTGCGTAGCCACCAAGTTGGTATCCATCGCTGAGTGGTACAATCGGCTGGAAAGCTCGCTTCTGAGTTGCCGACAGCTTGATGTATCCATAGTGTGGTACTTGGGCAAAAGCATCAATGAGCACTTGGCTTAGATTACTTACAGGGTCGACATTGTCTTCAAGAATCATGATTGGCTCATTGAGCTCAACACAGCGTTTCCAAAGTTCATAATGACTAGCAAAGCAAGCCACTTCACTGGTTTTTAGATGGTAGCCTTTTCTTGCTTGAGTGACTTTCGGTACTGCTTTGTCTGAATGCGGAAAGTTCTCTTGTGAGCCGTCTATCGCATCAAAGAATTCAAACTCAACGCCCTCAGCGGCAAGCTTCTTAGACATACGCTCTCTACGGTCAATAGAGCGCGTTAAACTTACGACAAAAATTTTCACTGTATTTTCCAATCGTCGTTGTATCGGGTCTTGAATAAGTTGTAGTAGTTATCGCCATTTTCTTGCGAATGCAGTAGCTGTAACACCCACATGTACTGTTCTGGCTTATCTTTTACAAAGTATTCAATCGCTTGGTTACATGTTCTCGCGTCTTGCTCTTCGCCTTTATCCAGCTCAAATGCAGGTAAGATTTCAATATCAAACTGACCTGTTTCACCGTTTATTGAGGCGAATAAAGGTAGAACTTTGGAGCGAGATAACTTGGCGATCTTCCCTAGCCCTGGCAGGGTCGCTTTACGAGTTGCAAAGAAGTCGACAAACACACTGTGTTCAGGGCCATGATCTTGGTCTGGCAGATAGTAACCAATGTATCCATCACGGATTGATTTTAAGAATGGCTTGATACCACCAGAGCGTTCATAAACTCGACCTCCGTACTGAACACGTTGTTTGTGCATCAACCAGTCTGTGACTTCATTTTTCTGTTTCTTCGCCATTGCAGATACTGGCATGCCCATCGAAGCCAGTAAAATCGCAGGTACATCAATCGCCCAAGAGTGAGGCACCATGAGAATGACATTTTCACCGTTATCGATATGATTTTTTAAAATATCTAAGCCGCGAATTTCACAGTTGTTTTGCAACCACTTAGAGGAGCGAAGGCTCAGTAAGCCAAAGCGGATAAAGAAGATGGCTGCCGTGAACAGTGTCTTCTCGATCATCTGCTCTCTTTCTTCGAAGCTTTTTTCTGGAAAGCAAAGCTCAAAGTTTACCCTTGCGCGATGAGCAGGGCCTTTATGTGATTTTGATAATTTTGCTGCCAGTGTTTTAGCCAGCCATTTTTGCAGGCCAAAAGGAAGAAGGGAAAGAGGCAGAAATAGAATGACACCTAACCAAGAGCCCCAGTATTTAGGCGCCAAGAAGTGGCGTGCGAATTCGGGATTGTATGCTTTAGGGTCGTAATCGTCTCGTTGAATAGTCATTAATGAGCTCAATTCTTCGGTGTTAAGTCGTTGCGATACGCCTATAGAAAGTTAGCCTCTAGCAAAGGGCCAGAGGCTAACGAGACAGGTTACTGGTTTTGGATTGCTAGATATTCAGCAACGCCTTCTGCAACAGTCTTAAATTCGACATCGCAGCCAGCAGCACGAAGCTTGGTCAGATCGGCTTGGGTAAATTCCTGGTAGGCACCTTGTAGGTGTTCTGGGAAAGGAATAGTTTGAATTTCGCCTTTGTCATGGTGAGTGATCACGGCCTTCGCTACTTCTTCAAAAGACTCTGCACGGCCAGTACCACAGTTGAAAATACCTGATACGCCATTTTCTAGGAACCAAAGGTTCACTTTAGATACGTCACCTACGTAGACGAAATCACGTCTGAACGATTCGCTACCAGCAAACAGTTTAGGGTTTTCACCCGCCTTGATTTGGTTGTTTAGATGGAACGCAACCGAAGCCATGCTGCCTTTGTGATCTTCACGTGGACCGTATACGTTAAAGTAACGGAAACCAGTGATTTGAGACAGTGTTTCACCGTGCTCTTGGGCATCTTGCCATAGGCGGCGTACATAGTTATCGAACTGTTGCTTCGAGTAACCGTATACGTTTAATGCGCCTTCGTACTCACGTTCTTCTACAAACGTCTCTGTTTCGCCGTATGTTGCTGCTGATGAAGCGTATAGGAATGGAATCTCACGATCTAAACAGTAATGTAGAAGCTCTTTTGAGTACTCATAGTTGTTTAGCATCATGTACTTGCCGTCCCACTCAGTGGTCGCAGAGCAAGCGCCTTCATGGAAAATAGCTTCGATAGGGCCGAAGTCATCGCCAGCCATGATTTGGGTAAGGAAATCATCGCGGTCCATGTAATCAGTGATGTCTAGGTCAACTAAGTTTTTAAACTTCTTACCATTTTTAAGGTTGTCGACAACCAAAATATCGTTGAGACCCGCTTCGTTTAGCGCTTTCACAATGTTGCTGCCGATCATGCCAGCACCACCAGTTACGATGATCATAGAACTTCCACCATAGGTTAAAATTTTCTCAGGAATTCTAGCAAGAAACAGAAATTAGCGCTATGGATGGGGATAAAACAAGTTCCTAGGTTTGAAAGGAAGGTTCTAGGACCTAATGTTTTGGATTACGGATTACGGATTACGGATTACGGATTACGGATTACGGATTACGGATTACGGATTACGGATTACGGATTACGGATTACGGATTACGGATTACGGATTACGGATTACGGATTACGGATTACGGATTACGCGCAATCGTTGGCTTTGAATTATAAAAACAATACCGGTCATTCTGAACCGTGAGGAACGAACGTGATTCAGAATCTACTAACAGGGCTTGATACACTTTAGTGACAAATGGCAATTAAACAGAGTGCTGATAATAGATTTCGGAGACTCGCTTGAGTTCGTCCGGAATGGCTCCCTTAGAATCCATAACCTAGTAACCTTTTAAAAAACAAAAAGGGAGCCGCAGCTCCCTTAAATAGTTTTGTTATTCAGCGTTTGACGCGTTTGGTCTTTGATACCAAGGGTTGCGCTCGTCAGTAAGCTCAATCAAGCTGTACTTACGACCTAGCTTCTGACCACCATCGCGAGTCAGTGGCTGCCAGCTAAAGAACGCGCGGTTGTTGCTCGGTTTCACCGTCATGATGTCAAATGGAATCGAGATGTAGAAGCCTTTCGTAAAGCTACCTTCACCGAACTCGTCAGCCGACAAATCACTCATTGATGCAAATGCACCAGCAATGACACCACTCTTAAACTGCTTAGACACGTTTACTTGTGTACCAATATCGCCCGCTAGGAATTGACCAACATCAACCTGAATCATCAAATCTTGTAGGAAATCCCATTGAGGGTAGTAGTAACCAGACACAAAACCAGTAAAGCCTTTGTCAATAACTTGGAATGGACGACCATACTCTGGAACGTATTGCCATTTCTCATCGTAAACGCCGAAGTAGCTTTGAGGATCACGTTGAGAGATCAAGTTAACATCCGCGCCAATTGCCCAGTTTGCCCCTTTCGGTCGGTATAGAAACTCGGTACCCACGCCAGCGAACATACTTTCTAGATAACCGGCATAGAATTGCTGGTCCATGGTATCCGAGTACTCTTGGAACCAAGTTAACTGTAGGTTGGACATGGTTACCGCATGTTCATTTTGATAAGCGCGGAACATGGTACGCACACGAGGAATCGAGGTAGCGTCTGGTGGCGTTACATAGTTAAACTTGTCGTAGTTGTTGTACCAATCCCAGTATAGCGAACCGCCAATTTCTAGGTTATCCGTCAGCCAGTAAGAGGCGCTGCCACTTAAACCAACACTAAACAGATAGAAATCTTCTGGGTTGCCTAAAGTTTGAGCCAGTTTTGGTGAGAAGCCCCAATCAAAGCGCTCAAAGCCGTCGTAAGCAGGTTTACCTTGCGGTTTATCGCTCGAGGTTGATGTTGCATCTTTGATATTTGGGTTGATGTAGTTAACTTCTGCAAAGTCACGGTATTTCTCTTTGGAGATAACCGTTTGATCGCCGATCAAACCACGACTGCGTTCATTGATGGTAAAGGTATCAATGTTGTCTGGCATTTCGTTGTAAAGGACTGCCGCTGCTTTTTCATGAGCTTCGTTGCGATCACGATACTTTTTCTGCTCGCCGACAACAGAAACGGTATTGTCTTCAACATAGAGTTGAGTGTTTTGGTAGCCAGCAATTTTATCTAGCTCCTCAGTAATACGTTCCCAATCTACATCAGACAGTTGCTCTGGTTGCTTGTCTTCAACTTCTGGCGTTGGAGTATCACGCCAGAAAGACGGCATATCATTAAAGTTGGTGTAAAGGCTAACTCCGGCAACGAGTGTATCACCGCGCTCATAACTCAAGCGCAGATCGGCCATATGCCCTAAACGATACAGAACACCAAAGTTCCAAGGCGTATGAGGTGTCATGTCTACACCACCACGTACCACAGGGAAGTCTTCGCTGTAATCATTGCTGTCATATTCGAGCTTAAATCGCAGTGGTGCGTGCAAAGTTTGATACTCGACACCGCCAAAGAGTGCTGCCGGACCTTTAAACCAACGTTCAAAATCCACACTACCGCCATTACCTTTAAAGTCTGAAGGGCGTTCGCAGAAACTATCAGATAGCTTACAAGCAGGGTTGCTGATGTTGTCGCGCGTGCCTAAGTAGCCCCAGCCCATACCTAACGTAAAATCAAAGGTACCGAGGTTTGGGTTAGAGTAACGTTTTGTCGCAGCAACAAACTCACCATCAAACAGGCCAGTACCGGCAAAATCACGTACACCAACAGAAAGTTCTGGTAAGTACTCTGATTCTTGCAACAGTCGAACTTTAAAATCGATACCTTTGTCGGTGTATTTGGTATCACCAGAAAAGCTTGGGTCGTCGCTATAGAACAGATCGTTCACCATGGTGTAGCGAATGGTCGTTTCTAGCCAAGGTATCACTTGCAGTGTGACATTGTAAAACAGGTATTCATCGCTGCCAGTAACAGCAAAGTTAAACTCGCCTTCAGGTGCCATACGGCCAGTGGGTATTTGCATTAAGCCGACACCACCAAAGTCCATTTGTGATGGTTGTAGTGGTGGCGCTTCGAACGGCATGTCTTGAGCCCACACCAACGCTGGACCCATTAAAGAAAGGGATAAACTGGTTCTGATCAGGTTCATGTTTAGTTCTTCGATGAGGTTGGTTTACGTTGTGCAAGTAGAGCGACAATATCTTTATCCATTTGTGAGCTTTCGAACTCATCAAATGGGATGTACACCATGGTAAGTGGTGGCAAGTAATATTGAGTAGTTAACCAACTGCCATGGTGAGGATGAACGACCTTGCCATCTGGGTAAATTAGGATTGGCGGATAAGCAAGTTCACCAATATCGCTTGAACCTAGATTATTGACCTGCTCGTGCAGAGCGATACCCGCTTGGTTTTTTACAGCGTAGACTTTTTCCACATTACCCACATACAGCACTTTCTCTTCACGGTTTGGAGCACTTAACGCAAGTTGACCTTGTAAAAGCGGGTTGTCAAATTTATCCAGACGGATGTGATCAACGTCAATGGCGGAAAGCACACGAGGCGCAAACTGACTTTGTTGGATAAACTTGTAAAATGGGTGCGCAACTAAATTATGTTGAATCATTTGGTTCAACACCGAATTCTTTAAGGCTGTACTTTCTTGCACTGCCGTTTCGGAATTATCAAATAGCGCAACAGCTAAAGGGTATTGTAGGGCGACTTGTTGTTCCTGTGCATGCGTTAGTATGCTCTCTAAGCGTGCCGCTTGTTGAAACTGCAGTGCTTTGCTCGTTCCGACAAGTTCAACATTAAGCGGTGAAGATGGGTGATTTTGAGCTTGAACGGTAGTAGGTGTCGCCAGAATCGTTGCCGTTAAACTTAAGCTTAATAAAGATAGCAGTCGTTTATTCATTATTTGCTGTATCCTTTTAAAATCGTCAGTTCAACAGGTACCATGTTTGGACCTAAGTGTTGACGCGTTTTCACCACTTCTCCCTTACTGTTTACCCAATATTGGTTATCTACGCTTTCCTCTAAACTGGTAAAGGTGACAACCTCTGTGTAAACATCAGTAACGGTAGATGAAATAGGGGTTACAACGGTTTCTTGACCTTGACGAGAACGCTCGACTTTAGCCGGGAAGCCATAGCGGTATTTATCGGCCCAATCGTAAGAAAGGACATATTGCTCTAAGGGTTTGGAGTATTCAGGAACAGTGCCATAGATACCCGCTAGATTGGTGGTTTGCAAACCAATGGTTTTAACGATATGACCGTTCTCTGTTACCACCATTGCCTTGTCTGCACTTACCCACTTTAGTTGGGTGTTGCCGGTTAATGGGTTTTGCTCGGCAAAGGCTAATACCACAAAGACCTGTTTTTGGTCGCCAATTTTTAGGTAAGCGCTGGCATAAGGAACCGCTTCAATTTCTTCTGGTGTTAGCTCGACATCGATGTAGTTGCCATAAGCTTCTTGGACAGTCGCGGAAACGTCATTAAATTTTTGTGTACAGCCGAAGATTGAGCTCAGTAAAGGTAGGGCAATAAGTAAGCGCATCCATTTTAGCGATAGAAAGGTGTTCATCATTCCCTCATTACAAATAAAATCGCCCTGAATAGTTCAGGGCGATTGTTTCCATATCTACAAAACTAAAAATTATTTAGTTACTGAAGTAGAAGTAGAAGTAGAAGTAGAAGTAGACGTTGAGTCGCTGTCTGACGCTGCAACTGCTACTACAGTTACTGCTGCTGCTGCACCTACTGCTACTGCAGTTGTGCCAGTTGCAGATGCTGCTGCTGTACCAGTTGTACCAGCTTCAGTCGCAGCAAATGCAGTTGATGCGCTTAGAGCCATAAGAATAGCTAGAGCTGTGTTCTTCATTATTAATCCTTGTATTTCAGATTTTAAAACATCGATGTTTGGTCTGCTTATAACACACCATCTCTCATTTTAGTTAAAAAACGACCAGCATGTAAATAGTTTCCTATGGGAATTTACCTAACATTAAAGAAAGACTTATAAGAATCGGGTAACGGCTAGGCGTTATATAGGGTACATCAGTTCTTTAGAGCTACTGTTTTTATTAATTAATATGCCGCTAGTTATAAATAGAACATCGAGGTGGAGCGCCCCTTGCCGTTTTGCGCTAATCCATGCATAATTTGCCAGCTTTTGTTTAGTGTTTATCAAGACTGTTTTTTTGAACGGCTAGTCGCAAAAGTGAGGCTTAAAAAGAACAATTATATCAATAAACCGGATAAGTCTGGAATCAGCGAACAGTGGCTAACGCATAATGCCGCCGGGCGGTAGCGTGGAAACGCACAAGTGAAATAGACAATAGTTAACCGACATTCACTGCGCGCGTCATTCATAATGTGCAGCGGTCAGTCGACACCCAAGGAACACTTACGTGATTAATAAACGACCATGGCTAGGGGCGTTGAGTGCAATCAGCTTAGGCTTGTGCTCATTTTCTGCCTCAGCAGATTTTTATGCTGGTGCGTTAGTCAGTTACTCTAACGCCGAATTTCATCACTCCTCTTCTTCAGTAACCGAGGGAAACCCTTTCCTTCTTCAAGCGCAAGCTGGTTACTTCTTCAATGATTACCTCGCTTTTGAAGCGCGTTACGGAACCTCTGTACAACGAGAAAGCGGACTGGCAGTAGACAGCCTCGCGAGTGGTTTTATCAAGTTGAACATGCCTGTCTCCGAACGTATCGCACTTTACGGACTTGCTGGTTATTCGAGTGTTAAGATCGATCAACAAAACGTAGGCTCAAATAAAGATCAAGGTTTTAGCTTTGGTTTAGGTATGCATTACGCTTTAGACAAGCAGAATGCCATTGTGTTTGAGTTTGTTGATAGCACATCTGAAGATCAGGTTCGCTTAAATGCGCTTACCCTTGGCTTCCAACACCGTTTTTAATTAAAAAACCTAGTGCCTAGTTTTGTGGCTAGGATTTTTAACTCCTGACTTTAAATAGCGAATTATCATGCTCAAAGGATATTTCTCGATAGGCGCTTACATCCTGGCAAGCCTATTTGCGCCTTTTACTTATGCGCAGACTCCAACCCCAGAACAAATTCAGATGTTTCAGAACTTACCTGCTGATCAGCAACAAGCACTGGCGAGTAAGTATGGTATATCTATTCCATCCGGCGCTTCGTCTCAGCCAAGCAGTTACCAAAATCCTCAAGTGGTTGAACAACGTCTGGTTGCTAGCAGCGCGACTGAAGCAAAAGTAAACGACGCCGAAAAAGACGAGCAAGGTCTAAAGCGTTTTGGTTTAGATTTGTTTGCAGGTTCACCTACGACGTTTGCACCAATCAGTGATGTACCTGTTCCGGCTGACTACACGGTAGGAGCTGGTGATGAAATCGTTATCCAACTGTTTGGTAAAGAGAATGCGACGCATCGCCTTCGTGTTAATCGCGCTGGTATCATTAATTTCCCTTCTCTTGGTCCTGTTCAAGTGGCAGGCATGACATTCTCTGATGTGCGTGATTCTTTAAATCAGCGTGTAAAAGAGCAAATGATCGGGGTTCGCAGTGATATTTCGTTGGGCGAAATGCGCACCATGCAAGTGTTTGTTATGGGTGATGCGTACAAGCCTGGCGCTTACACGGTGAGTGCCCTAACCACGATCTCTCAAGCGATTTATTATAGCGGTGGCTTTAGTGAGAGTGGCGCCCTTCGTAACGTGCAACTTAAGCGCAATGGTCAGGTAATTCGTAAACTGGATATGTACGACCTGCTACTTAAAGGTGATGCGCGTAACGACATCCGCTTGTTACCGGGAGACGTGGTCTTCATCGGCGCATTGGGTAACACGATTTCAATTGATGGTGAAGTAAACCGTCCTGCAATCTATGAAATCAAACCCGGTGAAACCTATAAGCAAGCGATTCAAATGGCTGGCGGTTTTACGGCTAATGCTTATAGCGATCAAATCGAAGTGAAGCGTTACGCCGCTAAAGGTGCTCGCGATGCCTTAACACTGAACTTTAGTCAGTCACATGACCAACAAACCAAAGTTAAAGATGGTGATGCGGTTAATGTGCTTAAGAAAAATGAAGAACTGACCCGTTACGTACAAATTGAAGGTGATGTTCGTCATCCGGGCTTTATTGAGTGGGAGAACGGTCTGCGTATTGCAGATTTATTCCAATCCGTTGATACCTCATTTAATTCTACTGCAGATGTAAGCTATGCTGTTGTTGTACGTGAGACTAATCCTCAACGTGATATCGAGGTTTACCAAGTTAACCTTGCTAATGCGATTCTTTCTCCAACAAGTAAAGATAACTTGAAACTGAATTCTCGCGATCGAGTCTTGGTGTTTAATCGCTTCAATAATGAAGATTTAGATACATTAGCGGACCAACAGACAGTTACCAAAGCGAAAACCTTAGAGCAGGCTCAACTTCAAGCACAACAAGAACAGTTGAAAGAGCAAGAAGTCATGACCTCATCAGTGGCGGTGTCTTCTGCGACGCCACTAGAAAAAGATTCAAAGCAACCAAAGATCGTGTTCCGTGGTAAAGAAATCACTAAAGATGACTTTGAAGCATTAAAACAAAATACGCGCCGTACGTTGCTTGCTCCTGTGCTGCTGCAACTTCAACAGCAATCTCGTTTAGGTTTGGCTCCGCAAATTGCAGAAGTCTTCGGTGAGGTAAAACACCCTGGGCGTTACCCAATTACCCCACGTATGACGATTTCGACCTTAATCGAGGCAGCGGGTGGTTTAACTTATAACGCATTCACCATCAATGCCGAGTTAGCACGTACGGTAATTAGTAGTAAAGATGAGCGTGCTTCTATTGATGTTGAGCGTATTGATTTGCGCCAAGCCATCAAAGGAAGTACCACTGATGATGCAGTTATTGTTGGTCGCGATCGCCTAAACATTCTTGAGAAGCCAAACGTCAAATTGCAAAGTACGGTAACATTGCAAGGTGAGGTTCGCTTCCCTGGTACTTACACCGTTCGTCAGGGTGAAACCTTAGGTGAACTATTAGAACGTGCTGGTGGTTTAACTGAATTTGCACATCCGCAAGGGGCTATATTTACTCGTGAAGCATTGCGCCTTCAAGAGCAAAAGCTATTAAACCAATATGCTGCAGATATGCGAGCAGAAACCGCGAAGAAAACCTTCCGTGCAGACAGTAATATGGGGTCGGTGATCTCTGACCCAGATAAAACCCTAAAGTTTGTTGAAGAAGCAAGTCGTAGCAAAGCGCTTGGTCGAATGGTCGTACAGCTAAATCGTATCCTTAAAGACGAGCGTTCTGCGGACTTTATGTTAGAAGATGGTGACTTCCTATTTGTACCGACCTTCCGCAACACGGTTTCCATTATGGGTGAAGTTCAAGTTCCAATTACATATCTACTCGATAACAAACTAGATGTGGATGATTACTTGAACAAAGCAGGTGGCGCGAAAAAACAAGCAGATGAAGATCGTATGTTTGTCGTGCGTGCAGATGGCTCAGTTTACAAACCAACATCGGGTTACTGGTTTGGTAATAATCATGAAGAGCTAAAAGCGGGCGATACCATTGTTGTACCAATTGATACTGACTACCGTGATGCATTAAGCACTTGGACAGCTGCCACGCAGATTCTTTACCAAACAGGTGTAGCGATCAACGCGTTGAAGTAAGGAACGACAAGGTCATTCCAATCAGCTTAAAACAAGATTAGAAATACATTGATAGTAAGAGCTTATGTAACGATTGAAGTTACATAAGCTCAATTTTATGAACATTATTAATCAAAACGGCAAATACTACTCTGAACACCAATAGTGGCATTATTCAGCCGTAGCCCGTCATTCCAGCGAGTCGAAGCGAGACTAGGAATCTTGTCACAGCGCGGTTGTGTTTTGAAAGTCGGAGAATAATCTTTCAAATTTCACCAATCTCTGAGTCCAGTATAACGAACTTCAGAGCTTAGGATTAAATACTAATGGAACAACAAAAAGACCACAATCCAAACTACCTACCATATCCACCTCAGTCTCAGTCCACAGGTGATGAAATCGACTTGCGTGAACTGTTCGGCGCATTGTGGAAAGGAAAGTGGATAATTATCGCAACAACATTTATTTTTGCTATTGGCTCTGTGCTTTATGCTTTGAGTCTTCCAAATATCTATAAAGCAGATGCGTTACTAGCTCCAACAGAAAGTTCAAATGGTGGTGGTTTGTCAAAAATGGCTGGGCAACTAGGTGGTCTAGCTGCATTGGCGGGAGTGAATCTGGGGCGAGGGGAGACCTCTCAAGCAGATCTTGCTGTTCAAGTCATGAGATCTCGCCAATTTTTAGAATCTTTCATTACTAGACATGATCTGATAATTCCTTTAATGGCTAGTGAAAACTGGGATATAAAAAATAATAAGCTTGTTATAGATGAAAAAATATACAACCCTAAAACTGAGGAGTGGCTTCGTAAACCCCAAGGTTTACGGGGAGCAAAACCATCTTTACAAGAAGCGACTGATGTATTTAATAAGGATATTTTAAATATTATACAGGAGAAGGACAGTGGACTTTATGTTTTATCTGTGAAGCACTATTCTCCTTATATTGCTCAACAATGGGTATCTTGGTTGATTGAAGACATAAATAAAGTAATGCGAGAACGTACGATTTCTGAATCGAGTCGAAATTTAAGTTATTTAAATACGCAATTACAAAAAACAGCAGTTGCAGATATGCAAAGTACTTTTTATAAGCTAATTGAAGAACAAACTAAAAGTTTAATGCTTGCTGAAGTACAAGAAGAATTTGTTTTTAATACTATTGATCCTGCGGTTGTTCCTGAAGTGAAAGATAGTCCATCTCGTGCCATAATTTGTGTCTTAGGCACATTGTTTGGTATTGGCTTCGGCGTGATTATTGTATTGGCGATTTTTGCAATTAAAAAGGAACGAGGGGTTTAAATACCAACGTTTCATGAAGAATACGTAGTTTGAAAAACGCAAGTGCTGATTAGATTATAAAAAATAGAGAGCTCTAACTAAATGTGGTATATAAAAAGGTAAGATGTCAAACATTAAATTTATCATACCTATAGTCATTCAAATCTTTGTTGTGGTTATTTTCTCTTTCAATGGTAACAGCAACTTAATATGGCTATTGGTTTTAGCTATAAATGTAATATACCTCGAGCGCTTTGTAAAAGCGATACCGTTGTTTATTATGTTTCTTTTCTTTTTTTTATATACAGTAGAATTGAGAAACTATTTTATAAACGGGTACTATATTTCTGCTTGGTTTAGTTTTCAAAATGCGTACTACTTAAATAAAGCAATGGTGTTGAATGGTTTCTTTTTAGTATCATTTGGTAGTGTGCTGTATAATGTGAGAAGTTTTAATAACTTTTCTATCAAATCAAGCCCCGATCGTGTTGTTTTCTACGTATCCCTTCTTCTATTCGTCATATGTACTACATATGGTTTGTCTGGTGACACCGTATTTACTACTAAATATGGTGCTGGTGAAATTAATAAATCACCTTTATTTGAATATTCTTTAGCAGTTTTGTTTGTTTCAATTATTCATTGTAATAGGTCAAAACTTCAAATGGTATTATTATATACCTGTGTCTTATATTATTGTTTAAAGTCGACTATCTATGGAGGTAGAGTCGAAGTTATTCAAATCGTATTGCTTTTTTCTTACTTTTTTACCAATTTTTTTAAGAAATGGAGTCTAAAAAGGTTATATATATCAATATTTTTGTCGATGGCATTGATTTTGATTGTTGGTAAGATAAGACATGATCCAACGCTCATCATAAATTTAGTTAATGATCCACTGTCTATTTTCTTCCAAAAGCCTTTGGAAGGGAGAAGTATTGTTTCGACTAACTATGGTGATGTTTTACAATCTTCAGCTCGAATGATTGGTCTGTCAGAAACAGGCCATTGGTCATTGGGTTTTAGGTTAGAAAGCTTCTTATCATATCTATTTAATATCTTTCTCTATGGAACAGAAGCAAAATCATATTCAAACTTAGCGTTATTGGACCAAAAAACTTTTGGTGCTGGTGGCGGAGGATTAATCTCTGCTTATTTTTACGTATGGTTAGGTTGGTTCGGACCTATAATTGCCGGTACCATAATAGGATATGTTATAAGATATGCTTCACATTCGAGAAATAATTATATAATCGTATACGCATTTTGTATTCTCTTTACGTTTCCTAGGTGGTATGCATACACACCAATTGGATTCACAAAGTTATGTCTTATAACTACAATGTTATATTTTGTTACATTTAAAGTAAAGAAAATGTTAAGCAAGATCTAATGCAATAATAAACATGATGAGAAAAGTTTATGTATGATAAAGTCATTATTACTCATTTGCCAACATTCTATAAAAACAATCTTTATAATAAAATTAATGAAAAACAATCAATATTTGTTATTTATATATCACTAGATACAGAAGAAACTCGAAGTAATGATTTTACTGGGCTAGAAAATGTAGAGTTTAACTATGTAATACTTAATTCTAAGAGCTTGCAAAGAAGAAGTTCTATATTATCAACCATTCGATTGTTAAAGTTGTTAACAGAGATTAAATATAAAGAAGTTATACTATCAGGCTGGGATTTACTCGAGTTTTGGTTTGTAAGGTGTTTTATAAATCATGACAAGTCACTCGCTCTTGAATCAACTATATATGATAGTTCACACTTAGGCCTTAGAGGGAGTATCAAGAAGCTGTTCTTAAGAGGAGTCTTTAAAGTGTATGCTTCTGGTGAACTACATCATGACTTGCTCAAAGTACTAGGCTATAAAGGGATTGTGAAAATAACGAATGGTGTAGGTATAATTAATCAAGACCAAAAAATAGAATCTAGAAAAAATAATAAATATTCTAAAGATTTTCTATTTATAGGTCGACTTACTGAAGTTAAAAACTTAGAGCGTCTAATTGAAGCGTTTAACGTTTTAGAAAACTATAAGTTGAAGATTATAGGCACAGGTGAAAAAAGCTATGAGTTAAAATTAAAATCAATCTCAAAAAATAATGTTGAGTTTCTTGGTGCTATAGAAAATAAATATCTCAAACAATACTTTTTGGAAACCAACTTTCTGATTTTGCCTAGTTTGTCAGAAACTTGGGGTTTGGTTGTTGATGAAGCTCTATTCCATAATGTCCCGGTTATAATATCCGAAAAATGTGGTTCTGTCGAACTAATTGAAAATAATGTTAATGGATTACATTTCGAGCCAGAAGATACAAAACAGTTGGTTAACATTCTAAAATCTATTGATTGTCATATGTATAATGAAATCCTCATGAATCTAAGTAGTGATTTTATTCTTGAAAAAAATAAAGAGCAAGTTAATGCATACTTCTAAAAACTCAAAGATGAAAGTTCTAATTGTTGGTGAAAATTCATTTGAAATATATGAGAGTGCGTTTTCTAGAGCTTTCAAAAATCAAGGTCACATTAGTCATATATTCTCATGGAAAGAATATTTTAACAAATACGATAATGAATCAGGGGTTTTAAATAAAATATTTAGATTTTGTCTCCGCGTTCAAAATAAATTATTGCTAGGTCCTGTTATCGATAAAGTTAACCGTGATTTATTAAGTGCAGCAGAAAAAGATGATTTCGATTTGGTTTTTATATATCGTGGTACACATGTATATAAAAGTACTATTCGGACATTAAAAGAAAGAGGTGTGTTAGTTTATGGGTATAATAATGATGATCCATTTAGTAATGCAAAAGTTGGGAGATTATGGAAACATTATCTAGCTTCAATAAATGAATACAACCATATTTTTTATTATAGAATGAAAAATGAAGCTGAATATGTTGATTTTGGTGTTAAAAACATTTCCTTATTAAGATCTTATTATATTTCTGATAGGAATTATCTAATTGATAGTGATGGTAAGAGTAAATATAAGAATGATGTGGTTTTTATTGGGCACTTTGAAAATGATGGAAGAGATGAAATAATATTAGAGCTTTTAAAGTTGGGCGTTGATGTTAAATTATACGGTACTCAATGGCACCGTTCACCTTTGTTTTCAGAAATAGTGAGGTTAAACGGAGAAATAGTCCCAGTATATAAAGAGTATAATGAAGTTCTAAATGCTGCAAAAATAGCGTTAGTATTTTTGTCAAAAAGGAATAATGATACTTATACTAGGCGCGTGTTTGAAATTCCAGTAACTAAGACAGTAATGGTTTCAGAATATTCAGACGACTTAAGTATGATGTTTGATGAAAATAGTGAAATATTATTGTTTAAAAATAAATCAGAAGCAATAACTAAGATACAAAACTTGTTAAATGATTCAGTTACCCTTAATAAAATAGCTGATAACGCTTATAATAGAGTTTTGAAAGACGGACATGAAGTGAATGATCGCGTTAAACAGATTATAGACGTTTATAGAAAAGAAAAGGAGATGTGTTTATTTCACGAAGGTGAAAATTAAAATAATGCTCTTTTCAAACTAGTTATGAATAGACTTTTTATAATTTTTTCCTTGTTTTAAGTTTTATACTAGTTTCATTTAATATTTGAAAATTAGCCAATATGGAAAGAATTAATAGAAATTTTAAATATTTGACAATTCTAAATTTATGTACATTAGGGATACCGTTAATAACATACCCTTTAATGACCAATACTATTGGATTAGAAAGGTTTGGTAATATAATTTACGTTCAATCAATTGTTGCGTATTTTATTGTTTTTGTTGGGCTTGGGTTCAACTTATCTATCACAAAAAGAATTTCAAATATCGACAGCAAAGATGAGATAAATAGAATTTTTTGGAACGTGATTTATATAAAGTTTTTACAGGCCATTGTCTTAAGTATTCCATTTATCATTATATGTTACTATCTAAACCTTGACCTTGTATTATGTTCCTTGCTTTATCTTACTGTATTTGCAGATGTTTTTTTTCCTGTTTGGTATTATCAAGGTATCCAAGAGATGAAATCAATCACGGTAGTTAATGTTATATACCGTGTGCTATCTTTGGTTTTGGTTGTTGCATTTATTAATGAGGAAAATGGGATCATTATCTATGCATTAGTTTTTGGTGTTACTCCATTGCTCGTTAACTTAATCAATTTGTTCTATATAAGCAAAAGAAATAGAATTTCTTTATGTTCGTTTGACTTCAGTTTTTGTCAATTACTATTTATTGAGACGCTTCCTATTTTTTGGGGGTCTATAACATCAATTATTAAAGATAGAACAAATATATTATTAATCGGTGCGTTTGTTGGGAAGTCAGAAGTTGTAATTTATGACTTTATAATAAAGATTATATCTCTTTTGTCTGTTTTCTTTTCTAATTTAACAAATGCTCAGTTTCCGGAGATAGCTAAAAACAAATCTTCGAGATTGTTTAAAAAATATTTAAGATTGATAGTCTTAACTTCTTTTGTTATTTATTCCGGAAGCGTTGCTGTTTTATACTGTTTTTCAGAAGAGATAGTTTTATTAGTTTTTGGTTCTCGAGATCATTTTAGCTTATTTGCTTTTTTGTCTGTCATTTTGTTTTTGTTAATCCCGTTGCGTAGCATTAGTTATCAGATAGGTTTGGGTGTTTTAATTTCTAATGGTTATTCAAGAGATTATTCAAACAATCTTATGCTTTCGGCATCATTATATGTTCTATTTTCAGTGTTGTTATATTTTTTAGAACAAATGAATGTATATACAATATGTTTGAATTTAGTAATAACAGTTATTTTAGAATTGCTTCATAGATTATGGATCTGTAGGAGGCGAGGAGTATTATATTGGATAATTTAGGAAAGGTTTTATTTGACCTAAGTGCTACTCAGAGTTCAAATGAATCCCCTGTACACGGCGGTGGTGAATACGCAAAATACGTATTTAAAGCTGCAATGAAATATAAGTCGAGATTGATCTGTTTTTATCTAAATGATAGAAAGTTAGATGATGAAATTTATAATTTATGTAAGCAAGAGAAGATCGAATTATTACCTATTTCTGATAAGAACGAAGTGACGAAAATTATAGAGAGAAGTGATATCGTTGCCTTTTATTCGGCGCTCCCTTATGACTTTGCGAATGTTGACCTACATAATAAAAGGTTTATCGGTACAGTTCATGGTTTGAGAGGCGTCGAATTCCCAACTGACAAGTTTGAGTATGTTTATAGGATTGGTAATTTAAATAAACTAAAATCACGTATAAATAGATTAATTAAAAGAAAGTCAAAACGAAGAGAGTTGGCAAAGAAATCTTTTGCAAAATTATTTGAAAAGGAAAATTTTGAAATAATAACTGATTCGATACATTCTAAATACAGTTTTATTTCATTTTTCCCGAACTTAAAAGTTGAACAAATATCGGTTTATCGATGTCCATACGAATTTGACACTCAGTTTAAACAACAAAATAAATCTCGTGACTATTTTCTTTTGGTAAGTTCAAATCGATGGATAAAAAACAACTTTAGAGCGATTTTGGCGTTGGATGAAGTGTTTAGCGAGCAAGATATAGACAAGAAAGTTATAGTTCTTGGTTCCAATGGTGTAGATTTTGCTAAGTATATCAAAAATAAAGAACGATTTATATTCAAGGATTATGTGAGCGAAAAGGAATTAAACACACATTTTTCTGAAGCGTTTGCATTTATTTATCCTACTTTGAACGAAGGTTATGGTTATCCACCAATAAAAGCGATGGAGTATCAAACACCTGTAATTGCATCCGCAATCACAAGCGTCACTGAGGTTTGTGAAGATGCTGCTTTATACTTCAACCCTCTTTCTGTTAGTGAGATGAAAACTAGGATTTTAACTATTTTAAATCAACCAGATATAAAGAAACGTTTAGTATCAAATGGTGATAAAGTTGTTGCTAAATTAAAAGATAGTAATGAAACTCAGTTATCCGATATCGTTGAACATATATTTAAATAAAAGTGAGATTTAATATGCCTGTAGCAATTGTTACTGGAGCTTTTGGTCAGGACGGAACTTATTTATGCGACTTACTGCTCTCCAAAGGTTATAAAGTTTATGGAATAGCAAATAATTGTACTCCTAAAAACGAATTACATGAGTCTTTCATAGCAAATCCTAACTTTTCAATTTTGCAATATGATATAGGAAATTACGATGACGTACTTAAACTAATTAAGGTAACATCACCTGATGAGATATATAACTTTGCAGCTTACAGCTTTGTAGCTGATTCTGATGATAATTCTTTTCTTCTTCATAAGATTACTGCTTCCGCTCCCGTTAACTTTGCTGAAGCTATTAGGTGTGTTGACAAAAGAATAAAGTTTTTTCAAGCATCTAGCTCTGAGGTTTTTGGGGGTTCTAATGTTTCACCCCAAAAAGAAAGTACAATGCACGCACCTAGAAATTCTTATGGTATAGCTAAAAGCTATGCTCATAAGATGCTTGAGCAATATAGAGAGCATTACGACTTGTTTATAGTGATTGGGATTCTATATAATCATGAGTCTCCTTTGCGAGACAAAAAATTTGTAACGAGAAAGATAACTTCAACTATAGCTAATATAGCAAAAGGTGAGCAAGTCGTTTTGGAGTTAGGTAATTTAAATGCGGTACGAGACTGGGGGTACGCCAAAGAATATGTTCAAGGTTTTTGGCGATCTATGCAGCTCAAAAAAAGTGAAACTTTCATTTTTTCTACTGGGATTAAAAGTACCGTAAGGGAGTTTGTTTCTTCCTCTTTTGCTTCGATTGATATTAATATTCATTGGAAAGGGTGTGGCACTGAGGAAGTAGGATGTGATGATGACGGTAATGTTTTAGTTACAGTTAATGATATTTTTTATCGGGAAAATGAGAAAGTTTTATTAATCGGTGACGCATCTAAGGCAAGTGATTTGATTGATTGGAAGGCTGAGGTTGAATTGTCTCAATTATGTAATTTAATGGTTCAAAACGATTTAGATAAGAAATGAGAGTACATAAATGAATAACCTTATTTTTTATGGTGAATTGCCTGGTGAGGTAAATCATGGCATAAGTATTTCTAACGCAATCAATCTTGAACTTCTTTCGGAAGAATATAATATAATAAAAATTGAAGAAATTGTTCTTTTCTCTAAAGGTCCTGTGAATTATTTATTTCATAGGATAATTAGTATAATTCTTATTTTCTTCAAAATTGTTAATTGCAAAATAAAAAATAAAAATGCTAGTAAGTTTTATGCCGTCCTTCCTACTTCTAATTTAGGTGCTATAAAAACACTACTTCTTGTCTTTTTAGTACGGCTTTTTTATTGGAAAATAGAAGTGATATTACATGTTCATCGAGGTGATTTTATAAGTTTTAGAAATTCTTCTAATCTCTCTTTTATATTGATTAAGCTTATCTTTCTATGGACGGATAAAATTATCTGTCTATCATCTGATTTGAGAGTTTATATTGAAAATAATTTTTCTAAACAAGCTTTTTCACTCGAAAACTGTCTTTCTAAAGAAATTCCTTTTTGTGATGCCAAAAAATATGACAATAGATTGAGAATTCTATACTTTTCGAATATAACACAAGAAAAGGGAATTTTTACTCTTTTGGAAGCGATAGAAAATATTTCAGACTCTAAAAATAACTTAGACGTTGAAATGAGTGTTTTTGGTAGTTTTGCAAATGAAAAAGTTAAGAATAAATATGAAATAGTCACAAGGCCTTTAAAGTATATAAAATATAAAGGGGTGATTAATGGGGATGAAAAGTACAATATCTATAAAGAGCATGATGTTTTCATTTTACCGTCTTTTAATGAAGGTCAACCAATATCAATAATCGAGGCAATGAGCGTCGGAACACCTATTATATCGACAGATGTTGGCTATGTTAAGGATATGTTTTGGAGTGAATATCCTTACATTTTTGATGCAGGAGATGTTAAAAAATTAGAAAACTTGGTTCTTAATTTATCTCGGCTTAAAGCATCAGAACGAAGTTCTTTAAGTCAAAGACTACATTTTCATTTCTTAGAAAAATTCTCAAAAGAAAAGCACAAGCAAAATTTGCTTAAAATTTTTAGTTGTTAAATAACAGGAAATTGTCATGCCTAACAATTCAAAAGTCGCATTTATATCAGGTATTACTGGTCAAGATGGTTCTTACTTAGCTGAACTTCTAGTTGAAAAAGGTTATGAAGTTCACGGTCTTATTCGTCGTGCGTCATCATATAACACAGAACGTATCGATGCATTAGTAAACAACGGTGCCAGTGTTAAATTGCATTACGGTGATCTAACGGATTCTTCAAACTTAACTCGTTTGGTTAAAGAAATTCAACCTGATGAAATCTACAACTTAGGTGCTATGTCACATGTGGCGGTTTCTTTTGAGTCTCCGGAATATGTTGCTGATGTAGATGGAATGGGTACTCTTCGCCTTCTTGAAGCGATCCGTATCAACGGTTTGGAAAAGAAAACTCGCTTTTATCAAGCCTCAACTTCAGAGCTATATGGCGAAGTTCGCGAAATTCCTCAGCGTGAGACAACTCCTTTTTATCCACGATCTCCATACGCTGTAGCTAAAATGTACGCGTACTGGATTGTAGTTAACTATCGTGAGTCATACGGCATGTATGCATGTAATGGCATTTTGTTTAACCATGAGTCTCCGCGCCGTGGTGAAACTTTTGTAACTCGCAAGATTACTCGTGCTATTGCTAACATCTCTCAAGGTCTGGAATCTTGTCTAGAACTTGGTAACATGGATGCGTTGCGTGACTGGGGGCATGCTAAAGATTATGTTCGAATGCAATGGATGATGCTTCAACAAGAGCAGGCTGAAGATTTTGTTATTGCTACTGGTAAGCAGATCTCTGTGCGCGAGTTTGTTCGTTTGTCAGCGAAGGAAGCGGGGATCGAACTTGAATTTTCCGGCGAGGGTATTGATGAAATCGCTACTGCTATTGCTGTTGACGCAGAAAAAGCACCAAAAGTGAATGTTGGTGATGTTGTTGTAAAAGTAAACCCTCGATTCTTCCGTCCAGCAGAAGTAGAGACATTACTTGGTGACCCAAGTAAAGCGAAAGCTAAACTTGGCTGGACTCCAGAGATCACTGTAGAAGAAATGTGTGCGGAGATGGTTACGTCTGATATCGACAAGGCAAAACAACACGCACTTCTAAAAGAGCACGGTTTTGACGTTGCGATCTCTCTAGAAAGCTAATTAATCAAATCAGTAAAGCTGATTGGTTTATATTGCAGAGCTCCTCATTTCGGGCTCTGCTTTTTCTGTTTATATTATCGGTATTAGTATGAAAAGAGTATTTGTAGCTGGTCACAAAGGTATGGTTGGGTCCGCTATTGTTCGTCAACTATCTAAAGACAGTTCCGTAGAAATTATTACCAAAGATCGTCAAGAGCTCGACTTGTTAGATTCACGGGCTGTCGAGAGTTTTTTTTCCACTCACAGCATTGATCAAGTTTACCTTGCGGCAGCTAAAGTTGGAGGGATTGTTGCCAACAACACTTACCCTGCCGAGTTTATTTATCAAAATTTGACGATTCAAAACAATATTATTCACTCTGCCCATCTACATGGTGTTCAAAATTTACTATTCTTGGGATCGTCTTGCATCTATCCAAAATTTGCTCCACAGCCCATGTGCGAAGACTCTCTATTAACTGGTGTATTAGAGGAGACTAATGAACCTTATGCGATTGCTAAGATTGCAGGTATCAAAATGTGCGAGTCTTATAACCGTCAATACGGGCGTAATTATCGTTCAGTAATGCCAACCAATTTATATGGTGAAAATGACAATTTTCACCCTCAGAATTCTCACGTTATTCCTGCATTATTACGTCGTTTCCATGAGGCGAAGCTGAAAGGTGATGATAC
Source organism: Vibrio sp. WZ-1 (assembly GCF_052037695.1). Classification (NCBI taxonomy): domain Bacteria; kingdom Pseudomonadati; phylum Pseudomonadota; class Gammaproteobacteria; order Vibrionales; family Vibrionaceae; genus Vibrio; species Vibrio sp. WZ-1. Next base: position 18,673 of record NZ_JBQEQR010000066.1, on the reverse strand, counting down.
TGTTGTTGCTTGGGGGACTGGGGAGCCAATGAGAGAGTTTTTGCATGTAGACGACATGGCTGCCGCTTCTATTTATGTGATGAATTTAGACCAGGATATATATCAAAAGAATACAGAAGATATGCTCAGTCATATCAATGTCGGTACTGGTAAAGATTGTACTATTCGTGAATTAGTTGAGACGGTCGCTAAAGTCGTAGGGTTTGAGGGTACCATAGAATTTGATGTAACCAAGCCTGACGGAACTCCTCGTAAATTGATGGACGTGTCGCGCCTCAAAAGACTTGGATGGGTTGCTGAAACAAATTTAGAATTAGGTTTAACATTGACTTACAAATGGTTCCTTGAAAACCAAGATAATTTACGAAATTAAGTCCACAATATCTACTTAGATAATCGACTACTCATTATTATTTAAAATGATAATTACTACTATTTGTTTTAAATGGCTGAAATGGTCGATTGTTTCGGATTTTTTCTTTGACGAATTTTTTGAGGTTTTATAATCGATTCGCTAATGTTCTAAAAATATAAGCTTATAAATTGTTATAATTTAAACCTTAAAATTGAGTGATACTCTCATCATATTCTCACTTAACAACGAGTTGACTATGCTTATTCCTGTAATTATGGCCGGCGGCTCTGGCAGTCGTTTATGGCCACTATCTCGTTCAAAATATCCTAAACAGTTCCTTGCAGTAACTGGTGAACAAACCATGCTTCAACAAACGTTGAGCCGCATGGGTGGTCTAGAACACAATGCGCCGTTTGTGATCTGCAATGAAGAACATCGATTCCTAGTTGCTGAACAGCTTCGCCGTATTAATGGCAATCATAGCGGAATACTCTTAGAGCCAGTAGGGCGTAATACTGCTCCCGCTATCGCTTTAGCAGCAAAATTTGCCCTATCTGAAAATCAAACTTCAGGTGAAGATGCTTTGATGTTAGTTCTTGCTGCTGATCATGTGATTAAAGATACTCAATCTTTCCATCAATCGGTGCAAGCTGCTATTCCGTACGCACAACGTGGTGATATGGTCACTTTCGGTATCAAAGCGAATGCACCAGAAACAGGTTATGGCTACATTAAAACCGGTGCTACGGTTACTGCTGCGGATGAGAGTCGAGGCTTTAGTGTTGATAGCTTTGTTGAAAAGCCGGATCTCGAAACCGCAAAGCAATATCTAGAGGATGGTAGCTACTTGTGGAACAGTGGTATGTTTTTATTCAAAGCATCTACTTATCTTGAAGAGTTAGCAAAGTTCCGACCAGATATCTTGAAAGCATGTGAAAGTGCTTACGATAGTCATTTTGACGATCTAGATTTTATTCGCATGTCATCCGAACTATTCTCACAAATCCCAGACGAATCAATAGATTTTGCCGTAATGGAAAAAACAGAAAAAGCTGTTGTTGTTCCAATGGACGCAAATTGGAGTGATGTTGGTTCTTGGTCTGCACTCTGGGATGTGAATGATAAAGATGAACAAGGCAATGCAACTCGCGGTGATGTGTTAACTGAGCAGACTCAGAATAGTTATATTTATTCACAAGATAAACTCGTTGCTACCGTTGGCATTGAAAATCTTATCGTTGTAGAGACGAAAGATGCAGTGCTAGTTGCGGATAAAGACAAGGTTCAAGATGTAAAGTCGATTGTTCATCAACTAAAACAACAAAACCGAGCAGAGTGTCAGCAGCATCAAGAAGTATATCGCCCATGGGGTTCTCATGAGACGGTATCTGAAGGTGAGCGTTACCATGTGAAACAAGTGTTAGTTAAGCCAAAAGAGAAGACAGCTCTTCAGATGCACCACCATCGAGCTGAGCATTGGGTTGTCGTGTCAGGTACGGCTAAAGTGACAAAAGGTGATGATACTTTCCTTCTTACTGAAAATCAGTCAACTTATATTCCAGTAGGGACTCCGCACTCCGTAGAAAACCCAGGACAAGTGCCTTTGGAGCTTATTGAAGTTCGTTCTGGATCGTACTTAGAAGAAGATGATATTGTTCGCTTTGATGAGCAAGCATCTAAGTTTGGCGGCGACTACTAACTACTTATTGAGATAGGAAATTATGGTAACAAAATTAATCAGTAGTGAAGTGCTTGGTGCTTCAGGCGTTCAATTTGGTACTAGTGGCGCGCGAGGACTCGTTACTCAGTTTACATCGGACGTCTGTGCTGCATTTACTCACGCATTTGTGGCATCAATGCGTCGCAATTTTACTTTCAATCAAATGGCTGTGGCTATTGACAACCGCCCTAGCAGCCCAGCTATGGCAAAAGCAGTCATTCAAGCGCTTACCGATGCAGGTATTGACGCTGTTTACTATGGTGTTGTACCCACTCCCGCTCTAGCTTTTACCGCAATGCAAGACAATATGCCTTGTATCATGGTGACTGGGTCTCATATCCCATTTGACCGCAATGGAATTAAGTTCTATCGTCCAGATGGAGAGATTACTAAAGCAGATGAAGAAGCAATCTTAACCGAGAAGGTAGACTTTAGTGCTATCAATGACCTGCCTGAGTTAACGATTAATTTCCGTGCGGCAGAGCTTTACCGAGCACGTTATACCGATTTGTTTGATGCAGATTTACTGGCAGGGAAGCGTGTTGGTATATATGAGCATTCAAGTGCCGGGAGAGATATTTACCAAGGACTTTTTGAATCGCTTGGGGCTGAAGTTATATCATTGGAGCGTACTGACGAATTTGTTCCAATTGACACTGAAGCCGTTGCTGAATCTGATAAGGAAAAAGCACGCATTTGGTCGAAGAAATATAATTTGGATTTTATATTTTCGACTGATGGAGACGGTGATCGTCCTTTAGTTGCTGATGAGAGCGGCGAATGGTTGAGAGGTGATATCTTAGGCTTACTTTGTTCGCAAGCGCTTCAAGTCGATGCATTAGCAGTTCCTGTTAGTTGCAATACTATTATTGCTGAATCCCCTGAATTTAAAGCCGTATCTAAAACACGAATTGGCTCGCCTTATGTTATCGCTGAATTTTCCGAATTAGCCAAAACTTATAAAAGAATTGCAGGGTTTGAAGCTAACGGAGGATATTTGCTCGGGAGTAACGTTTTGGTGAATGGGAAATCTCTAAAAGCACTGCCAACCCGAGATGCTGTTTTACCTGCGCTTATGCTGCTCTCTTTAGCGAAAACATCATCAATCAAAAGCTTGGTAAGCAATCTCCCACAGCGCTTTACGCATAGTGACCGTATTCAAAACTTTGCAACTGAAAAAAGTTTATCGATATTGGAAAGTGGTCGTCAAAACACTAAACAGCTATTAGATTCTCTAGGGTTGTCAGAGGTTAATGCTGTTAGTATTGATAATACTGACGGATTAAGATTAGAGCTATCTAACTCTACAATCATCCATTTACGTCCGTCTGGTAATGCTCCTGAACTTCGTTGTTATGCGGAAGCTGAACGAATGGAAGATGCTATTGCTTTGGTGGATAAAGTGTTAGGAAATATCAGATTAGTTTAGTTTTTGAGCACTTAATATTTATAGGTAACCAATAATGGAGCTATGCGCTAAAGCATAGCTCTATCTTTCTGAGCGTCAGTTTTATGATTTACACTTTAAATAACCCAGTAAAGAACTTTCCTTGGGGAAGTCGTACTGCGATTCGAGACTACTTTGGTATCGATAATTCAAATTTAGAGCACCAAGCTGAAATATGGATGGGAGCTCATCCCTCCGCTAGCTCCAGTGTTTCTCAAGCTGGTGTTGATATCTCTTTATGCGATGTTATTGCCAGTAACCCAGACTATTGGCTAGGGAAGGAAACCAAGGAGAATTTCTCATCGCTTCCTTTTCTTATGAAAGTTCTAGCAGCAGAAGAGCCGCTATCGATACAAGTTCACCCATCGAAAAAAGCTGCCGAATTAGGCTTTGCTAAAGAGAATGAGCAAGGGATACCTCTAGATGCAGCAAATCGCAATTATAAGGATGCTAATCACAAGCCTGAGCTTGTTTATGCTCTCACTCCTTATTTAGCTATGAATGGTTTTCGAGAGTTTAGAGAGATTGTTACAAACTTTGATGCTATTGGCCTTCCAGTGCTAGAAGATCTTTTTCAGCCTTTTAAACAAGATCCTAACCCACGAACTCTTGCTGAGTTTTTTGCTGCTATTCTTGCGCTAGAGGGGGAACTTAAAGCGCAGGCAATTAGCCAGCTTCTTAACTCGTTAAAAATGATAGATAAAGACCATTTTGCATACCAAGCTTCATTGCTTATCTCTCGCTTTTCTCATCTTTACCCTGAAGACGTTGGCTTGTTTGCTCCGTTGTTTTTAAATGTTATTGAGTTACAACCAGGCGAGGCTATGTTCTTGTATGCTGAAACCCCTCATGCCTATATCCATGGATTAGGTGTGGAAGTCATGGCTAACTCTGATAATGTTTTGAGAGCAGGTTTAACGCCTAAACATATTGATGTTGAAGAGTTAGTAAAAAATACACAGTTTAAGCCTATTGCTTTTGAAAACTTGATTTTGAAACCAACTGATAATCAAATGGATCGAGAGATTTACCCTGTACCTGTTAAAGATTTTAAATTTGATGTATTGAATCCTCAGAACTCAATTTCTTTAACAACATCCTCACCAGAGATACTGTTGTGCTTATCGAATCAAGTGACGCTTATTACAGGTATGGAGAGTAGGGTGTTGTGCAAAGGGGAATCTGTAGTTCTTCCTGCATCGTTAGGTGAATATTGCATTTCAGGAAAAGGTTCTATCGCAAGAGCTTATTGTTAGGTGGCTATGAAAGTTTCGATTATTACCGTTTGCTATAATTCTTCAGCAACAATAGAAGATACGATTAAATCCGTTAAATCTCAGACATATAAAGACATCGAGTATATCATTATCGATGGTGGTTCCACAGACAACACTAACCAAATTATCAATAACTATTCAGAATGTGTTGATTTACATATCAGTGAAAGTGATGAGGGGCTGTATGATGCGATGAATAAGGGAATAGGAATGGCGACAGGCGATGTTGTTGGGATCCTTAACTCCGATGATTTTTTTTGTACTGAACATAGTGTCGCGGATCTAATATCTGGATTTGTTTCTGACGATATCGATGGTGTTTATTCTGATCTAGTTTACGTACAAGAAAAAGATACTTCTAAAGTAACTCGTCTCTACAGTTCAAAGGTATATAAGCAGTCACTTATAAAGTTCGGTTTGATGCTGCCGCACCCAACTTTCTATGTTAAGCGTAGTGTCTATGAGAAATGTGGATTATATAAAACGGATTATAGAGTCGCTGCAGATTTTGAGCTAATTGCGCGTTGCGTATCTAAAGGTACTAAACTCAACCGAGTACCCAAAATAACTGTAAAGATGCGTGAAGGAGGGATTAGCTCAAGCGGCTTGTTGTGGAGAGTCCATCAAAATGCCGAAATAGTACGAGCGTGTCGAGATAATGGTATTTATACAAACATAGCGATGGTTGCGTTGAAACTACCCTACAAAATATTCACGTTATTAACTAGAAAATTTGTGAGTGTTTAGTTATGACTATATTGGTTACGGGAGCAACAGGTTTTGTTGGTCAAAACCTTACTCAATTAAATCAAAACTTTCGTTGTGTTATTCGTGCGGGTGAACATCATTCCTTTGCTGATAGTTATACGGTTTCGACGATAGATGCATCGACGGATTGGAGTAACTGTTTTGAGGGTGTTGATGCCATTATTCATTTAGCTGGGCTAGCACACAATAAATCATATACGGATGCTGAATATCGAGCTGTAAATACCGATGGTACACTAAGGTTAGCTTTAAAAGCTGCTGAGGCTGGTGTTAAGCGCTTTGTTTTTGTCAGCTCAATTGGTGTGAATGGGACTAACTCTTACGATAGTGCTTTTTTACCTAGTGACGTAGCTGACCCTCACAACTCTTATGCACAATCAAAGCATGAGGCGGAATTAGGGCTTTGGGATATATCTAAACAAACAGGGTTAAAAGTCGTGGTCGTTCGACCAACGTTGGTCTATGGTCCTAATGCTCCTGGTAATTTTGGTATGCTTACGAAGCTAGTCAATAGTATCCCCTTTCTGCCATTTGGCTTAGCTAATAATCGTAGAGACTTCATATCAGTCGGTAATCTGGTTGATCTCTTAATTGTGTGTGCCAAACACAAAAATGCACCCGGAAATATATTTTTAGCAAGTGAGAGCAATACAATCTCGACAAGAGATTTTGTTAACGCTATTGCAGCTGGGCAAGATAGAAAAGTGTTTCAAATCCCAATCCCAGTTAGTTTTATGCGTCTTGCGGGTCTCGTGATTGGAAAGTCAGCAATGATTGAACAATTGTTCGGAAATTTAGAGGTCGATTCCTCTAATCTGAAAGATATATTAAATTGGACACCTCCATATTCTATGAAGGATTCCATGGCCATGTTACGTAAATAGGAACTAGATAAGTAATGATTCGTTTTATTGATTTTTTTGCAGCTTTTTTTGGGTTGCTTTTTTTATGGCCGGTACTTCTTATCGTTATCATTATTGGTTTCTTTGACACAGGCTCCCCGATTTTTGTGCAAGAGCGCGTTGGGCGCAATAAAAAACCATTTAAGTTGGTTAAGTTTCGTACTATGTCGGTAGATACTCAATCGGTAGCGAGCCATTTAGCGAGCAACGCATCTATTACTAAGCTTGGTTTTTTTCTGCGCAAGACAAAGATTGATGAATTACCGCAGCTCATTAATGTTTTGAAAGGTGAAATGAGTCTTGTGGGACCTCGTCCAAACTTGTTTAACCAGCACGAACTGATCATTGAGCGCGACGCGCTTGGTGTTTATGATGTGCTACCGGGAGTCACCGGACTGGCTCAAGTTCAAAATATCGACATGTCCACACCAAGTTTATTAGCAAAAACTGATAAAAAAATGATCGATACATTAACACTAAAAGATTATTTCAAGTATATCATGATGACCGCAACAGGGAGTGGTTCTGGTGATGCGGTAAAGTAGGAAGCAGAAAAGTGCTATGATGGAGCGGTGGCAGCCGTTCTTTTGCGTTTTATTGTATCTATCTCTTACTATTCGCGTTCGCCTCTATTCCGGTGAGAGTTCTGTTTTCGTGTTAAACTAATGCATGCTATCTCCGATAAAACCACACACAAGAATTATTATGCAACGTCTACAATTTATATGGCAACTTTCTCGAACTAACAAAAGAATTGTTAGTGTATTGATCGATATCATATTGATCTTTATGGCTTTTCATTTGGCAATCCTAGTTCGTTCTGGAGAAACCAACTATTTCACTTATCCTGAAGTTTGGGGAATTCAAATTGGGGTAACAGTAGTTACGATCGCTGTTTTTGCTCGATTGGGACTTTACAGAGCAGTTCTCCGCTACTTAACCTTTCAAGCGTTATTTGTTGTAACTGCTGGAGCTGTTATTTCTGCTACGCTTGTTGCTGCTCTTAGTTTCTATATGAGCGACCCTTTTCCAAGAACAGTTCCTATCATCTATGGTGCATTTCTTGCTCTTTTCTGTGGGGGACCCCGTGTCATAGTTCGTTCTTTGATTGCTCAAAGCTATTCAACGCACAGTAAAGAGGTTCTCATTTATGGTGCAGGATCTGGGGGGCGACAATTGGCGATGGCATTAAGAAGTAGTGGAGACTATCGCGTAAGAGCATTTATTGATGGTGACTCAACTCTTTGCAATACGATGATCTTAGGGTTGCCTGTTATTGCTATTGAAGACGCAATGCCCCTCATAAATAAATATGATGTTTCTCAAGTCTTACTCGCAGTGCCAAGTGCTAAACGTTCACGTCGTAAGGTTATTCTGGACGAATTAGCTAAGTTACCTGTTGAAGTACTCACGGTCCCTGATATGACAGATATTGTGTCAGGTAAAGCTAAAATTGATGAGCTTAAGGACGTCGCGATTGAGGATTTACTTGGGCGAGATCCAGTAGCGCCTCAACAAGTGTTGCTAGAAGCGAATATCAAAGACAAAGTGGTTATGGTGACAGGTGCTGGTGGTTCTATTGGCTCTGAATTGTGTCGTCAAATTGTGGAGCAGTCACCTAAGTCTATTATTTTATTTGAGTTGTCTGAATTTGGTCTGTATCAGATTGATCGCGAACTAAATCAACTTAAAATTGAAAAAGGGCTAACTTGCGACATTATTCCTTTGTTGGGATCTGTTCAGCGTCAACATCGTCTAGAAACGACAATGTCTTCTTTTAAAGTTCAAACGGTATATCACGCTGCAGCATATAAACACGTTCCATTAGTCGAATTTAACGTAATTGAGGGTGTGCGTAATAATATCTATGGGACTTATTATACTGCGTGCGCCGCGATTAAAGCCGGTGTTGAATCATTTGTATTAATCTCTACAGATAAAGCCGTCCGTCCTACTAACGTGATGGGGACCACTAAACGAATGGCAGAACTTGGTTTACAGGCTCTTGCTGATCAAGAAAATGCAAAACCAAATGGCACTCGATTCTGCATGGTACGATTTGGCAACGTCCTCGGCTCTTCAGGCTCCGTGATTCCTGTGTTTAAACAGCAAATCGCATCAGGCGGGCCAGTAACCGTGACTCACCCAGAGATCACTCGTTTCTTCATGACCATTCCTGAAGCTGCACAGCTAGTTATTCAAGCTGGAGCAATGGGTAAAGGAGGCGATGTATTTGTTTTAGACATGGGTGAGTCAGTAAAAATTACAGACTTAGCAAGTAATCTCATTCAGTTATCTGGTCTTGAAGTAAAATCTGAAGTTAACCCTCATGGTGATATCGAGATTCAATTCTCAGGACTTCGTCCTGGTGAAAAGCTTTATGAAGAACTACTCATTGGTGACAATGTAAAGCAGACGGCGCATGAACGAATCATGACGGCTCATGAGGTGCATTTACCTCTGGAAGAATACGACCTATTGTTGAATGAACTTGATTTTGCCTGTCATAGTATGGATCACGAAAACATTCGTACATTACTATTGAGTGCTCCAACAGGCTTTAATCCTACAGATGGTATTGGCGACTTAGTTTGGAACCATAACCAATCTGAAGTTGATTATTCAGACTCTATAAAATTTATGAGTCAATCTTGAACTCTGAACTTAGGTAAGTTTGTTGAACAATTAAATAGAATTTAAGGACAGCCGAGCTCCTTCTGTTAGGTTATTCTACTTATTGTGGAAGTCGTTGTCCTCGCTCATTTTTTTGCATTTTGGTATCCTCTGCCAAAAATAAATGAAGGATTAATCCATGAAAATCGCAGTTGCTGGGACTGGCTATGTAGGGCTTTCTAACGCTATGCTGTTAGCCCAGAATCACGAGGTGATCGCTCTAGACATCATTTCTGAGAAGGTTGACTTACTTAACCAGCGCAAGTCGCCGATTGTTGATACTGAAATTGAACACTTTTTGGCGCACAAAGAGTTAAATTTTGTTGCGACTACGGATAAGGAAAAGGCTTATTTATCTGCAGATTATGTTGTGATTGCAACGCCTACTGATTATGACCCTCAAACTAATTACTTTAATACATCTTCTGTTGAAGCCGTGATTAAAGATGTTATGTCAATTAACCCTGAAGCAGTTATGGTGATTAAGTCAACTGTTCCTGTTGGCTATACCGCTCGAATTAAGGAAGAATTGGGGTGTGAGAATGTCATCTTCTCACCTGAGTTCTTGCGAGAGGGCAAAGCGCTTTATGATAACCTTCACCCTTCACGTATTATTGTTGGTGAACGCAGTGAACGTGCAGAAGTATTTGCGAACTTGCTGGTGGAAGGGGCAGTAAAAGAAGATATTCAAGTTCTATTTACTGACTCTACAGAAGCTGAAGCAGTAAAACTCTTCTCGAATACCTATCTTGCTATGCGTGTTGCGTACTTTAATGAGCTGGATTCTTACGCAGAAGCTCACGGTTTAGATACTCGTCAGATCATTGAAGGTGTTGGTTTAGATCCTCGCATTGGTAATCATTACAACAACCCATCTTTCGGCTACGGCGGCTACTGCTTACCAAAAGATACCAAACAGCTTTTAGCAAACTATCAAGAAGTTCCAAACAATATTATTGGTGCTATCGTTGATGCTAACCGTACACGAAAAGACTTTATTGCAGATTCGATCATTAAACGCCAGCCAAAAGTAGTAGGCGTATATCGTTTGATCATGAAAGCTGGGTCAGACAACTTTCGTGCGTCTTCAATTCAAGGCATTATGAAGCGTATTAAAGCAAAGGGTATAGAAGTTGTCGTTTATGAACCTGTGCTTCAAGATGCTGAGTTTTTCCATTCACGTGTTGTGAAAGATCTGAATGAATTCAAAAAATGCTCGGATGTGATTGTTTCCAACCGCATGGTGGAAGAGTTAGCAGACGTAGCTGAAAAAGTTTATACACGCGATCTATTTGGTAGTGACTAACCTCACACTTGATTAAGTTAAGCCAGTCTTATTTGATTGGCTTTTGTTTCTTTAGGAATCGGTTAATTATGAAATACTTAGTAACTGGTGCTGCTGGTTTTATTGGTAGTGCAACAGCAGAGAAGCTTAATGCTGCAGGGCATGAAGTTGTTGGTATCGATAATCTAAATGATTACTACGATGTAAGTTTGAAACATGCTCGACTCGCTCGTATTGAAAATTCACTGTTTAAATTTGTAAGTGTAGATATCGCGGATCGCGAAGCGATGGAGAAGCTGTTTGCAATTGAGAAGTTTGATCGCGTTATCCACCTGGCTGCCCAAGCTGGAGTACGTTATTCACTAGAAAACCCACATGCTTATGCTGACTCAAACTTGGTCGGACACCTAAATATTCTTGAGGGATGCCGTCAAAACAAAGTAAGCCATCTGGTATATGCATCTTCGAGCTCTGTGTATGGTCTTAATGCAAAAGTTCCTTTTGCCACTTCAGATAGTGTTGACCATCCAGTATCACTTTATGCGGCAACGAAAAAGTCTAACGAGTTAATGGCTCATAGCTATTCTCATTTATATGACATCCCAACAACAGGTTTGCGCTTTTTCACTGTGTATGGTTCTTGGGGGCGTCCGGACATGGCCCCATTTATTTTCACTAAGAAAATTCTTGATGGCGATACTATCGATATCAACAATAATGGTGATATGTGGAGAGACTTTACCCATGTAGATGATATTGTTGAAGGTGTAGTCCGTATTGCAGACGTCTTACCTGCTCGAAATGAAAGCTGGACTGTAGAATCTGGAACTCCAGCAAGCAGTTCTGCTCCATATTCTGTTTATAACATTGGTCATGGCTCTCCTATCAACTTGATGGACTTCGTTAAAGCGATTGAAGATGAGCTTGGTATTGAAGCGAAGAAAAACTTCCGCGAAATGCAGCCTGGGGATGTTTATCAAACTTACGCTGATACAGAAGATCTATTTACCGCTACTGGTTACAAACCAAAAGTAACAGTTAAAGAAGGCGTTGCTGAGTTTGTTTCTTGGTATAAAGAGTTTTATAACAAGTAGTAAATAAAGGGGTGAGAGCCCCTTTATTGTCAATAAATTACCTCAATCCCCTCTGCTTCCAACTTCTCTCCTAACTCTTTTTTTGCTTCTTTCTCTCCATGTATCAAATGCACGGCTTTTGGTTGTGCTGGAATACCAGTAACAAACTTCAATAAATCGCTTTGGTCCGCGTGTGCAGAATATCCAGAGATGGTATGGATCTGTGCATTGGCTTCGATTAGTTGGTTATCGATATCCACCGTGTGGCTGCCTGATTGGATTTCTCGCCCTAAGGTTCCTTGCGCTTGATAGCCCGCAAACAACACATCATTTCTTTCGTCTGGTAAGAGTGCTTTTAAGTAATTGACGATTCTTCCTCCTTCGCACATACCGGATGCCGCGACGACAATCGCAGGCTCATCGGTGGAGGCTAGTCGATTCACTAATGCTTGATGTTCTCTATGGCTTTCCACAGTAATGCATTGTTCAAAGGCGAGGGGATGACGATGATTGTTGAGCTTTTGCTTTGCTTCTTTTCCCCACAATTTTTTGAAACGGCGGTAGGTTTTAGTGACTTTTTTTGCAAGCGGTGAGTCTAGGATTATAGGTAAAGAAGATGATAAGTCGCGTTGGTGGATCAGTTGTTCAATGTCGAACAGCAGTTCCTGTGTACGTCCTACGCTGAAAGCCGGGATCAGAATTACGCCACCGTCTTGCAGTGCGTGATCGATAATGGTGTTCAAGCGCTCAGTTCGAGTGGCAATGTCTTCATGCTCTTTGTTACCGTATGTGGACTCTATGAACAAATAGTCGGCACGCTTTGGCGGCTTTGGATCGGGTAAGAGCGGGGTATTGGACGGACCTAGATCGCCCGAAAATACAATGACTTCATTATTGGGGAGTTTGAATTCTACGTAAGCAGAACCAAGAATGTGTCCTGCAGGTTGAAAGCGTAGGTAACATTGTTTGCCAAGTGGCAGCCATTGTTGGTAGTCATGGGGTTTTAGCTGTTTTTTAATGACATTGAGGACTTGTTGACGCTGATGGAAGTTCAAACCTAGTTGCAGTTTGAGCCCATCTTCTAGCATCAATGGGACCAGTTCTGCGGTCGCTTTAGTGCAGTAAATGGGGCCTTTAAATCCAGCAGCAAGTAACCAAGGTAGGCGTCCAATATGGTCGATATGAGCATGAGTCAGGACTAATGCTTTGATGTGCTTAACCGGAAACTCAATATCCAATGATGCCCTGCGGTTGCCAAAATGGATGTCTTTGCCTTGAAAGAGTCCGCAATCGATCAAGATGCTGCCGTGTGGCAGTTGCAATTCATGACAAGAGCCAGTGACGGTATGTTTCCCGCCATGGTGAATCACACTGGCGATGTCTGATATTGGGGTTGTCATGTCGATTGCTCCTCCTTGAACAAGCATAGGTAACTATAAATCCAGAGGGCAGGGTAAGTGAATAGAGTTGGTTGATTGAATGGAATTGAGTGGGAATGACTGGAAGTGCGATTAGGTTCTTTGTTTTGATGTAAGGCGTTTTTCGTTACTTAACTTTCGGTTTTACACATGTGGTAATTAGATTCCTGATGTCGCTCAGGCTCCTCGGAATGACGGATGTCTTTTGGGTATGTCTGTTGTTTGGGTGCTTTGAGTTGGGGCGTGAGGTGAGTAGATTTCTGATGTCGCTTGGTCTCCTCGGAATGACGGATGTCTTTTGGGTATGTCTGTAGTTTGGTGGGTTTAAGTTTGGCGCGTGTGGTGACTAGATTCCTGATGTCGCTTGGGCTTCTCGGAATGACGGGATGCTTTTGGGGATGTCTGTTGTTTGGGTGCTTTGAGTTGGGGCGTGGGGAGAGTAGATTCCTGATATCGCTTGGGTTACTCGGAATGACGGGATACTTGTGGGATATGTCTGTAGTTTTGCTGGTTTGATTTGGTCGCGTGTGGTGAGTCGATTCCAGATGTCGCTTGGGTTCCTCGGAATGACGAGATGCTTGTGGGTATGTCTGTGGTTTTGCTGGTTTGATTTGGTCGTGTGTGGTAATTAGATTCCTGATGTCGCCTGGGCTCCTCGGAATGACGGATTTCTTTTAAGTTACGTCTGTTGTTTGGTGGGCTTAAGTTTGGCGCGTGTGATGAGTAGATTCCTGGTGTCGCTTGGGCTCCTCGGAATGGCGGGATTCTCATAGGATATGTCTATTGTTTTGCTGGTTTGATTTGGGCGCGTGTGGTGACTAGATTCCTGATGTCGCTTGGGCTCCTCGGAATGACGGGATGCTTGTGGGTATGTTTGTTGTTTGGTGGGTTTAAGTTTGGCGCATGTGGTGAGTAGATTCCTGATGTCTGTGGTTTTGCTGGTTTGATTTGGTCGTGTGTGGTGATTAGATTCCTGATGTCGCTCGGGCTCCTCGGAATGACAAAACTCATTAGATCGTAGGCAAACAAAAAGGGATGCGTGATGCATCCCTTTGTTATTTCTGCTTAATAAAAAGCGAAATTAAGCTTTAGCTGCTGCCGCTGCTTTAGCGATAGCTACGAAGCTCTTAGCGTCTAGAGAAGCGCCGCCAACTAGAGCACCGTCGATGTCTGGTTGTGAGAAGTAAGCTTCAGCGTTTTCTGGCTTAACAGAACCGCCGTATTGGATGATTACTTGTGCTGCAACTGCTTCGTCTTTCGCTGCGATTAGTGCGCGGATAGAAGCGTGGATGCGTTGTGCATCTTCAGCTGTTGCTGCTTTACCAGTACCGATAGCCCAGATTGGTTCGTAAGCGATGATTGCGCCGTTTAGAGCTTCAACACCGTAAGTGTCGATAACTGCGTTGATTTGACGTGCACATACTGCTTCAGTTTCGCCAGCTTCGTTTTGAGCTTCAGATTCACCGATACAGAAAACAGGCGTTAGACCGTTTTCTTTTAGGAAGTTGAATTTCTTCGCGATGAACTCGTCAGATTCGTTGTGGTATTCACGACGCTCTGAGTGGCCGATGATGATGTGAGAAGCACCGAAGTCTTTCAGCATTTCTGGAGACATGTCGCCAGTGAAAGCACCGCTGTTGTTTAGGTCAGTATTTTGTGCACCTAGGATAACTTTGTTACCGCCTTCTGCGATTACGCGCTCAGCAAGGTCGATGTAAAGAGCTGGTGGAGCTACTGCTACGTCAACACCTTCAACGCCTTCAAGCTCAGCGTTAATACCAGTTAGTAGCTCAGTTACCATTGCTTTGCTACCGTTTAGTTTCCAGTTACCCATCACTACAGGACGACGCATAGGAATATCTCCCTTATCTTTAATGTAAATAGTCTATTAATGTAAAAAATCTACGTAGGAATATAACAGAATAATGTGAACAGATCATGATTGGCGTCATGTCTTATTCGGCTTTCTTCATCTGGTCGGTGCTGCATTAGTTCTGTTATTTTTGTCAAAAGCAATCGATTGGTGATCGCGTAGACAGAATGATAGTCCATTCCTCGGAAAATGTGTCTTAGATTGGTATTACTGTGGGTTAAAAATTAGCCGTAATACGAAAGGAATCAAAATGCCAAACTTAGTTTTAGAATATTCCAACTCGGTCGATGAGCGTGTGAATGTCCAGGGATTATTAGAAGACTTACATAAACTCACGCTAGATAGCGGTCTGTTTGAGCCTGCATCGGTCAAATCACGCGCCTTACGTTGCCATAACTGGTTAGTTGGAGAAGAAGGCGATAGTGTCGATTTTATTCATATTAGCTTTGATTTGCTGGCTGGTAGAAATGCCGAGCAAAAACGTGAGCTCTCAAGAGCTTTGATGGTCGTTTTACAAGAGCAAGCGAGTCATGTACGCAGCTTGACGGTGAATGTTCGAGATATGGATATTGATTGTTTTCAGAAGGTGGTAAATTAGCCACAAGATTTTTATTTAGTGCACCAACCTAAAGTGAGTGCACTTTCAATTAGTTGAGTGTGTTGATGTCGATTAAAGAGCTATTGTTTTCTTTCCAAGGGCGTATAGGCCGTAAAACGTATTGGATTTGGAATGTTATTTATTACATCCTGATTCTAGGTTTTGGCGCTGGCATTAGTAAGCTATTCCCAGCGTTTTCTTACATCTTATTGCCAGTTTTCTTAATGATTCTGCTGATTCCTGATTTGGCGATTACCACGAAACGCTGGCATGACCGTGGTAAGTCGATTTACTGGTTAGCGTTAAACATTCCTTTGATTATTGGACGAGTCGCAACGCCAATGACTAACCCAGCCGCGCAGGAAGCTTCAACACCACAAATGCTAATTGCTTCAGTATCACTGATCTGTGGTTTGTGGATTTTGATTGAGTGCGGTTTCTTGAAGGGTACTGCTGGTCAGAACAAATACGGTCCCGAGCCGGAGTAAGGTTCTTGGGTGTCGTACTCGTTGAAAGTAGATTCTTAGTCTCGCTGAGGCTCGCTAGAATGACGGATTTCTTTTACTTCATCGTGGGTTAAAGTAAATGTCATTCTGAGCAACGAGAAACGACAGTGGTTCAGAATTTACTGCTAGGTTGTACTGTAGCTTAAGTATGGATGCCAATAGCTTGCTGGAAGTAGATTCTTAGTCTCGCTAAGGCTCGCTAGAATGACGAATTTCTTTTACTTGATAGTGGGTTAAAGTAAAAGTCATTCTGCGCAACGAGAAACAAGAGTGGTTCAGACTTTACTGCTCGGTTGTACTGTAGCTTAAGTATGGATGCCAATAGCTTGCTGGAAGTAGATTCTTAGTCTCGCTGAGGCTCGCTAGAACGACGAATAACTTTTACTTAATAGTGGGTTAAAGTAAAAGTTATTCTGAACAGCGAGAAACGAAAGTGATTCAGAATCTACTGCTAGGTTGCACTGTAGCTTAAGTATGGATGCCAATAGCTTGCTGGAAGTAGATTCTTAGTCTCGCTGAGGCTCGCTAGAATGACGGATTTCTTTAACTTCATCGTGGGTTAAAGTAAAAGTTATTCTGAGCAGCGAGGGACGAGCGTGATTCAGAATCTACCCACCGAGCGCTCCGAATTTGAAGTAAACAGGCCGAACTAGTGAATTACAATGGAAAAGTAATAGTAGATCATTAAGGAGAACGAACTATCGACAAGGTACCTTGCGTCTACATCCTAACTTCAAACAACAACTCCGTTCTCTACATTGGTGTTACCAGTCAGTTACCACAAAGAATATGGCAGCATAAAAACGGCATAGTAGAAGGCTTTACCAAGAAATATAATGTCCACAAGCTCGTCTACTTTGAGTTGTTTGAAGACATGTCGACTGCAATTAGTCGTGAAAAACAACTGAAGCAATGGAAGCGAGAGTGGAAATTAGAATTAGTAAGAAAATCTAACCCTAACTTTCTCGATATATCCAGTAGTGTTCAGTAAAAATCACTGCGGCCTTTAAATGCGATTAGCTCAACTACATCTGCCTTTTGTGATGGCTCACCATCTCCCTCTAGTGCCTCTCTGAACTTCATCATTTGCTTCTGTAGTTCATTCATCAGGACGACGTTAGTGTGATTGGGGTTTTTACAATTATCAATCATACGATCAATGTGACTTTGCTGAGCCCATAGGCGCTCTTGCATTTCATTCGAAGCGGAGTCGATCATCTCTTTAGCCATATCATGACGAAACTGCTCAAAGGCTTCAGGATCCTTCTCTGCCATGCGAACCATTTCTTCGAAGGGCGGTAAGTGCTGAGTCTTAACTGTATTTGGCATAACGATACTTCCAATTCCATCTGGAACATTTTTAATGATAGTAAAGTAAGCGTAATTCAGTTCTATCTCTTGTATGTGGCAACGTAGAGTCTGTCTTAACTTTAAGACAGTATGCTGTTGAGGGAGTGATTTCTACTCATAGATACGATATACACAACGGCGTTGACCGTTGATGATGTGTTCTGTGCGCTCGATGGTGATGTGCTCACCAAGAAGAGATTGGAATACATTAAGCTCTGACGAGCACAAACTCGGGCAGCGGGTGGCGGCTTTACAGATAGGGCAGTGGTTTTCGATAAGAATAAAGCCGTGTTCATCTTGTTCAAGCTCTGCCATATATCCTTCTTGTTCACGAAGAGAGACAAGCGTTTTGAGTTTGTTTTCAAGAGGATCGTGTTGCTGGATGTATTGCTGGTAGTTTTGCTGGGTTAACTTTTCTCGTTCACTCGTCACTTTAACTAGGCCATCTTTGCCAAAGATATGCTCAACCGCTTCGATAAATTGAATCGTTAACTCGCCATGACGATCGGTAAACTGCTCGTGTCCTTTTTGCGTTAAAGACCAATGGCGAGTCGGGCGACCCACTTTTACTTTCATATCGTAAGTAGACAGTATTCCATCATCTTCTAACCCTTGTAGGTGCTGACGTGCCCCCATGGTTGTCATACCTAGTTCAGAAGAGAGTTGTTTTGCAGTGACAGAGCCGTCACGCTTAACGATTTGTAAAATTCTGTCTACGGTCTTCATATACCCACCATCTATAAAACAGTACATATTATGCGCGATAGGCTTAGTAAAGAAAAGTGTTGACTTAATTTGAGTGGGGATTTGTTGGGTCTATGTTTATACGCACAAATATATGTCGTCATTCAGAACAACGAGGAACGAGTTTGGTTCAGAATCTACATTCCAAACACTATAGAGGTGATAAGGCTCATGCCCCCCAGCGCGCTGATAATAGATCCTTAGTCTCGCTTGAGCTCGCTAGGATGACGAACTCTTTTGGTTTATAGCTCGCTAAAGTAATCGTCATTCTGTACAACGAGGAACGAACGTGATTCAGAATCTATCGTTCGCTTGTGCTTTGATTTAAGGTGAATGAGGAAGAGTTGGTGGGCGTTGTTACTAGATCCTTAGTCTCGCTGGAGCTCGCTAGGATGACGAACTCTTTTGGTCTAGAGCTCGCTAAAGTAACCGTCATTCTGAACAACGGGGAACGAGTGTGATTCAGAATCTATCGTCCGTTTGCGCTGTGGATTAAGGTGAGTGGGGAAGACTCGGGATTTGCTGTTGGGAGTTTCTTAGTCTCGCAGGAGCTCGCTAGGATGATGAACTCTTTTGGTTTTCAGCTTGCTAAAGTAACCGTCATTCTGAACAACGAGGAACGAGTGTGATTCAGAATCTATAGTCCGTTTGTGCTTTGATTTAAGGTGAATGAGGAAGAGTTGG
>NZ_JBQEQR010000048.1:0-504 GCF_052037695.1 Vibrio sp. WZ-1 | reverse complement strand
CCCGCATAGCTCCACCATCTTGAAAACCTTCTTCCACAAGAAGTAAAACTAATGTGGGCGATTAGCTCAGTTGGGAGAGCACCTGCCTTACAAGCAGGGGGTCACTGGTTCGAGCCCGGTATCGCCCACCATCTTTAAGCGCATTCAATGAGTGCTTTTAAAAATGGTTTTCATTAGAAAATCTAGCTCTTTAACAATTTGGAAAGCTGACAAATCAACAATTTATTGTTGATTGTAAAGTTCTCAATGTTTGTCTTTAAGACAAACACCAATAAAACACATTCAAGTGTTCTTGGAATTTGAGTCCGGCAAAATCGAGTCTGCATCATGTATAAAAATTGCAGACAACTTTGGTGATTTGATTATCAACTCGAAACTCCTTCGGGTTGTATGGTTAAGTGACTAAGCGTACACGGTGGATGCCTTGGCAGTCAGAGGCGATGAAGGACGTATTAACTTGCGATAAGCCCAGATTAGGTAGTAAAAACCATTTGAGTCTGGGAT
>NZ_JBQEQR010000047.1:0-66966 GCF_052037695.1 Vibrio sp. WZ-1 | reverse complement strand
TCAAATTGGAGCGACACACGAGGTTCGAACTCGTGACCTCAACCTTGGCAAGGTTGCGCTCTACCAACTGAGCTAGTGTCGCATCTCTCAACGGCCTGAATATTATCAAAAATAATCTTCAAACTGTTTTAGATTTGGTTGCGGGAGCCGGATTTGAACCGACGACCTTCGGGTTATGAGCCCGACGAGCTACCAAGCTGCTCCATCCCGCGTCCGTAGTCATTGTTAAGCACAATGAGGGCTATCCCCACTTTTCTAAAATAAAGTGGAGCGACACACGAGGTTCGAACTCGTGACCTCAACCTTGGCAAGGTTGCGCTCTACCAACTGAGCTAGTGTCGCATCAACAACGTTTCCGTCGTTCAGGGCTGCGAATTATAAGAGCATTTTTTTGTGATGCAAGTCCTTCGTTCAAAAAAACTTTATTTTTTTACTAACAGATGAAAAAGCAAGCAAAACGCTCATTAATTACAACAATTTGGATCGCAGCCTTAACAGTTAGATCTTAAAGATCGTTTCGCGGTAGTACTTTAGCTCTGCAATCGACTCACGGATATCATCCAATGCCAGATGCGTGCCCTGCTTCGAAAAACCGTCTAACACTTCTGGTTTCCAGCGGCGAGTCAGTTCTTTTAGTGTACTCACATCCAAATAGCGGTAATGGAAGTATTCTTCTAGCTCTGGCATGTGCTTGTACAAGAAACGACGATCCTGACCAATGCTGTTACCACAAATTGGAGAAACACCCTTTGGCACCCATTCCTCAAGAAACTTGATGGTCTGCGCAACGGCAGCTTGTTCAGAGACATCACTGTTACGAACGCGTTCAACCAAGCCACTTGCAGTGTGCGTATTGGTACACCAATCATCCATCTTCGCCAGTTCTTCTTCAGGCTGATGTACTGCTAGAACTGGGCCTTCAGCTAAAATATTTAACTCGCTATCCGTGACGATAGAGGCAATTTCGATGATTTTGTGCGTTTCAGGATCGAGACCTGTCATCTCTAAATCCACCCAAATCAGGTTTTGATCGCTAAAGGACATGGTTACGCCGCCTATTTGTTTATCGATAAAAGAGGTACTATACCTGAAAATACTTGAAACACGATACTCACGAGTTTGAGCCGAAAGCGCTCAATCAGTTGAGTTAACTCACATTAAGTACAAGATTGTGGCAAAAAAGAAAAAGTTAACCAAAGGTCAGGTGCGCCGCGTACGCAGCAACCAACAAAAACGCCTAAAGAAGCAAGAAGAGTCCATCCAATGGGATGAAACCATGCTAGGCGCAAGTAAACAGGGTCTCGTAATCACTCGTTTCGGTCAGCACGCTGACATCGAAGATCTAGAAACCGGTGAAGTGCAGCGCTGTAACCTTCGTCGTGGTATAGAATCGCTGGTATCCGGCGATCGTGTGCTATGGCGTGAAGGCCTTGAATCCATGGCCGGAATCTCTGGCGTGGTTGAAGCTGTAGAGCCTCGTACCTCTATGCTAACTCGTCCTGACTACTACGATGGCTTAAAACCTGTCGCGGCTAACATCGACCAAATGGTGATCGTTTCATCGGTTTTGCCAGAGCTTTCGCTCAACATCATTGACCGCTACTTGGTTGCGTCAGAAACACTGAACATCGCACCGCTATTAGTACTCAACAAAATCGACCTACTTTCTGATGAAGATCGTGCAATGTACGAAGAGTGGTTAGAAGAGTACCAACGTATTGGCTACAAGGTGCTGTTTGTGAGTAAGCAGTCAGGTGAAGGCATTGCCGAGCTTGAAGAGCAACTGCGTGACCGTATCAACATTTTCGTTGGTCAATCAGGCGTAGGTAAATCAAGCCTAGTAAACGCACTGATGCCTGAACTTGAGCAGGAAGTGGAAGAAGGCGAGATCTCTGAGAACTCAGGTTTGGGGCAGCATACAACCACAGCAGCTCGCTTGTATCACATCCCTACTGGTGGCGACCTAATTGACTCTCCAGGAGTACGTGAATTTGGTCTATGGCACTTGGAAGCAGAAGAAGTGACTAAAGCGTTCGTTGAATTCCGCCCTTACCTTGGCGGTTGTAAGTTCCGCGACTGTAAGCACAATGACGATCCTGGTTGCATTTTGCGTGAGGCCGTTGAAAAAGGTGATGTGAGTGAAGTACGCTTTGAAAACTACCATCGCATCCTAGAAAGCATGGGAGAAAACAAGGCCAATCGTCAGTATTCACGCAGCAAGAAAGCAGATCTGTAGCTGAGTTGAGACTGTAACTGTGTAAGAAATCATCACCTAATACTGACAAGCAGATTAAATTTCAGTAACATCACGCGCCCTAAAGCGAGAATCTAACAGAAGTATCGGAATTAAAGATGGACAAGATTAAAGTTGGACTGCAGTACTGGATCCCACAACACGGGCTGACCCGTCTAGTAGGTAAACTGGCTTCAGCTAAGGCTGGCGGTCTAACAACAGCAATCATTCGCTGGTTTATCAAACAGTACAATGTGAACATGGATGAGGCGAAGCACTCCGATCCTAAGCACTTCAAAACTTTCAATGAATTCTTTGTGCGAGAGCTAAAAGAAGGCGCACGCCCAATTGCTGAAGGCGAAGCAGTAATCACTCACCCTGCGGACGCATGTGTAAGCCAATTTGGCCCGATTGAAGATGGTCAGCTTATCCAAGCTAAAGGTCACAACTTCTCTGCACAAGAGCTACTAGGCGGCGATGCAAAACTGGCTGAAGACTTCCAAGACGGTTCTTTCGCGACTTTATACCTATCGCCTCGTGACTACCACCGAGTACACATGCCATGTGACGGTACGCTACGTCAGATGATTTACGTACCTGGTGACCTATTCTCAGTGAACCCGCTAACGGCAGAGAACGTACCAAACCTATTCGCACGTAACGAGCGCGTGGTATGTATCTTTGATACTGAGTTTGGACCAATGGCACAGGTGCTGGTTGGCGCAACCATCGTTGGTAGTATCGAGCAAGTGTGGGCTGGTACCATCACACCACCACGTGGCAGTTCAGTCTACAAATGGGATTACCCAGCAGAAGGCGACAAAGCGGTTATCTTGAAGAAAGGTGAAGAGATGGGCCGCTTCAAGCTTGGCTCAACCGTTATTAACCTGTTTGCTAAAGATGCTATCGCATTCGATGAAAGCATGGAAAATGGCAAGCCAACGGTTATGGGCACACCTTACGCTCACCAGCAGTAAGCTTGCTACTCAAATAGAATTTAGAAGCCTCCGTTCGCGGGGGCTTTTTATTGACCAAAAGCAAAATTCTGTTCAAAACTTAATCTCTATTTTTCAAACTCATACCTGCCTCTAAGACCCTTAAAGAACGATCCATTACCCTACTGATAGGGATGATTGTTGAAAGGGGCGACTAATGCCAAAGATGAATATGAATACGCTAGTAAAGCTACTGGTGTGTTTTTTAGTACCACTCGGCATTTTGATGATGCCTATAGATGCGATACCTATTGATGACCTCACTTTAATTCAGCATCGTCTACTGGCTATTTTCCTTCTTGCAGCACTGCTTTGGGTGTTGGAACCAGTCCCCGTATTTGCCACTTCGATTCTTATCATCGCTCTTGAGTTGATCATGATATCGGACAAAGGCTTACATCTATTTCGTAACCCACCTCCGGGGCACGATTTAGGTGAACTGATCGCTTATACGGACATCTTCTCTGCCTTTTCTTCTCCCATCATCATCCTTTTCATGGGCGGATTCGCACTCGCCATAGCGGCTTCCAAATACGAACTTGATAACAACCTTGCTCGTGTTTTGCTTAAACCATTTGGCACTCAACCAAAATTCATCATGTTAGGGTTAATGCTGATCACTGCTGTGTTTTCGATGTTTATGTCGAACACTGCGACTACCGTTATGATGCTGGCGCTATTGGGCCCTATCGTGGCTTCTGCACCAAAAGGCGATTTAGGTATAAAAGCCCTAGTGTTATGCATTCCTATCGCCGCCAATACCGGCGGCATCGCAACACCGATTGGTACACCACCCAATGCAATAGCCTTGCAATATTTAACCGGAGAAAACGCCATTGATTTTCTTTCTTGGATGACAATGGGGTTACCTTTTGTATTGGTGCAACTCACCATCGCTTGGCTGCTGCTGCAAAAGCTGTTTCCTTCCAGTGAACCTGAAATGAAGTTACGTCTGGACGGCACATTTAAAAAGAGTTGGCGCGCTATTGTCGTGTATATTACGTTTGCGATGACCATCCTGTTATGGATGACAACCAAAGTGCACGGCATGAATACATATGTGGTCGCCATTATCCCACTCGCGGTGTTCACCTTAACGGGCATCATGGGCAAAGAAGAACTTAAGCTTATTAACTGGGATGTCTTGTGGTTGGTTGCCGGTGGTATCGCCATTGGTATTGCTTTAGACAAAACAGGTTTGGCAGAAGCGCTTGCCCATGCCATTGACTATGAAGCACTTTCACCATTTGCGGTAGTCGTATCTCTTTCTATCGTGTGCTGGTTAATGGCGAACTTTATGTCCAATACAGCCACAGCAAACTTGCTCATGCCAATTGCGGCTGCAATTGGGGTATCGATGCCAAGCTTAGCTTCTATTGGAGGGTTACAAGGACTGCTCGTTGTCGTCGCCTTCTCCGCATCTCTGGGGATGATTCTTCCTGTATCAACACCACCTAACTCATTGGCTTATTCGACAGGTTTAATCGAAAGCAAAGACATGGCGAAAGTTGGACTCATCATTGGCTTGATCGGTTTGCTTCTTGTGTATGGCGCCGTACTTGTTCTTACTTGATATCAATGGGGCAACGCTAGAAGTGTAGCGTTGCCCGTCAGTATGCGGATGGCTAAATTTGGATACAACCTCACAGCAATCATTAATGAAGTAACCGTCAATATTAAATACATTTACAATCAATCCGTTGAATAAATATTCCCCTATTTATATTAAGTTTATCCAGATCGCGTCGATAAAGTAATCGTAGCCTTTCAGTACTCATCGGTACCTGAATCGTCTTAAGCAACCTATTGTCACCACCGGTGATGTCGATCTTTTTGTCTATTGAGAAGGTAAGACAATGAGAAGTTCCATAAAACTTAAAATTCAGATTGCTATCGCAGTCATTATTGCCATTGTA
The DNA here is from genome assembly GCF_052037695.1 of Vibrio sp. WZ-1. Lineage (NCBI taxonomy): Bacteria > Pseudomonadati > Pseudomonadota > Gammaproteobacteria > Vibrionales > Vibrionaceae > Vibrio > Vibrio sp. WZ-1. Next base: position 61,822 of record NZ_JBQEQR010000047.1, on the reverse strand, counting down.
AGTGGCGTTCAAGCTTGGGTCTCAGTGAATCAGTTGCGTGATGAAACCACCTCTACACTGAGCAGAGAAATGGAAAACATTTCTGCGTCAACCAATCGATACATCAGTGACTGGCTGGCGATTCGTAGTGAAATGATGCTAGCGAATGAAGATGTCATTCTCGATTCAGCAGACGCAGATCGAGAGATGCTATTAACCAAACGTGCTGGGCAATTTCTTTCTGTTTACGCTGGTTTTTCTGACGGCTCTATTGCTTACGGCGATAAAACTGAATCCTGGCCAGCCGATTATGACCCACGTACTCGCCCTTGGTATAAAGATGCGATGGCAAAGTCCGGCTTGATCATTACAGAGCCTTACCAAGATTTTGACGGCAGCATCGTTGTCAGCTTTGCCAAAGCCTTCAACCAAGGCAAGCAAGGTGTGTTAGCTGCCGATCTCGCGGTGACAGATATCATCGATGAAGTCCTAAATATTCAATTAGATAACGATGGGTTTGCCTTTCTAGTCGATGGGCAAAATAACATTGTTGCTTACCAAGACGCCAAGCTAAGCCAGAAACCTTTAACGACGCTCAATCCAGAGTTGAGTGCTGCTAGCATGAATAAGCTGAGCCAAGATGCTCAGTTAGCGACCATCTCTTGGCCAAACCAAGGCGAAAAGCTCATTTACGTCGCCAAAGTGCCTAACACGGATTGGTCACTAGGTATTGTTGAAGATAAGCAAATGGCGTATGCCTCTGTTTCTGAGCAAGTGACGTTTACGGCTATCGCTTCTATCGTTCTTTACTTGATCATAGCAGCCATCAGTACCTTTGTTATTACTCGCTTACTCAAGCCTCTACAAACTCTATCTACGGCTTTAGAAGAGCTCTCTCAGGGCGAGGGGGACCTAACTCAGCGCATCAAGATTGAACGTATGGATGAGATTGGTGAACTGGCGACACACGTAAACCAGTTCCTTGCGCAAATGCAGACTATGCTCAAAGGCATTGTGGAAAATAGTGAGCAGCTTTCAGCTCAAGCCAATCAAGCAAATGAACTGTCAGCAATGGCTGCAGGCCGAGTTGAGCATCAGCAAAATGATGTCAACCAGATTGCCACTGCCATTCATGAGATGTCAGCAACTGCAGCAGAGGTGGCAAGCCACGCTGAACTTACAGCAAGTGCTTCTCAGAACTCGGCATCTGCATGCCAAGATGGGCAGAACGTGATCCAGAAAAACCGTGAAGCCATTGTAGAACTAGCAGAACAAGTAAGTGATGCCGCCAGCGTGATTTCAGAACTCGAAGCAAACACACAGAGCATCAACCAAATTCTGTCTACTATTCAAGGCATTGCGGAACAAACGAACTTACTGGCACTTAACGCTGCCATTGAAGCGGCTCGTGCAGGTGAGCAGGGACGTGGCTTTGCCGTAGTTGCTGATGAAGTACGCGTACTTAGCCAGCGCACCCATGGTTCAACGGAAGAAATCCGCACCATGATCGAGACATTGCAAGGCAATACCAAGCTGGCAGTAAATAGTATGCAAACCAGCACCAGTTTGGCTGACACCAGTGTGGACTACGCACAACAAGCACACGACAGCTTAACTAGCATTACCAACTCGATCACTGAGATCAACGATATGGCAATGCAGATTGCAAGCGCCGCTGAAGAGCAGCGCGCGGTGAGTGAAGACATCAGTCGCAACACGCAAGGCATTAAAGACGATGCAGATATGATTGCCGAGCAATCACTTAAGAGCAGTGAAGGCGCCCGTCAGATGTACGACACCGCCAACACCATGCGTGAGAACATCAGTCGTTTTAAGGTATAAACCACCATCAAAAGCAGCTCAACGAGCTGCTTTTTTATTGCCACAAAGATACGCTTTTAGATCTTTATAGATTGGTGCATATTAAAGCTTCTCCCCTGCTCTACAAGGATGTCTCGCAATCATGGGTTATGAATGGCTAGCGCTTTGCGCTGCTTTATTATGGGCTGTTTCTAGCTTAATTTCTGTTGTTCCCGCTCAGCACCTCGGTGCGTTTGCTTATAGCCGTTGGCGTATGGGCTGTACTGCGGTGATTTTATCTACCATGGCTTGGATCACTGGAGGCTGGCTCAGCGTCTCAACAGAACACGTAACACCGATGATGGCGTCGGGTCTGATTGGTATCTTTATTGGTGATACGGCACTGTTCGCCTGTTTGAATCGAATGGGGCCACGACAAGCTGGATTATTATTCTCTTGTCACGCCGTATTCTCCGCTATCCTAGGCTACTTCCTATTTAGCGAAAGCATGACGGGGATAGAGCTTATTGGTGCAGCCTTAGTGTTCAGCGGCGTAGTAATGGCAATTTTCTATGGCCGACGTGGGCAAACCAGCAACGCGCTAGAAGAGATCAAAGGCAACGTTTGGATTGGTGTTGGACTGGGTTTAACGGCTGCAATGTGTCAGGCACTTGGTGGCATTATTGCCAAACCAGTGATGCAAACCAGTGTCGACCCTGTCGCCGCCTCTGCCATTCGTATGATCAGTGCCTTCATCGCGCACTGTGCACTCTGGTTAATTGGCGCAAAAGTGGCTCGCGCAACACAAACCATCACCTGGAAAGTATTTGGCATTACGGCGTTAAATGGCTTTTTGGCGATGGCGATTGGTATGACACTGATTCTTTACGCTCTATGTGACGGGAATGTGGGTATGGTGGCTCTGCTTTCCTCAACAACGCCGATCATGTTGTTGCCACTACTGTGGGTTTACACCAAGAAACGCCCCAATCGCTTTGCTTGGCTAGGGGCTGCCTTAGCAGTTATAGGTACTGGAATCCTTGTACAGTAGTCGAGCACAGAATTACAGACACAAAAAAGCCCGAGTCAAAACTCGGGCTTTTATCATTCTGAATTCTAAGTTAATTACTTAACTAGGATTTCACCAGACATTTCTGCAGGAATTTCTAGACCTGCTAGAGAAAGCATTGTTGGTGCAAGGTCAGACAGTTTACCGCCTTCTTTGAACTCAACCGCTTTATCACCTACGTAGATTAGAGGAACTGGTAGGTTAGTGTGAGCAGTGTGAACGCCACCCGTTGTTGGGTCGATCATCATTTCTGCGTTACCGTGGTCCGCAGTAATTAGCATTTGACCGCCAACTTCTTTGATTGCTTCAACCACTTTACCAACGCTTTCATCTAGAGCTTCGATAGCTTGCTCAGCCGCTTCGTAAACGCCAGTGTGACCAACCATATCTGCGTTCGGGTAGTTACAGATGATAGTGTCGTACTTACCTGACTTGATAGCCGCAACCATCTTCTCTGTTAGTTCTGGAGAGCTCATTTCTGGCTGCATGTCGTAAGTTGCTACTTTTGGAGAAGCAACAAGTTGACGCTCTTCGCCGTCGAATTCGTTCTCAATGCCACCATTGAAGAAGAATGTAACGTGCGCGTATTTCTCTGTTTCAGAGATACGTAGCTGAGTTTGACCTTGCTTAGATAACCACTCACCGTAAGTGTTTTCTAGAGACGCTGGTGGGAACGCGATAGCTAGCGGGATGTCAGCCGCGTATTGAGTCAGCATTACGAAGTTGATTGCTGGGAATACAGCACGCTCGAAGCCATCAAATGCAGGAACGAATGCACGTGTGATTTGACGCGCACGGTCAGCACGGTAGTTCATGAAGATAACTGCATCGCCATCTTGCATGATTGCGTCTTCTTGACCTTCAGTTTTGATCGCTGTTGCTTTCACAAACTCGTCGTTTTCTTCACGAGCATAAGCCGCTTCTAGACCTGCAACTGCCGTTTCTGCTGTGAACTCAGCTTTAGCTTGAGTTAGAAGATCGTAAGCAACTTGAACGCGATCCCAGTTGTTGTCACGGTCCATTGCGTAGTAACGACCTACTAGAGAAGCAACACGACCTTTACCTAGTTTTGCAAATAGGTCTTGGAAACGTTGTAGTGAGTTTTCAGCACTACGTGGTGGTGTGTCACGACCATCTAGGAAGCAGTGTAGGTAGATTTTCTCAGCGCCACGAGCTGCAGCCATTTCAACTGCTGCGTAGATGTGGTCTTCGTGAGAGTGAACACCACCTGGAGACATAAGACCCATGATGTGTACTGCTTTTTCAGCTTTTACAGCAGAGTCGATTGCTTCTACTAGTGCCGCTGTCTCAGCAAACTCACCGTCAGCGATAGACTTAGTGATACGAGTTAGATCTTGGTATACAACGCGACCTGCACCGATGTTGGTGTGACCAACTTCTGAGTTACCCATTTGGCCATCAGGCAGACCAACGTCCATGCCTGAAGCAGAGATTAGAGTGTTAGGGTTGTTCGCAATCAGTGCATCCATTACTGGTGTTTTAGCATTTGCAATTGCGTTACTTGCTGTGTCTTCACGGTAACCGTAACCGTCAAGGATAACTAGAGCCAATGGCTTCTTAGCAGACATAGTGATGACCTCATCAAATTTAAGTAACTTTCGGCGTAGAGCTTCGCTGCTCCATCTAACCTTGAAACAAAACTAGCGTAATTTTACTACACTTTTTAACCAAAACTGTAGGTTAAGATCAAATAATGTTTGCGATTTATTGTTGCTATCTTACAAGTTAGCAAGCGACCCGACCTCGTCAGCAAACGTGTCCCACAAGCATAGTCACTTTCAAGACGCTTTGTATAACCACCGAAATACTTTGGTGAAAAACTTTTTGTTGTGACCTATTGTGCGCCTTTTCGACCCGAAGTGAAGTCAATTACGCCGATTGAATTGATAGGAGGAAGTGATAATAAGATTGCATGAATGTCACGCTCGAACGGGCTTAGTGGGAGCGCTTAGATCTCAATTATTCGTTAGAAAATTTTAACCCTCTCGCCTAAGACGACTATCCCCGCTATACTCCTGCTTTATTTTTCCGCCAACAGTGCAAGAGCTCAAGACATGCAAGAGTACATTGATTTTTTCCAACAGAACATGATTCTATCTTTGGTTTGGGTAGGTCTTCTTGTCGCATTCATCATGAACATCGTGAAATCAGCGACGGCCGCATACAAAGAAGTAAACGTAAACCAACTGACTCACCTAATGAACCGTGAAAACGGTGTTGTGGTCGATATCCGCTCTAAAGATGAATTCAAACAGGGTCATATCACCGACGCACTTCACATTTTACCGTCAGACATCAAAGCAGGTAACTTCGGTAGCCTTGAAAACCGCAAATCTGACCCAATCATTGTAGTATGCAAAACGGGTCAAACCGCTCAAGAAAGCGCAAACCTACTAGCGAAAGCTGGCTTTGAAAATGTAAGCCTACTGAAAAATGGCCTGATTGCGTGGAGTGAAGCAAACCTCCCCCTAGTACGCGGTAAGAAATAATCTTCAAGCCCTGACAGGTATAAACTGAGTAAATAGAAAGCACTTGAAGCACTAAGTTGTGATGCCTTGCACGTAATACGCGCTTCACCTAGTCATATTAGATTTGCTCAGTTAGTCTCAAGACATATTTACGGGCTTAGAGATATCTAGGCCTAATAAACGATTATTTAAGGATTTAAAAATGGCTGAAGCAGCACCACAAGAAGCACAACAAAACTTCGCAATTCAACGTATCTTCCTAAAAGACGTTTCTTTCGAAGCTCCTAACTCACCAGTTATCTTCCAAAAAGAGTGGAACCCAGACGTTAAACTGGATCTAGACACTCAAAGCCGTGAACTAGGTGAAGGCGTTTACGAAGTAATCCTACGTCTAACAGTAACAGTGAAGAACGAAGAAGAAACAGCATTCCTATGTGAAGTTCAACAAGGTGGTATCTTCACTGCAGACAAGATGGAAGCAGGTCAACTGGCTCATTGCCTAGGTGCATTCTGCCCTAACATTCTATTCCCTTACGCTCGTGAAACTATCTCAAGCCTAGTTGTAAAAGGTACGTTCCCTCAACTGAACCTAGCGCCAGTTAACTTCGATGCGCTATTCATGAACTACCTACAGCAGCAAGCTCAGCAAGGCGAAGGCGAAGCTCAAGCGTAATTTAAGTAGTTCTTGACACACGACGGCAACGTGGTGTGAAACAATGTAAAAGCGAAATCAAAATGCACAACGCGTCCATCAGAAAGATGCATTGTGCATTTTTTGTTTCTGCCTTGTAATTAGGTACGCATAGGCGTCATTTACAGGTGGTAATTACTTGATTTGGTATTATCATTCAGAAAAAACAACGATCAGGCGGTAGCATGACACAAGCAAATACGAACAATGCCTACGGTAAAGACATTGCGATGACAGTAATTGGCGCTGGCTCTTACGGTACATCTCTAGCGATCTCTCTCGCTCGTAACGGTGCAAATGTGATCCTTTGGGGTCATGAGCAAGAGCATATGGCTCGTCTTGAAGCAGACCGCGCTAACCATGAGTTCTTACCAGGTATCGATTTTCCTGAAAGCTTGATTGTTGAGTCCAATCTAGAGAAAGCGGTTCAAGCAAGCCGTGACCTACTCGTTGTTGTGCCAAGTCATGTCTTTGGGATTGTACTAAACAGCCTTAAACCATTCCTACGTGAAGACTCGCGAATCTGCTGGGCAACCAAAGGCCTTGAGCCGGAAACCGGCCGCCTTCTAAAAGAAGTCGCATTTGATGTAATTGGTGAAAACTACTCTCTAGCCGTTTTATCGGGACCTACCTTTGCAAAAGAACTCGCCATGGGTATGCCAACAGCGATCTCAGTGGCTTCTCCCGACGCAGGCTTTGTTGCCGATCTGCAAGAAAAAATCCATTGCAGCAAAACTTTCCGCGTGTACGCAAACAATGATTTTATCGGCATGCAACTTGGCGGCGCGGTGAAAAACGTTATCGCGATTGGCGCAGGCATGTCTGACGGAATTGGCTTTGGTGCCAACGCTCGTACTGCATTGATCACCCGTGGCTTAGCAGAAATGAGTCGCCTTGGCGCGGCGCTTGGCGCTCAACCAGAAACCTTTATGGGCATGGCAGGACTTGGCGATCTAGTCTTAACTTGTACAGATAACCAATCACGCAACCGTCGCTTTGGTTTAGCTCTAGGGCAAGGTAAAGATGTCGACACCGCCCAGAAAGAAATCGGTCAAGTTGTGGAAGGCTACCGTAATACGAAAGAAGTATGGATGCTTTCCCAACGTATGGGTGTTGAGATGCCAATTGTTGACCAAATTTATCAAGTATTGTATCAAGGAAAGGATGCACACCTGGCAGCACAAGATTTACTTGCGCGTGACAAAAAATCAGAAGGAAAGTAGCACTCTAGCTCTCCTTTTTCCTCAGGAGAGGAAAGATACTAAAGTCGTAATAAAACTGTCGGGACAAGGAAGAACCACTCAGGATATTGAGAATGAAGCACTGCGAAAAACAAAAAGTTTGGAATAAGATCGTATCTGAAGCCCGTGAGATGTCAGAACAAGAGCCAATGTTGGCCAGTTTCTACCACGCGACCATCATCAAACATGACAGTTTGTGTGCGGCATTAAGTTACATCTTAGCCAACAAGTTGAACACCGCATCCATGCCAGCAATGGCGGTTCGAGAAGTGGTGGAAGAAGCATTTGCTGCAGACCCAACCATTACTGATGGTGCCGCTTGCGATATCTGTGCAACAGTCAATCGTGATCCAGCAGTCTCTATGTACTCGATGCCACTACTTTATCTTAAAGGTTACCACGCCCTACAAGGTTATCGTGTTGCCAACTGGTTATGGAAGCAAGGGCGTCATGCTCTTGCTACTTACCTACAAAACCAAATTTCTGTTGCCTGCCAGGTTGATATCCATCCTGCAGCACGCATCGGTAGTGGCATCATGCTCGACCACGCAACTGGAATCGTCATCGGTGAAACCGCAGTTGTTGAAAACGACGTATCGATTCTCCAAGACGTAACCTTAGGTGGTACCGGTAAAGAATGCGGTGACCGTCATCCAAAAATTCGCGAAGGCGTTATGATTGGTGCTGGTGCCAAAATTCTCGGCAATATCGAAGTGGGTGAAGGGGCGAAAATCGGTTCTTGTTCTGTTGTGCTGCAGCCCGTACCTCCGCATACGACGGTAGCGGGTGTTCCCGCAAAAATTGTCGGTCGTCCAAAAACGGACAAACCTTCCTTAGACATGGATCAGGGCTTCAATGGTAAATCGCAGAGCTTTATTCATGGAGACGGTATTTAAACACCTCTCGACTTTTTCTCAATGTTAGTGTGGTAGGTCGTAATCAAGTGAAAAAACGTAATTCTGTTGTCACCCGCTCTGCGGTCATTTTAGCTTGCGCATTATCTGCCACATTCTCCAGCTCAACTTTTGCAGTCAGCCAACAAGAACTAAAGGGCGTAAAGAGCGAAATTAATCGCCAACAACAGTCCCTCACATCTCAAGAAAAAAAACTGAACGACTTACAAAAGTCGCTAAAAGATCAAGAGCTTGGCATATCTAAGCTCGAACGAGACATTAAACAAACGAAATCTGAACTCGCACAAGCAGATCAAAATATCAATAAATTAGAAGAGAAAATTGCTCTTCAAGAAGCGCAACGCCAAGCCCAAGAAGAACAACTTAAACAGTTGATTCAAACCTATTATGTGACTGAGCGCGCCAAAGCCAATGGCCACCTTTTGAATGAAGGGATTGAAGAAGACCGCATTAGTCAGTACTTCCAACATCTTGCGAAAGCTCGCTCAGAAGTCATTGATGCGATAAGCAAAATTACAGAAGAGTTGGCACACAATAAAAACCAGCTTGAGCTTGAAAAAGCGCAAATTGAGAGCTTGTTGAAGCAACAATCTCAAAAACGCACTTCATTAGCATCAACGCAATCCAACCGAAAAAAAACGTTGGGGAAAATTCAAAAGAACATCAAAGACGACAAACGTTACTTAGCCGAACTGCAGCGCAACGAAACCCGCTTAAAAGCAGAAATAGCAAAAGCAGCTAAACGTAATGCCGTGCCTATGGACGGTATTGCCAAGCAGCGAGGAAAGCTACCGTGGCCTATCAAAGGGCGTGTATTACACAACTTCGGTACCAAGCAAACTGGCCAAGTAAACTGGAAAGGCATGGTGTTATCGGCCAATTACGGCCAACAAGTGAAAGCGGTCTATTCCGGTACCGTGGTATTTGCCGAATACCTACGTGGTTATGGCTTAGTGGTACTACTTGACCACGGTAAAGGCGACATGACCCTTTACGGCTACAACCAAGCGTTAACTAAGAAGGAAGGCGATAAGGTCACCGCAGGTGAAGTGATTGCCCTTGCGGGGGATACCGGTGGTCAAGACCGCGCCTCACTCTACTTCGAGATTCGCCGCAACAGTGAAGCGCAAAACCCGAAATCTTGGTTAAAGCGTTTATAACTACCGTTCGTCATCGCAGCTTATAAGCAGATAACTAAAAACAAAGGAGCCATTCGGCTCCTTTGTTGTATTCGGATTTAGAAAAACGCTAGGCGTAATACGTCTCTACTGCGTCGATGAAAGCACTGACATCGTCTTTGCTTAGTGCATTGATGCCCGCGGCGGCTTCTCGACCACCGCCCGTTGGAAACTGCCCACACACCGCCACGGCACCTTGCTTGTTATTCAACGGGGCACGAAGAGAAACTGTGTAAGTACCATCGGCATTTTCCGTTAACACCGCATGCGCAGAGTCTGGGTTTTGGTTTGCAAGCCAGTTGCCATAAACACCACTGATTCGGCGTGATGCCGCATTATTTGGCAGTTCGAACAACTTGAGTTTGGTGCTTTCGTGAGTTGCAGGAACCGCCTGCGCCGCATCCATATCTTGCTGATAAGCCGATTGTAATTGGTAGTATGGCGACGCTTTATCTGCAATCGCATCGAATGGTGACACGTACTGCTTCAACGCTCGGTACAAGTCGGCAGGATGAAAGTGGAGGTCATCCACTTTAGAGCCGTAGCCGTTGTAGTTAATCAATGTACCCAGCTCTTTTAACTGCGCTTTTTGCTCTTCACTGAGTCCGGCTTTATCTGCCAGTGCATCTGCTTTAGCAATTAAGTTGTCACCGTACGCAGCAGTAATCGCCCACGTATGGAAACGTCCTTCCAGCAACTGATCGACAATCAAAGCGGTACATATGTTGGCGTCGAGATCGATGTGTGCATCCAAATTACCATGCTGAGGTATCTCTTCCGCTTTGTGGTGATCAGCATAAAACACGTGTGCGCCTTGAGCTAAAGCTTGCTCCAGACCTACCATGTTCTTTTCCATTGAAATGTCCAACACTGTCAGCTCATCGCCTGCTTGCATTTCCACTTTTTCCACTAGCTTGATGTCGCGCTTAACGCCCGTCACCAACTCAGCATCGATGGGATCGGCTAAACGCAATTGCAGTAATGCGATGATGCCGTCAGCATCGCCATTAAAAATGTCGTAATTCATTGAACGGTAAATCCTTTATCGAGAGTCATATCCTAACGGGTGATTTAGGAGTGCATGAATCCTATTGTGCGAAATGAGTACAGCAAGTCAACTCAAGGAGGGTGTTGAAAATGAGAGCTGCGCTCTAAACTCTAGGTATTGCACCATGCTCTCATATTCTTAATTTAAGAAGGAGGGAAAATAGTATTAACTGTGCAGTCGACTCACCGCCTCTTCAAGCAGCAGCAATTGTTCCATACCCTGCTCGGTTGCCACTGGCTTAACCACGTTGAGCATTTGCAGCATGCCTTGTTTCACCATTTGCTCAGTGATTTCGGTCTTTGGAGACATCGCCGATTGATACGCCAACCAACTACATGCGATAAGGTGCAAGGTGCATACCAGTGATTTCAACTGTTCTTGATCGATATTCAGCAGCTTTAACGATACAAACTCTTGCATGATCGCAATCAGGTTGGCTTGCAACTTCTCTTGAACATCCATGTATTCGTCATGCAATTGCTCATCTCGAGAAAGGATCTCTGGCAAATTTGCGTAGAAAAAACGGTACTTCCACATCAAGGTAAAAATCGAGTCGAGATAGCTTTTCAGCATGGTTAGACTTTCTTGAGAGCCTTGGATTGGAGTAAATCGCTCTAATAGTTCCGCAGAATAAAGCGCAAAGATCTCACGTACGATTTCTTGTTTATTGCGAAAATGGTAGTAGAGATTACCTGGGCTAATTTCAATATGATCAGCAATGTGATTGGTCGTGATATTGCGCTCACCATGTTGATTAAACAACTCCAGTGCGGCATAGACGATTTTGTCGCGCGTTTTCATGGTTATCGTATTCCCTCTTCATTAACCTTTCGAGTATAGCGACTTCACTATGGTAGGTCGATAGAGGGCAAAAATACAGCAACATAGCAGACCAGTGAGAATGCCGCTGGCGTTAGCAATCAAGTCATACCAAGAGGGTTGTCTGCCCACATACCCCTGTAGGATTTCAATCACACCGCTAAATAGTAATATACCCATCGCAATGGCCCAACGCTGACGCCACTGCGATACACAAAAACAGCCTAAGAAAGCAAAACCACTGTAGGCCATGGCATGCTGCACCTTATCTAAGTAAGCAATATTGCCCCAATCTTGCAAATCGCCAGAACTCAAAGACAAGTAAGCGATCAATGCTCCAAAACTCAATAGAATAATACGGGCAGCGGCCAGATTCATGGTAGTTCCTATGCGATTGGGAACGGGAAAGCGGTCACTTGGTCGATGTGATCACAACCCAGTGCCAACATGATCAAGCGGTCAACACCTAGAGCCACACCAGCGCAATCTGGCAAGCCAGCTTCTAATGCACCAATCAGATGGTAATCAATAGGTTGTGGCTTCAAGCCCATTTCTAGGCGCTTAGCGTTATCTTGTTCAAATCGCGCTAGTTGCTCTTTCGGGTTGTCCAGCTCGTGGAAACCGTTCGCCAACTCAATGCCTTTGAAATACACCTCGAAGCGATCCGCAACTCGGTTATCTTGCGGATTGATCTTTGCCAGTGCCGCTTGCGATGCAGGGAAGTCATAAACAAATGCCGGTACTTGCTGACCAATCTTGGCTTCCACACCAATGCTGAACAACAATTGCAGCAAAGTATCACGATCTTCTTCAGGCTCAGCAATATCACTCAGCCCTAGTTTAGCCGCAACCACTTTTAGCTCTTGCATTGAGCCTTCTAGTGGGCACACACCTAGCACATCAATAAAGGCTTGCTGGTAAGTCATGCGTTCTGCGGCACTACTTTTCAAAACAAGTTGCAACAGTTCATCCATTTCATCCATCAATGCATGGTGATCAAAGCCAATACGGTACCACTCCAACATGGTGAACTCAGGATTGTGATGACGCCCATTCTCTTCATTCCGAAACGCTTTGTTGATTTGATAAATACAACCACTGCCTGCCGCAAGTAGACGTTTCATATGGAATTCAGGACTGGTCATGAAAAATAACTTACTGCCATCTGCATAACCAGGGCCGACAAATTCAGTCTGAAAGGTATGCAAATGAATATCCGTTACCGTAGCATGGCTCATGGCTGGCGTGTCCACTTCCATCACCTGTCGCTCGGCAAAGAATTGACGAATAGAGGTGATCAACGCAGCACGTTGACGAAGTTGTTCCATAGACGCAGTAGGCTGCCAGTTGGTTTGCATAACAAAACTCTCAGTACATTAATGAGCGGGAAAAATAGCAATTTTGGCATGCTTTGCCTAGTTCATCGAGGGGGGAAATTGCTCAAATGTGATTGAGTAAATACGAATAACAATCGATTAAAATTGAAGCAAGTATTCCACGTCCTACAGTACAGAAAACATTCACAACTAAGCCTATTATCAATGATACTAATGTCGTGCAACAGAAGTGCAACATTGATAGAAATTACGTTTGTATGTCATATGTTTCGTGCCGTGATAGCAGTCACATAACCTAGAATTTCTATGCTCTCGTGTGCATTACTGGAGAAAAAACCCAAATACATCAATTTTTCTGCCACAAGCCTCCCCTACACTAACCCTACTACTTTTGAGGGATAGCCCAAAAGCCCTTCCCTCACACCCACAATAACAAGCGGATTTCCGCAATCACACACTGGAGGATAACTGTGCAAATTATCACCACAGATATCGCAGTCATCGGCGCAGGCGGCGCTGGTCTTCGTACTGCTATTGCAGCGGCTGAAGCAAACCCGGACTTAGAAGTAGCACTTATTTCTAAAGTTTACCCAATGCGCTCCCATACGGTTGCTGCAGAAGGTGGCTCAGCAGCAGTTATCAAGGATGAAGATAGTCTAGACAATCACTTCAACGATACCGTTGGCGGTGGTGACTGGCTATGTGAACAGGACGTTGTTGAATACTTTGTAGAGAACGCGACTCGCGAAATGATCCAAATGGAGCAATGGGGTTGCCCATGGAGTCGTAAAGAGAACGGTGAAGTCAACGTACGCCGCTTTGGTGGTATGAAGGTTGAACGTACTTGGTTCGCTGCAGATAAAACTGGCTTCCACATGCTTCACACGCTATTCCAGACGTCGATGAAGTACGACAACATCAAACGCTTTGATGAGTACTTTGTTGTCGATTTGCTTGTTGATGAAGGTGAAGTACAAGGTCTGATTGCAATCCACATGTCTGAAGGTGAACTAGTTACGATTAAAGCGAAGTCTGTCGTACTAGCAACAGGTGGCGCAGGTCGCGTTTACCACTGTAACACCAACGGCGGTATCGTAACGGGCGACGGTATGGCGATGGCTTACCGCCACGGCGTTCCTCTACGTGATATGGAATTCGTTCAGTACCACCCAACAGGTCTTCCTGGTACGGGTATCTTGATGACCGAAGGTTGTCGTGGTGAAGGCGGTATCATCGTTAACAAAGACGGCTACCGTTACCTACAAGATTACGGCATGGGCCCAGAGACTCCTGTGGGCGAGCCGAAAAACAAATACATGGAACTTGGTCCTCGTGACAAAGTTTCTCAAGCGTTCTGGCACGAACAACAGAAAGGCAACACCATCAAGCACCCTCTAGGTGACGTGGTGCATCTAGATCTTCGCCACCTGGGTGAAGAGTATCTACAAGAGCGTCTGCCATTCATCTGTGAACTAGCAAAAGCTTACGTGAACGTTGACCCAGCAAAAGAGCCAATTCCAATTCGTCCAACCGTTCACTACACCATGGGTGGTATTGAGACTAACGGCGAATGTGAAACTCGCATTAAAGGTCTGTTCGCAGTGGGCGAATGTGCGTCTGTTGGTCTTCATGGCGCAAACCGCCTAGGTTCTAACTCATTGGCTGAGTTCGTAGTATTCGGTCGCGTTGCGGGTGAACAAGCCGTGAAACGTGCTGCCGAATTCAAAGGCTGGAACGAAGAATCTATCGCGGCTCAAGTGAAAGCGGTTGAAGCACGTATCGAAGCACTGATGAACCAAGAAGGCGAAGAAAACTGGGCAGATATCCGTACTGAAATGGGTCACACCATGGAAGCGGGTTGTGGTATCTACCGCCAAGAAGATTTGATGCAAGCAACGATTGATAAGATCACTGAACTTAAAGCTCGTTACAAACAGATCAGCATCAAAGATAAAGGCAAAGTGTTCAACACTGACCTTCTATACGCTATCGAAGTGGGTTACGGCCTAGAAGTAGCAGAAGCGATGGTTCACTCAGCAATCCTACGTAAAGAATCTCGTGGTGCGCACCAACGTCTAGACGACGGTTGCACTGAGCGTGACGATGAGAACTTCCTGAAACACTCACTCGCTTTCTTCCAAGAAGATGCAGCACCAAGCATCGACTACAGCAACGTGAAGATCACTAAATCTCAGCCAAAAGCACGTCTATACGGTGAAGCGGCAGAGAAAGCAGCAGCAGCAGAAAAAGCCGCTGAAGCAGAAGCGAAGAGCGCAGAGGAGCAAGCATAATGTCAGCAAACCGCATTCAAAAAGTAGACATTCTGCGTTACGACCCTGAGAAGGACGCGGAGCCATACAAACAAACATTCGAAGTTCCTTTTGATGAAACCATGTCTGTGCTTGATGCACTTGGTTACATCAAAGATCACCTAGATAAAGATCTGTCTTACCGCTGGTCTTGTCGTATGGCGATCTGTGGTTCTTGCGGCATCATGGTAAACAACGTGCCTAAACTAGCTTGTAAGAGCTTCCTACGTGATTACCCAAATGGCGTGACTATCGAGCCACTGGCAAACTTCCCAATCGAGAAAGATTTGATCGTCGACATGACACCGTTCATCGAGCGTCTAGAAGCCATCAAGCCTTACATCATTGGTAACGACCGCAAACCAGAAGACGGCACTAACCTACAAACGCCAGAGCAAATGGCGAAGTACAAGCAATTTGCTGGCTGTATCAACTGTGGCCTTTGCTACGCGGCATGTCCTCAGTTTGGTTTGAACCCTGAGTTCATCGGCCCTGCAGCACTGACTCTGGCACACCGCTACAACCTAGACAGCCGTGACAATGGTAAAGCTGAGCGTATGAAGCTGATCAACGGCGAAAACGGCGCTTGGGGCTGTACTTTTGTAGGCTACTGTTCTGAAGTTTGTCCGAAAAGCGTGGATCCTGCAGCGGCAGTAAACCAAGGCAAAGTGGAGTCTTCTATGGACTTCGTGATTGCGATGTTGAAACCTGATGGTTCACCAAAGAAAGTGGAGGCATAAGGATGAGCAACCGTAAACCTTACGTTCGTGAAATAAAACGCACATGGTGGAAGAACCATCCTTTCTACCGCTTCTACATGGTACGTGAAGCAACGGTGCTTCCTCTGATCCTATTCACTATCTTCCTGACTTTTGGTCTGGGTTCATTAGTGAAAGGCCCAGAAGCTTGGCAAGGTTGGTTGGAGTTCATGGCAAACCCTATCGTAGTCGCAATTAACATCGTTGCGCTACTTGGCAGCCTATTCCACGCACAAACCTTCTTCAGCATGATGCCACAAGTAATGCCTATTCGCCTGAAAGGCAAACCAGTGGATAAGAAAATCATCGTTCTGACTCAGTGGGCGGCAGTAGCGTTCATCTCACTGATCGTTCTCATCGTGGTGTAAGGAGCTTTAGTAATGAAACCGAATTATAGCGTTAACACAGCACCAAAGCGTTCTGATGAACCAATCTGGTGGGGTCTATTTGGTGCCGGCGGTACTTGGTTTGCAATGATCACACCAATCACAGTACTGGTACTGGGTATCTTGGTACCACTAGGCGTGATTGATGCAGAAGCAATGAGTTACGAGCGTGTATCTACATTCGCAACCAGCATCATCGGCGCACTGTTCATCATCGGTACACTAGCATTGCCAATGTGGCATGCAATGCACCGTCTACATCACGGCATGCACGACCTTAAATTCCACACTGGTGTGGTAGGTAAAATCGCATGTTACGCGTTTGCAGGTCTTATCTCTGCACTAGCAGTTGTCTTTATCTTCATGATTTAAGAAACTGACTTAAATGAAAAAAAGCTGGCACCTCGCCAGCTTTTTTATTGCCTGCTATCTCGAACCTTCCCACTAGTTGCTACTCAATAAAGGTGGCGATTTCATCCAGAGATTTCTTGTTCATTGCATGCTCTGGAATCGTTGCATCCTCTTCCGGATAGCCGGTCACAATCAACATATACGGACGATCGACATCGTTGTCTCGCCCACAAATCTTACTCAAGAAACTCATCGGCTTTGGCGTATGAGTCAGCATACCTAAGCCTGCGTTATGCAGTGCTTGAAGTAAAAAGCCCGTGGCAATCCCTACCGACTCATGCACATAGTAATTGGTCTGTTCACCATCGTTATTCACACCACCTTTCTTCTGCGAAAACACCGCAATCAACCATGGCGCTTTTTCTAAATACGGTTTACTGGCATTGGTACCAAGCGGTTTCAGTGCATCTAGCCATTCTTGCCCTGCTCGTCCTTCATAGAAAGAACGTTCTAACTCTTCAGCGGCTTGGCGGATCTGCCCTTTGACATCCGCACTGTTTATCGCAACAAAATGCCAAGGCTGATGGTTGGCACCACTCGGAGCTGTACCAGCAGCTCGAATGCAGTGCTCAATCACTTCTTTCGCCACTGGACGATCAGAGAAGCTACGAATCGAATGACGGCGCTGAAGTTGCTCAAAATTATGTACAGCTCTTGCGGCCATTTCTTGCGGAGAGTATTCAATAAAGTCGGTTAGCGGGTGATGTTGCTCTTGTATCGACATAGTGCTTCCTTGCGCTTATTAGATGTAGCTTCACTATAGCCACAATTCTCACGTTCGCCCTTTTATCTTCATAAAATCAATGTGGTATTGAGATGGTGTGCAAATATTCATCGGCAAATAACAGACAAACTAAGGAAGAATTACAGGTAATAAAAAAGGCCGCCGAAGCGACCTTTTTTATCTGATACGTTTGGGTGAAATTACTTCACACGGCCTACGTATTCACCAGTACGAGTGTCAACTTTGATCACTTCGCCGATTGCGATGAATAGTGGAACACGAACAACAGCGCCAGTTGCTAGTGTAGCTGGTTTACCACCAGTGCCTTGCGTATCACCTTTCAGACCTGGATCGGTATCTGTAACTTCTAGCTCAACGAAGTTTGGTGGAGTAACTGTAATTGGGTTACCGTTCCAAAGCGTGATCATACAAGTGTTGTTTTCTACCAACCACTTAGCGTTTTCGCCAACCGCTTTCACGTCTGCCGCGATCTGCTCGAAAGTTTCGTTGTTCATAAAGTGGTAGAATTCGCCGTCTGAATATAGATAATCTAGATCGATATCCATTACGTCTGCCACTTCACAAGTGTCACCAGACTTGAATGTTTTCTCTAGCACTTTACCAGAAAGAAGTTTACGAATTTTAACGCGGTTGAACGCTTGGCCTTTACCTGGTTTAACGTATTCGTTTTCCAGGATTACACAAGGCTCGTTATCAAGCATTAACTTAAGGCCGCCTTTAAATTCATTGGTGCTAACTGTAGCCATTTTGTCCTCTTACATTCTTAGAGCTAAATTCAATGCCGCACATAATAACCCGAAAAGTCGAATCTGTTGAGCAAAACTGGCTCAAACAGTTAGCGAATGGGATCTCTGATCCTGCAAAACTGCTAGAAATGTTGGAAATTGATCCATCGCCATGGCAAGACGGGTTTGCTGCGCGCAAGCTGTTTGCACAGCGTGTACCGCAAAGTTTTGTCGATAGGATGGAAAAAGGCAATCCTTACGATCCACTTTTACGCCAAGTATTACCTTTGAGTGCTGAGTTTGAGGTACATGACGGTTATTCCAATGACCCATTGGACGAGCAAGATAACGACATCCCCGGGCTATTACATAAATACCACAATCGCGCCTTGATGATCGTGAAAGGTGGCTGCGCGGTCAACTGCCGATATTGCTTCCGTCGCCACTTCCCTTATCAAGAAAATAAAAGTGGTAAACAAGCGTGGAGCAAATGCCTAGAATACATGGCGCAACGACCTGAGTTAAACGAAGTGATCTTCTCCGGCGGCGATCCGCTAATGGCCAAAGACGATGAGATCCACTGGTTACTGGAACACATCGCACAAATCCCGCATATCAAACGTCTGCGTATTCACAGCCGTTTGCCTGTGGTCATTCCCGCTCGCATCACTGACGAGTTGTGCCACCTTCTACGTGCGTCTCACTTACAAATTATTTTGGTCACTCACATCAACCACGCCAACGAAATCAACTCTGAACTTACTGCTCAAATGGCCAAGTTAAAACAAGCTGGTGTGACTTTGCTTAACCAAGGTGTACTGCTGAAAGGCGTGAATGACAGCGTAGACGCGCAAGTTGACCTCAATGAGGCCTTGTTTGATGCGGGTATTTTGCCTTATTACCTGCATGTTTTGGATAAAGTCCAAGGAGCGGCACATTTCTTTGTCTCTGATGAAGAAGCAAAAGAAATCATGCGCGGCGTTATTACTCGGGTTTCTGGCTATCTGGTACCTAAACTGGCCCGAGAAATAGGCGGTCGTCCAAGTAAGACCCCTCTGGATCTGCACTTAGAGTAGCGCGTTGCTCGTATAAGATTTTGTCGTAACAAATAAAAGCTTTTGTTCGATAAGACGGTCTTATCTATGCATACTCCGACAATCTTGGAGGTTAAGATGCAAGCAACTTTTGAACAATTATTCGATCTTGGCCCATTCAGCTGGCCTGCGTTAGCCTGTTGCGCCATCAACGGTTTAATGATCGGTATAGAGCGCCAAACTCGTGGTAAGCCTGTTGGTATCCGAACTGCCATTCTCGTTATCTCTGGTACCTATTTGTTTATGTCGATGGCGGTTTCGTTGTCGCCAAATACCCTCGACCAAGCTCGTGTGCTTGGTCAGATCATTACTGGCGTCGGCTTCTTAGGCGCAGGGGTGATGATGACACAAGACGGAAAAATCCATGGTGTAACATCCGCTGCTGTGATTTGGGTATTAGCTGGGTTAGGTTTGATGATAGGTTTAGGCTATTTAACCCAATCGGTCGTGATTACCGTTTTAGCACTGACTGTATTGCTTGGTGTGGATAGAGCAGAGAACCGTGTCAAAGCTCTGCGCCGTGGCGTACACCAGAAAATGCAGCAACGAAAAACGTCTACGCGTTTAATAAAATAAACCGCTCAATAAAAAAGACCCCAACATTATATTGGGGTCTTTTGCTATCTGGAATTTATCGTGGAAGGTCGCTTAACTTATTTTGCGAAGTTCACGATTGGAAAACACTTGAAGAAGCCGTTGTCCGCACAGTTTAGAAGACCGATTTGAACACCATCGATTTGGTCAGTCATGTTGAAGAAACCTAGCTGGAAGTTAGACTTTTTAGAGATACTTGCCAAGCCGATATCAGCCATTGTGTAACCTTCAGAGTAGTTCACCGCACTCCAGTTTAGACCTTCAACGTTGTTAGTTACGTTTACTGCACCTAGGTTAAGACCTGTAGTTTGGCCTTGGTTCCAGTTGAATAGACCTAGCGAAACACCTTTCATTTCTTGGTTTACTTTAGATGCACCAAAGAAAAGGCCAAAGTTAACACCAGTAGTACGGTCTGTTTCAGACATACCTAGTAGAGAGAAGTCGACACCTTTCACTTCGTTCACTTGACCGTGAAGAACCGCAAGACGAACACCACCAACAGAAGAGTTAGAAGGCGCGTTGGTGTTGTCGATAGTAGAGAACATAACTGGCGTGCTATCAGCAAGAGCAACAGGTGAAGCAATAGCGGCTGCAACAGCCAATGACGTCATAAGCTTTTTCATTTTCATCTCCATGGGGGAATAATCACTTTACAACATAGTGTAATGTACAAATTTTGCTCCATTTTAACTCAATAAATGTTAGCTGGAAGTCATATTTAACTCTCTGACAAATAAAGCAATTAATTCATCATAATTATTTATCTGCATGTTCCCTGACGATATACGCACAATGCCCGCACAATTGCGTGCTTTTACATCAATTTCACCAACTCAATTGCGCAGAACAAATTAAGAAATTCAATGCCATATTTGGAAGCAAAAGCGAAAATTAACCACCTCAAACGCCCGCTTTTTCTCACGCCAATAACAGCAGATACAAAAAAGCCGAGGCATCCGCTTCGGCTTAATAGTTTGGTTTGGTCGGTTGTCTTTAAGCTATAACACCTTAGAGCAAAGAGAAAGCGCGGAGTTTACGCACGTAAATGAGCACTTTCGATGCCGCTATAAGGGGTTAAAGCGACAAGACAAGCAGCAAATTACATCATGCCGCCCATACCACCCATACCGCCCATACCACCCATGTCTGGCATACCAGCGCCATCTTTCTGTGGTAGGTCAGTCACCATAGCTTCAGTTGTGATCATTAGACCTGCTACTGATGCTGCGAATTGTAGTGCGCTACGAGTTACTTTAGTTGGATCTAGGATACCCATCTCTAGCATGTCACCGTATTCGCCTGTTGCTGCGTTGTAGCCATAAGAACCTTCACCCGCTTTCACGTTGTTCGCTACTACTGACTCTTCGTCACCTGCATTCTTTGTGATTTGACGGATGGGCGCTTCCATTGCACGTAGTGCAACGCGGATACCAACGTTTTGCTCTTCGTTGTCACCTTCTAGGTCAACAATCTTAGATGCCGCACGGATTAGTGCTACACCACCACCAGCAACAACGCCTTCTTCAACCGCTGCGCGAGTCGCGTGTAGCGCGTCTTCTACGCGGTCTTTCTTCTCTTTCATCTCAACTTCAGTTGCTGCACCAACTTTGATTACTGCAACACCGCCTGCTAGCTTAGCAACGCGCTCTTGTAGTTTCTCTTTGTCGTAGTCTGAAGTTGCATCTTCGATTTGCTGACGGATTTGAGCAACACGACCTTGGATCATTGCTTCTTCACCCATGCCATCGATGATGGTTGTGTTTTCTTTTGTGATTGCAACGCGCTTCGCTTGACCTAGGTCTTCTAGTGCTACTTTTTCTAGCTCTAGACCAACTTCTTCAGAAATCACGATACCGCCCGTTAGGATAGCGATGTCTTGTAGCATTGCTTTACGACGGTCACCGAAACCAGGCGCTTTCACAGCAGCAACTTTCACGATGCCGCGCATGTTGTTCACAACAAGTGTTGCTAGTGCTTCACCTTCTACGTCTTCAGCGATGATCAGTAGTGGGCGAGATGCTTTTGCTACTGCTTCTAGTGCTGGAAGAAGTTCACGGATGTTCGATACTTTCTTATCGATCAGAAGGATGAATGGGTTTTCTAGCTCAACGCTGCCTGCTTCTTGGTTGTTGATGAAGTAAGGAGATAGGTAACCGCGGTCGAACTGCATACCTTCTACTACGTCTAGCTCGTCTTGTAGCGCTTGACCTTCTTCAACAGTGATAACACCGTCGCGACCAACTTTTTCCATTGCTTCAGCAATGATGTTACCTACGCTTGAGTCAGAGTTCGCAGAGATAGTACCAACCTGTGCGATAGCTTTGGTGTCGTTACACTCAACAGATAGCTCTTTTAGTTGCTCAACCGCTGCGATTACCGCTTTGTCGATACCGCGCTTAAGATCCATTGGGTTCATACCCGCTGCTACTGCTTTTAGACCTTCGTTTACGATTGCTTGCGCTAGTACAGTTGCTGTTGTTGTACCGTCACCCGCTGCGTCGTTTGCTTTAGACGCAACTTCTTTAACCATTTGTGCGCCCATGTTCTGGAACTTGTCTTCCAGCTCAATTTCACGCGCTACTGATACACCATCTTTAGTGATTGTTGGTGCACCAAAAGATTTGTCTAGAACTACGTTACGACCTTTAGGACCCAGTGTTACTTTTACTGCGTCCGCTAGAACGTTTACACCTTCTAGCATTTTAACTCGTGCGTCATTACCAAATTTAACGTCTTTAGCAGCCATCTTTAGTTTCCTTTTCTAAATTCTTAAATTTTGATTAGCATTTGAATCTGAGCAAAAAAATTACTCAATGATTGCTATTACTCAACGATCGCCATGATGTCGTTTTCAGACATTACTAGCACTTCTTTACCGTCGATTTTTTCAGTCTTAGTGCCGTAGCCTTCAGCGAAGATAACGGTATCACCAACTTTAACGTCCAATGGCAGCACTGTGCCGTTTTCTAGGATGCGGCCTTTACCTACAGCTAGAACAACACCACGTGTTGATTTTTCCGCAGCAGAACCAGTTAGAACGATGCCACCCGCTGACTTTGATTCAACTTCTTTACGTTCTACGATAACTCGGTCATGTAATGGACGAATGTTCATCGGTCGTCTCTCCTGAAAGTTTCCATGTTTATTTGATAATTGCCCGCGTAGGGCACGTGATCACTATATAAGGGGCAAACCCAACGATCCCAAGGGGTAGACGTGATTTTTTTGTGACTTAGTTAAAATAACCAGCAGCCAGGCAACGGTTTGCGCGCGAAATGCTCACTCGCCGAGGCAACGGCTTTCTTGTATCCTTGCTCTTCCCTCACCAGATAGACGTCAAAAATGCTGGAAAAGAACAAGCCGGACAATCAGGCCCAAGACAAACATGGTTTGTTGACCGCGCCCATTCCCGACACATTACGCAAAATGACCATCCCGATGACCATGGGTATGATCGCGATTTTGATGTTTAACTTAGTCGATACCTTTTTCATTTCGCTGTTGGGAACAGAGGCCCTAGCGGCAATCAGTTATACCTTCCCAGTGACCTTTGCGGTGAACTGCATCACCATGGGCATTGGTATGGGGCTATCGACCAATATCGGCCGTTTACTTGGCCAAGGGCAGTCTTCCCAAGCCGCACGTTTCACCAGCCATGGCTTACTGCTTGCTGTAGGTCTGGTGACTATCGCTTCGACATTGGGCTTCTTTACTATTGAGCCTTTATTTAGCTTCCTAGGCGCCAAAGAAGACTCCATACCACTGATTGAGCAGTATATGCAGGTCTGGTATCTGACCATTCCTCTATTGGTTATTCCCATGGCGGGCAACAGTGCCATTCGCGCAACTGGCGATACTAAAACCCCCGCCAAGATCATGATGCTCGCAGGGCTTATCAACGGCATTCTCGATCCTCTGCTGATCTTTGGTTACGGCCCTTTCCCTGAGCTTGGTATTCAAGGAGCAGCAATCGCCAGTGCACTGAGTTGGTTAGGTGCATTGATTGGCTCTTTCTATGTATTGATCAAACGCGAAAAGCTGCTTGCTGCACCACAGTGGCAGTGCATCAAACAAGATTGGCAACAAACGCTAAAAATCGGCACCCCCGCAGCACTGTCCAATGCGATGACGCCACTATCTGGTGCGATTCTGATGATGCTGCTATCTAACCACGGTACCGCAGCGGTGGCGGCTTATGGCGCAGCACAGCGTATTGAGTCGATTTTGATTTTGGTGTTGATGTCACTGACCTCTGCACTCACCCCATTTATGGCGCAAAACTTTGGGGCGAATAACCCTGCACGAGCATTCGCAGGCTGGTTCTTGAGTATGCGCTTTGCTGTGGTGTTCCAAGGTTTTATCTTCTTGATGATGGTACCTCTTAGCATTCCTCTTGCCGCTTTATTCTCTCAAGAAGCGGCAGTAAAAGATTTGCTGTGGCATTACCTCTTAGTGGTGCCATTTAGTTACGGCTTCCAAGGTATTGTGATGATGTTGGTGAGTGGCTATAACGCAATGCACAAACCACTGCGCGCTTTCCAATGGAGCTTTATGCGCTTATTTGTTTTCACTCTGCCCGCTGCGTGGATTGGCAGTCAGCTGTACAGCATCGAAGGGTTATTTATTGGCATTGCGCTGGGTAACACATTAGGTGGATTGCTAGGCTATCTCTTTGCCCTACGCGAGCGTCGCCTGACGTTAGCAGAGCACTCGAGCTCTTAATTCCACATAAAGCCTTGTCTCTATCTCAGACAAACTTCAGCTCAAACAAGTTTCAGATAATAAAAAACCGCGGATAACCGCGGTTTTTTTAGATTTTGACTTTATCAAGCAAACTTAGAATAGCTCTTCAGCAACTTGGTATAGGTCGTTGCGTACAGGACGCTTCATGTTCTCGATAGCATCGATGATGTCGTGGTGAACCAGTTGCTCTTTCACGATACCAACACAACGACCGCCGTGGCCTTCCATTAGTAGGTGAACAGCATAGTTACCCATGCGAGATGCAAGAACACGGTCGAATGCAGTTGGACGACCACCACGTTGGATGTGACCAAGAACCGTTGCACGAGTTTCACGACCAGTCGCCGCTTCGATCTCTTTCGCTAGTTCGTTCGCATCCATCATCAGCTCAGTTAGTGCGATGATTGCGTGCTTCTTACCTTTAGAGATTCCGTCTTGGATGTTACCAATCAGCTTCTCTTTATCTAGGCCAGTTTCCGGTGTGATGATGTACTCACAGCCACCTGCGATTGCAGACATCAGAGTCAGGTCACCACAGTGACGACCCATGATTTCTACGATAGAAATACGCTGGTGAGAAGAAGACGTGTCACGTAGACGGTCGATAGCATCGATAACTGTGTTTAGTGCTGTTAGGTAACCGATTGTGTAATCTGTACCTGCGATGTCGTTATCGATTGTGCCCGGTAGACCGATACATGGGTAGCCCATTTCAGTCAGTTTCTTAGCACCCATGTAAGAACCGTCACCACCGATAACAACTAGTGCATCGATACCGTGCTTTTTAAGGTTCTCAATCGCTTGTTCGCGTACTGCCACTTCCTTGAATTCAGGGAAACGTGCAGAGCCTAAGAATGTACCACCCTTGTTGATCACATCAGAAACGCTAGAACGATCTAGCTTTTCAATGCGGTCTTCGTATAGACCTAGGTAGCCATCGTAAACACCGTAAACTTCCAATCCCTCAGATAGTGCTGTACGAACTACGCCGCGTACTGCAGCGTTCATACCAGGTGCGTCACCGCCACTTGTTAAAACACCGATCTTCTTAATCATGCTCACCCTCGATCTTTGGCAATCAATTTATTTAATTTTCTTCTAGGCCCCTTGTTACCAAGCAACCTGCATAATCCAGAACTGTGTGTTATGTTACATTTCCTCTACAGGAATACCAATGAAAACACACTTTTTTATGTAACTTTTCTACTTATGTAAGAGTATTACAGTTTATCTTTGTAACTTCGTTGATTCACATCAGGATCACTATTCTTAATAAGTAGTGATGGAAAGATAGTCAATAAGTGCTTGTTTGTCGTCAAACTTAGCCCGATTTTTCGACCGTTACCAATCTTGCGCTTTTTGTTCTTTCTCTGGCCCAAACATTACCGACAATGGATCTTGGTGGATCAATACATCCGCTTCAGGAAACAGTTTCAGCAAATTATCTTCAACTTTATCAGCAATGTGGTGGGCTTCAATCAGGCGTAAGTTATCATCCAGTTCTAAGTGCAATTGAATAAATCGCGTTGGACCAGACATACGTGTACGTAACTGATGTACCCCTAAAACGCCTTCCACCTTCAAGCATTCTTGACGAATTTGCTCTAGCTCTTCATCAGGCAGTTTTCTATCCAGTAAGGTCTGAATCGCCTCGCTAACCATCTTGAAGGCGCTGTATAAAATAAAGATACCAATACCAACCGCAAATACTGCATCGGCTTGGGTGACACCAAAGTAACTCAAACCTAATGCCACCATAATGGCACCGTTCATGTATAAGTCAGTTTGGTAGTGCAGAGAATCTGCTGCAATCGCCTGACTGCCAGTAACGCGTACCACGTGCTTTTGGAACATCACAAGCCCAAAGGTCACCACCATGGCAAATAAAGAAACATAGACACCTAACTCTGGTGCATTCAGTTCATGCGGGCGGAAGAAGCGTTCAATACCATTCAGAATCAAGAACACTGCTGAACCCGAGATAAACATCGCCTGTGCCAGCGCAGCTAAAGATTCAGCTTTACCGTGACCAAAAGTATGTTCTCTATCCGCTGGTTGAAGCGAGTAACGCACCACAATAAGGTTGACCACCGATGCGGCGATATCCAACATCGAGTCAATTAAAGAGGCAAGTAAACTGACCGACCCCGTCACCCACCAAGTGATGACTTTGACAATCAAAAGAAGTGTCGCGACGATAGTGGCCGTCCAAGCAGCCGTCGTGACTAAGCGTGCATATTGCTGTTTCATAATCAAAGAGTTAACTCATACCGTATTTTGAGTATACCTTGAGAATCATGTAATGAGTATGAAATCACCAAGATCAAAAAGAGGTAGCACTCTGGCTACCTCTTTCATTTAATCTATCAGCAATTAGCTTTCGTGATGCTTTTTCATGCGTTTTTGCATCTTCTCACCACACTCTTGTTGGCGCTCTTTCTGTAGCTCAACGTATTTTGTTTTTTGCTCAGGAGTCAGAACACTCAGCATTTGATGTTTCTTCTCTAGCATCTTAACGCGACGCTCAGTCTGCTTCTCAACCATCTCTTTTGCTAGATCGTTTGCCGCAGCTTCATCGAAGTTATCAGCCAGTAGTAGTGCTTGTACTTTGTCGTGGTGAGCTTGACGCTCTGCCATGCGAGCTTCGTGACCGTCAGCAAATTTTGCTTTCATTTCTGCTTTGTTTGCTTCACGCATTTCTTTTAATTGGTCTTTTTGTGCATCCGTCAGGTCTAGTTGACGCATGATGCCACGGTCCATACCCATGCCGCACTCACCGCGATGACCTTTGTGATCTTTACCGCCAAATGCGAATGCACTCGCTGTACCTAGAGTTAGAGGTAGAACAACAGCCGCTAGTACTAATTTCTTTGCAGTTTTCATAATACGATTCCTTACACAGGTTAGTGATTCTTCTGAGCTGTTCTCACAGCGCTTGAGTGTAGAATACGACCTGCTAGGTAAAGCGACGTATAGAGACCGTAAAGAATCGTAAAGAGTGATTTTTACACTCATTGTTGCTCATCATTACCATGTAATATTAAAGCGACCACGAATGATAAATAGGTACTCAAATGGCAAACATTCTTTTGATTGATGACGATACCGAGCTAACCAGCCTACTTAAGGAAGTGCTGAGCTTCGAAGGTTTTAATGTCAGCGAAGCCAACGATGGAGAAGCAGGACTCGCCGCTGTTCATGATGAAATCGACCTTATCTTACTCGATGTCATGATGCCAAAACTCAATGGAATGGAAACCTTAAAGCGCCTGCGTGAAAACTGGGAAACGCCTGTGCTAATGCTGACGGCTAAAGGCGAAGAAATCGATCGCGTGATCGGCCTTGAACTGGGTGCGGATGATTACCTGCCAAAACCATTTAGCGACCGCGAACTACTGGCACGTATCCGCGCGATTTTACGCCGTACCAGCAGTACTCAAAAAAACGGTAAAAACGGCGACTGCATTGAGTATCAAGAAATCAAACTCTACCCAGGTAAACAAGAAGCCTATTGTGAAGAGGTTCTGCTGGATTTAACCACCACAGAATTTGCCTTGCTGACTCACTTTGTACAGAACCCAGGACAAGTACTCACTAAAGAAACCCTGAGTCTTGACGTACTTGGCAAGCGCCTCGCGGCCTTTGATCGCGCGATCGATATGCACGTGTCCAATCTACGTAAAAAACTGCCAGATCAAAGCAACGGTAAGCCACGCATTAAAACCCTACGTGGGCGCGGCTACATGTTGATTGAGGAGGATTAATGCGAGCACCACGCTTCAAACTGCCGAAGATAAACAGCTTGTATGGACGCATCTTTGCCATCTTTTGGTTCACGATGTTTTTGGTTTTGATGGCTGTGCTGTCATTACCTCACCTGGATCCACGTAAAGCGCGCGATATTCCCAAAGAGCATTATCAACGCATGCTTGAAATACGTGATGGTGTTGAAAAAAAGTACCGTGACCAAGACAACCTCGGCAAAATCCTGTTTAGCCTTGAAGGTCAACGACGCAGTAGGCACGATCCACGTCCAAGGATCTTCTTTTCAGACCACGAAGGGAATGTACTGAGTACTTCGAATCACAAAGATTTCAAACTGCGTGCACTGCAAAACTTTGTCACCAGTATCGAAGATCAATCACAGCCAAAACAAAAATTGTATGGCCGCTACATGATTGCGGGCCCTGTGCCGATCAAAATCGCCAATTCAGACCTACTGATGTATGTCGGTTTTAAGTGGAACGAGCCGCCACCGATCATGCTGCGTCTGTTTGACCACCCACTGCAATTGCTTCTCGCCGTCATGTTGGTGAGTACACCGTTATTGCTATGGCTAGCCTGGGCATTGAGCCAACCAGCTCGACGCTTGGAAACCGCAGCACAGCGAGTTGCCAAAGGTGAGTTTGTTATTGACCCAAATCTGGAAAAAGGCACCACCGAATTTCGCCAAGCAGGTACCAGTTTCAATCAAATGGTCGAGGCAGTGAATCAGATGATTTCTGGTCAACAGCGCTTGCTCTCGGATATTTCTCACGAACTGCGATCACCACTCACTCGTCTGCGTATGGCAAGTGCGCTAGCAACTCGTAAGCAAGGTGAAAGCCCTGAGCTAACTCGTATTGATACCGAAGCCCAGCGCTTAGAGCAGATGATTGCCGAACTGCTTGAGCTATCACGTATGCAAGTGAACAGTCACATGACACGTGAGACTCAGCCAATTGCTAGCTTATGGGAAGAGATCATCAAAGACGCGCAGTTCGAAGCCGAACAGATGGGTAAAAGCCTCAGCTACTCTGCCTTACCTGATCGCAGTATCTCGGGTAACCCTAAATTGTTGATGAGCGCAGTAGAGAACATCATCCGCAATGCGATTTACTACGGTAAAGACGAAGTGAAGATCGACATTCAGGATTCATTCGATACCCTCAGCATTGTGGTCGATGACAATGGTGAAGGCGTGCCAGACGAAGAACTGGAAGCAATTTTCCGCCCGTTCTATCGGGTATCGACCGCGCGCGATCGCCATTCGGGAGGCACTGGCTTAGGCTTAACCATTACCGAAAGTGCTATCCGCCAGCACAGTGGCGTAATTATCGCGAGTCGCAGTCCGCTCGGTGGTTTACGAGTCACCATCACCCTGCCATTGATCAGCGCGGGTAAATAACCCCACAAAGATCAAGATTGATAATGATTTTTATTAGCATTAAAGTAAATCCTCCATAAAGGAGGATTTACAATGTCGCACATTTTCCCAGAGCTTCCGTACGAATACGATGCGTTAGAACCGTATATCGATGCGAAAACCATGGAAGTTCACTACAGCAAACATCATAAAACTTATTACGATAAATTTATGGCTGCCGCAACAGGCAGCGCTCTCGAGACCCAAAGCCTCGATGACATCTTCGCTTGCATCTCTCAACACAGCCCAGCAATTCGCAACAACGGTGGCGGCTATTACAACCACATCATTTACTGGAACTGCATGTCACCAGATGGTGGCGGTGAACCTCAAGGTGCCCTAGCACAAGCCATCAACGACAAGTTTGGCAGCCTCGAGACATTCAAAGACGAGTTCGCACAAGCAGCTATCAATACTTTTGGCTCTGGCTTCGCTTGGCTAATCGTAAAGGATGGGGAGATTCACATTACCTCCACCAGCAACCAAGACAACCCATTAATGGACGTTGCTGCACAACAAGGTGAGCCTATCCTAGCACTTGATGTATGGGAGCACGCTTACTACATCAGCTACCAAAACCGTCGCCCTGAATACATCGACGCATGGTGGAATGTAGTGAACTGGCGCGCGGTAGAAGAAAACTATGCTCGCGCCCTGAGTTAATCGGTCTCAATTAGGGCGACATGCTGAAGCGGTTACTCTCATCTATACCTAGTCATAGTGTTGAATCTCGCTTCTCATGGTGACTTGGGTATATACTGCTCGCCTGTTTTGACCAATCTAATTCAATACCATGTTTGATATCGCTCTATACGAACCAGAAATCGCGCCGAACACCGGCAACATCATTCGCCTGTGTGCTAACTGTGGTGCGAATCTCCACCTGATTGAACCGCTAGGTTTTGATCTTGAAGAGAAGAAAGTCCGCCGCGCAGGTTTGGATTACCACGATTTGGCTCGCGTAACGCGTCATAAAGATTATCAAGCATTCTTGGAATACTTAGAGAAAGAGAAGCAAGGCAACTTCCGCCTGTTTGCTTGTACCACTAAGACCACAGGCCATCACGTTGACCCGCAATACCAAGAAGGTGACGTATTGATGTTTGGTCCAGAAACTCGCGGCTTACCAGCAGAAGTGATTGAAAGCCTACCAATGGAGCAACGTATCCGTATTCCAATGATGCCGGATGCACGTAGCCTGAACCTATCAAACGCGGTCGCTATCATTGCGTTTGAAGCATGGCGTCAGATGGGTTTTGAAGGTGCACTCTAAACACACCATATTTCAGATATAAAAAGGGCGCTTGATGCGCCCTTTTGTTTTTCTTACTGAGTTAATCAGCTGAGCTTGTTACGATCATCGTCGTCTTTACGCTCGTACTCACCTTCGAAGGTGTTGCCGTTATCCGATTGAGAATCAAATGGGTCACGACGGAACGGGTCTTGCTCAAATGGACCTTGGTTTGAGTAATTGGCATGGAAGCCGCCACCATTCATGGTCTTCACCACCATCTTACTCATTAAGTATTTTGCAATCGCTGCTCGTGGTGCTGGCAACAACACTAACATACCTAATGCGTCTGTCATGAAGCCCGGCGTTAATAGCAGCACACCAGCAACCGCCAGCATCACGCCTTCAAAAATCTGTTGAGCCGGAAGCTCACCTTGCTCTAAGCGACCTTGTACCGACATCAGCGTTTGAATGCCTTGGCTACGCACCAAAGACGCGCCAACAAAAGCAGTAATTAACACTAAAGCAATCGTAGGCCAGAGACCTAAAAAGCCTCCCACCTGAATAAATAGACCGATTTCGATGATCGGGACGAAAATAAACGCCAATAATAAGATAGGAAACACATGCCCTCCTTTGTTGTTTGCAGTGTAAAGGGAAAATACTGCTAAGCTCAAACGAATCGTTGTAAAAAAGCGTGTTAATACTCAAGAGAATGCACTGTACAAAATCACCGCAATGTACAAAGCGGCATATACAAAAAAGTGCATCTGAATAGTGCTAATTTCGAACTCTTAAAAACCAACTTTGTCCAGCAAATTAGCCTACCTATAAAGGGTTATTAATAACTCGTTCATACTTTGCAAAATATTGACGCATCAAAAGCGAAAAAGGTGATCTAGTTACTATTTTTATGCGCTAGGTACAGTATTATGTGCCACATAAGTCAGGATGGATTTTCCAGCCAAAAATTCTGATGAATGGATTCTAGATTGCAGAAATGGCTAATAAATAACTTTATTATCAGAATTATCATCTAAGGATCCTGTTATGGCTACTCTATCTGATGCTCCAAAAACAGCAAACCAAGCCACTCGTATTGAAGAAGATCTATTAGGTCAACGTCATGTTCCTGCTGATGCTTACTACGGCATCCACACCCTTCGCGCTATCGAAAACTTCAACATTTCAAGCACTACCATCTCTGACGTACCGGAGTTTGTACGCGGTATGGTAATGACGAAGAAAGCTGCTGCATTAGCAAACAAAGAGCTAGGCGCTATTCCAAAAGACGTTGCTAACTACATCCTAGAAGCGTGTGATTTGATCCTTGAAACAGGTAAGTGCATGGATCAGTTCCCTTCAGACGTATTCCAAGGCGGTGCGGGCACGTCAGTGAACATGAACACTAACGAAGTTATCGCGAACGTTGCACTTGAACTGATGGGCAAGGAAAAAGGCCAATATGAGTTCATCAACCCGAACGATCACGTTAACAAGAGCCAATCAACAAACTGTGCGTACCCAACGGGCTTCCGTATCGCGGTTTACAACAGCGTTCATCAGTTGATGGAAGCGATCGAATACCTAAAAGGTGCATTCGAGCTTAAAGCACAAGAATTCAAAGATGTGTTGAAGATGGGTCGTACTCAGCTTCAAGACGCAGTTCCTATGACTGTAGGTCAAGAGTTCCACGCATGGGCAGTAACGTTAAACGAAGAAATTCGTGCACTAGACTACACATCTAAGCTACTACTAGAAATCAACCTAGGTGCAACGGCAATCGGTACTGGTCTAAACGCACCTACTGGTTACCAAGCACTAGCAGTAAAACACCTAGCAGAAGTAACTGGTGTTGAAGTTGTTGCAGCTGAAGACTTAATCGAAGCAACCTCTGACTGTGGCGCGTACGTAATGACGCACGGTGCACTAAAACGTCTAGCAGTGAAACTATCGAAGATCTGTAACGACCTTCGTCTACTTTCTTCTGGTCCACGTGCAGGTCTAAACGAACTGAACCTACCAGAAATGCAAGCAGGCTCTTCAATCATGCCAGCCAAAGTAAACCCAGTTATCCCAGAAGTAGTAAACCAAGTTTGCTTCAAAGTTCTAGGTAACGACAACACGGTTTCTTTCGCAGCAGAAGGCGGTCAGCTACAACTTAACGTAATGGAACCAGTTATCGCGCAAAGCGTATTTGAGTCTATCTCTCTACTACACAACGCGTGTGTGAACCTACGTGATAAATGTATCGATGGCATTACTGTGAACAAAGAAGTTTGTGAGAACTACGTTTACAACTCTATCGGTATCGTAACTTACCTAAACCCATACATCGGTCACCATGAGGGCGATATTGTTGGTAAGATCTGTGCTGAAACAGGTAAGAGTGTACGTGATGTGGTTCTAGAACGCGGTTTATTAACTGCTGAAGAGCTAGATGACATCTTATCAGTTGAAAACTTCATGCATCCGACTTATAAAGCGAAACGCTACGAGTAATCGCATGTTTAAGGGGTCCCAAACGGGGCCCTTTTTTAGGCTTTTATACGGTTAACCACTCTTTTTTTAAGCTTTTTATTACCGTAAGCCAAGCAGGTTCTGATTCTCTGAACATTTACTCCTGTTCCTGAGTGTTCAAAAAATCAGAATCAATAAAAAACTACAAAGAGGTATCAATATGGTAATGGTCGAACTATTCGTGGTTCTGCTCTTCATTTATTTGGGGGCTAGAATTGGCGGTATCGGCATTGGTTTTGCTGGTGGTGCCGGGGTAATTGCGTTGTCGCTAATCCTGGGCGTTCCAACAAGCCAAGCTTACATACCTGTCGACGTAATCCTAATCATCATGTCTGTAATCACCGCTATCGCAGCAATGCAGGTTGCGGGTGGTTTGGACTGGATGGTACAGGTTGCGGAAGACTTTTTACGTAAACATCCCGAACGCATCACTTTTTACGCGCCTATCGTGACATTCCTAATGACACTGATGGCGGGGACAGGTCACACCGCGTTCTCTACCCTGCCTGTAATTGCAGAAGTAGCGAAAGGTCAAGGCGTTCGTCCTTCTCGTCCACTTTCTATCGCGGTAGTGGCATCGCAAATCGCTATCACAGCATCACCAATTTCAGCGGCGGTTGTGGCATTCGCGGCAATGCTTCACCCATTCGGCGTAGACTACCTAACACTACTAGCGGTATGTATCCCAACAACCTTCATCGCTTGTATGATCGGTGCCTTCGTAGCTAACTTCATGGGCTGTGAACTAAAAGACGATCCTGAATACCAACATCGTCTAGAGAACGGGCTAATCAAGCTAAGCACAGAATCTAAGCGTGAGATCCTACCAACAGCGAAGAAAGCAACGTTCATCTTCCTTGGCGCGATCGCATTTGTTGTGTGCTACGCAGCGGCAATTTCTGGCTCTGTCGGTCTTATCGAGAACCCAGCGCTAGGTCGTAACGAAGCAATCATGACAGTAATGCTAGCAGCAGCTGCTGCTATCGTAATGAGCTGTAAAATTGATGCTGGTAAAATCCCAGCAGCGGCAACATTCCGTTCTGGTATGACAGCATGTGTGTGTGTACTAGGTGTGGCATGGCTAGGTTCTACGTTCGTTAACGCGCACGTTGATGGCATCAAGGAAGTCGCAGGTGCACTACTGTCTGACTACCCATGGATGCTAGCACTTGTTCTATTCTTCGCTTCAATGCTGCTTTACTCGCAAGGTGCAACGACTGTTGCGCTGATGCCAGCAGCACTAGCAATCGGTGTAGCACCACTTACCGCGGTTGCGTCTTTCGCAGCAGTAAGTGCGCTATTCGTACTACCAACTTACCCAACGCTACTTGCTGCGGTTGAGATGGACGACACGGGCTCGACTCGCATCGGTAAGTACGTATTCAACCACCCGTTCTTCGTACCAGGTGTAGCAACTATCGCTTCAGCGGTAGCACTTGGCTTTGCATTCGGTGGTCTACTGATCTAGTAGAAACAGAGTCTTACTCGGGGAGCTTCGGCTCCCTTTTTTATTGCCTGAGACTCACGTTTTTGCTTAACAAATCTTCACTTCCATGAAACTTATTGGCTAGCCAGCAGGTCTGATTGAGTTACACTAACGGCAATTATCTAAGATGAATTGAACCTTTTATGCGTGCATTACTCTCCGTCTTACTCTTAGGGCTTATTACTTTTTCTGCGCCATCCATGGCCTTATTTGGTAACGACCAAAACAATGCCTTTGGCAGCAGCAACGATTCTTTTGTGCCTGTCGATCAGGCTTTCCCGTTCAACTACTACCAACAAGACGGCAAACTGATGCTCGATTGGCAGGTACGTGATGGCTACTACCTGTATCAAGAACGCTTGTCAGTTGCGGGCGAAAACGTCGCGTTAGGCGACTTACAAATGGAGGAAGGCACACCGCATAAAGATGAGTTCTTTGGTGACGTGCATATCTACACTCAACCACTGTTTGTTAACGTGCCAATGCATAACTGGCAAGACGGCGCTCGCGTCGTGGTGCAATACCAAGGCTGTGCCAAAGCAGGCTTCTGTTACCCACCAGAAACTCGCGTGATTCCTATCAGTGCGTTTACTTCATCGAGCTCAGGTTCAACCACGTCGACGACAGCACCAAAAGCAGAACAAGCAGCAATAGTAACGCCACCAGCGGCGAAATCATCCACGGCAGATACTCCATCATCGGCACCAGTAACACAGCAAGATAGCCTTGCAGCCAACCTAGCAGATAACTGGTGGACGCCACTATTGTTCTTAGCACTTGGTGTGGGCTTAGCATTTACGCCATGTGTACTGCCGATGTACCCAATCCTGACCAGTATCGTGCTTGGTAGTGGCAAACTGAGCCAACGCCGCGCACTAGGCTTGTCGTTTGTTTATGTGCAAGGCATGGCGCTGACTTACACCCTACTCGGTCTTGTGGTGGCGTCTGCGGGCATGCAGTTCCAAGCAGCGATGCAACACCCTTATGTGTTGATTGGTTTGAGTGTGTTATTCGTGGCGCTGGCACTATCTATGTTTGGTGTATATAACCTGCAGTTGCCAAGCAGTGTGCAGACATGGTTAAACAACCTCAGCAACAAACAACAAGGTGGTAGCAGCGCAGGCGTGTTCGCCATGGGCGCGATTTCAGGTTTGGTGTGTTCACCATGTACCACGGCACCTCTGTCTGGCGCGCTACTTTACGTGGCACAAAGTGGTGACTTGCTGACGGGTGGTATCGCGCTTTACGCACTGGCAATGGGTATGGGTATTCCACTGATTCTTGTTGCTGTATTCGGCAACAAACTTCTGCCAAAAGCAGGCGGTTGGATGGATCGCGTTAAGACCCTATTCGGCTTCATTCTGCTGGCTGCGCCTATCTTCTTACTTGAGCGCATCATGCCAGAAATGTGGGCAACGGCATTGTGGTCAGCACTAGGTATCGCGGCTTTTGGTTGGCTATACCACATCAAAAACAGCCTAGAATTTGGCGGCTGGAAACAAAGCGCTGTGGGTATCATTGCCGTACTTGGTCTGTTTGCTTCTGCTCAACCAGCGTTGAATTACTGGTTTGGTGGCAACACCACTACGCAAACTCAACAAGCAACGGTGAGCTTTACTCGCATTGCTAACGTGGCAGAGCTTGAGGCTGCACTTGCTCAAGCGAAGCAAGCTGGCAAACCAGTAATGCTGGATTTCTACGCCGACTGGTGTGTGGCATGTAAAGAGTTTGAGAAGTACACCTTCCACGACCCAAGCGTCGAAGCCAAACTGCAAGACTTCGTTCTTCTGCAAGCAGACGTAACCAAGAACCAAGTGCAAGACATCGAGCTGCTTAAACATATGAATGTACTTGGTTTACCAACGATTGAGTTCTGGGATGCCAATGGCGAACACGTTTCAAACGCTCGTTTAACTGGTTTTATGCAAGCCGAACCTTTCTTAGAGCACATCAACCGATTCTGATTGTGAATCATTCAAACGCCAGTGATTTTTCACTGGCGTTTTTTATTGTCTTAATAAATTCGAGAAACTTGCGTTTATATGCAATTTTTCTAATAAAAGTCGATTTGGTTCAGACTTTTAGTGGATAAACATTGTCCACATTCTTAAAGGTGGACAATAATTCCATTAACGAAATAGTCAAAAGTGTTTAACGTCATGGATTCGACCTACACCATAATCATCGCAGATGATCACCCCCTATTCCGCAATGCCTTGTTCCAATCGGTACACATGGCCGTGAGTGGGGCCAACCTTCTTGAAGCGGATACGCTAGATGCTCTACTCGCGTTGCTGGAAAAAGAAGAAGAGCCAGATTTGGTGTTATTGGACCTAAAGATGCCAGGCGCGAATGGCATGTCGGGGTTGATTCACCTTCGAGCCGAGTACCCAGATATTCCGGTTGTGGTGGTATCAGCCAGTGAAGAGCCAAGCGTGGTCACGCAAGTGAAAAGCCATGGTGCATTCGGCTTTATTCCAAAATCGAGCGACATGCGCGAGCTGGTCAATGCACTCAACCAAGTCCTCAATGGCGACCCATACTTCCCAGAAGGCTTGATCACCAATAACGCAGCTTGTAATGACTTGGCAGAAAAAATTGCCGCTCTTACCCCTCAGCAATACAAAGTGTTGGGCATGCTTTCCGATGGCTTACTCAACAAACAAATCGCTTACGAGCTCAATGTCTCGGAGGCCACCATCAAAGCGCACATGACCGCAATTTTCCGCAAGCTGGGCGTGACGAACCGCACTCAAGCCGTCATCCTACTGCAGCAAATGGAACCCGAGCAGTAATGTGTTAGTAAATATATCTATTTCACATTTATATGACGCAAAAAGAACAACAGACGTTAAAATGATAATGCCAATCACAGTGAGTCAGAGCTTATAAATAGCGTAGGAAAAAGGCTTGAGAACAAGGCGAAAATTTTCGATAAGTAGTTCTCCTACAATCGAAATTTTTAACGCCGTTATCGAGCGTTTTCACAAGCTAGAATAAGCAATTACTGGCTACGATTGGCATAGACTGTTCCACGCAGCCTTTTTCATCCCTCTGTTAAACCGCTAACTCTGGGAGGTCATACTTTGCTAAGTATTCTCGTCACTCAATTCGTTGTACTCTGGGCCGTCATTGACCCGATTGGTTCAGTCCCCGTTTATCTATCACAAACTCAACACCTCACGG
Organism: Vibrio sp. WZ-1; assembly: GCF_052037695.1. Classification (NCBI taxonomy): domain Bacteria; kingdom Pseudomonadati; phylum Pseudomonadota; class Gammaproteobacteria; order Vibrionales; family Vibrionaceae; genus Vibrio; species Vibrio sp. WZ-1. The sequence goes on along the minus strand of NZ_JBQEQR010000047.1, from coordinate 23,884 downwards.
CAAAACAGCGTCGTCTCGTCGCGTTAAAAGCGATTGCCATTTCGATGGGTGTGTTACTGTTTTTTCTTATTGCCGGTCAGTTATTACTGGAAGCGATGCAAATCCCATTACCAGCCTTCCAAGCCGCTGGTGGCTTAGTGCTATTGCTGTTTGCACTATCGATGATCTTTGGTGAGAGCAAGCCAGAACAAGAACAAAAACTGGGTGAAGAAGTCAGCCACTCCGATCTTGCTGACTTAGCCGTTTACCCTCTCGCTATTCCCTCAATTGCGTCACCAGGTGCTATGATGGCTATCGTGATGCTCACCGACAACAACCGTTACTCTTTTGTTGATCAGGCGATGACTGCTGGTGTCATGATGGCGGTGTTGCTGGTCACCCTCTTCTTGTTGCTGGGTGCAAACACAATTCAAAAAGTGATTGGAAACGTGGGTGCTGCCATCATCAGCCGCGTGATGGGCCTTATCCTTGCTGCCGTTGCATTGAATAATTTGCTACTTGGTATAAAAGATTTTTATGTTAATTGATAAAACTCTTAGACCTTTGGCTAATTTAACATCAAATTAACATCACACTTTTATTCCTGCTTCCTCTCAAACGCCCTAAAAACGGGCGTTTTTGCTTTTTGGCGTCCCGACTAAAGTTGAAAAGAGTTCTTGCCAACACCTTGCTAATGTACATGTTGAAACATTTTTTTAACAACAATACCAATCGTAAGGAGACGGCAATGGCATTTGAAAGCGAAGAAAGAGCCAAAGCCTACTGGGACAAGAACGTGAAACTCATGATTACCCTAATGGTCATCTGGTTCGTAGTGTCTTTCGGCTGCGGCATTTTATTTGTCGACGTACTTAATCAATTTCAATTAGGTGGATACAAACTAGGATTCTGGTTTGCTCAACAAGGCTCCATCTATGCCTTCCTAGGTATTATTTTCTACTACGCGTGGAAAATGCGCCAAATCGACCGTGAATTCGGCGTAGATGAGTAAGGAGTAACTCAGATGGATTTGAAAACTATTACCTATCTAGTGGTTGGCGCAACGTTCGTCCTCTACATCGGTATTGCGATTTGGGCGCGTGCGGGCTCAACCAAAGAATTCTATGTAGCAGGCGGCGGTGTAAACCCTATCGCTAACGGCATGGCAACCGCAGCAGACTGGATGTCAGCGGCATCGTTCATCTCAATGGCAGGCTTGATTGCCTTCATGGGTTACGGCGGTTCGGTATTCCTAATGGGCTGGACAGGCGGTTACGTACTGCTTGCACTTCTGCTTGCTCCTTACCTACGTAAGTTCGGTAAGTTTACCGTACCGGAGTTCGTGGGCGAGCGCTTCTACTCTAATGCAGCGCGTATCGTTGCGGTTGTGTGTCTTATCATCGCATCGGTGACTTACGTTATCGGTCAGATGAAAGGCGTGGGCGTGGCGTTTGGTCGCTTCCTAGAAGTGGATTACTCAACGGGTCTACTGATCGGTATGTGTATCGTATTCATGTACGCAGTAATGGGCGGCATGAAAGGCATTACCTACACGCAGATTGCTCAATATTGCGTACTCATTTTAGCTTACACTATTCCTGCAATCTTTATCTCTCTGCAACTCACAGGTCACCCACTACCACAGATAGGTCTAGGCAGTACCATTCAAGGTACCGATGTCTATCTGCTCGATAGGCTCGACCAAGTGGTCACCGAGCTCGGATTTAGTGAATACACCACCCAAGTTCGTGGCGACACACTAAACATGTTTGTGTACACCATGTCACTGATGATCGGTACTGCGGGTCTACCACACGTAATCATTCGCTTCTTTACCGTACCTAAGGTTCGTGATGCTCGTACATCAGCCGGTTGGGCACTCGTTTTCATCGCTATCCTTTACACAACAGCACCTGCCGTATCTGCAATGGCGCGTCTAAACCTAATGGATACCGTTAACCCAGCACCAGGTCAGCACCTTGCCTACGATGAGCGTCCTGACTGGTTCAAAAACTGGGAGAAAACAGGTCTACTAGGCTTTGATGATAAGAACGGCGACGGCCTGATTGAGTACACATCAAACCCAGCAACGAATGAGCTGAAAGTTGACCGTGACATCATGGTATTGGCAAACCCAGAGATTGCTAAGCTACCTAACTGGGTTATCGCACTTGTCGCAGCAGGTGGTCTGGCGGCAGCACTATCGACGGCTGCTGGTCTACTACTGGCTATCTCTTCCGCGATATCCCATGACTTAATCAAAGGTGTGATAAATCCGAACATATCCGAGAAGAAAGAGCTACTCGCGAGTCGAATCTCCATGGCGGTCGCCATCGCAGTCGCCGGTTACTTAGGCTTGAATCCACCAGGGTTTGCAGCAGGAACGGTAGCGCTCGCCTTCGGTCTGGCGGCATCCTCCATCTTCCCTGCGTTGATGATGGGTATCTTCAGTAAGAGTATCAACAAAGAAGGCGCAATCGCAGGTATGATTGCAGGTATCAGTATCACGCTATTCTACGTGTTCCAACACAAAGGCATCCTATTTGTGTCTGATTGGACTTACCTACAAAGCTGGGGGCAGAACTGGTTCCTAGGCATCGAGCCAAACGCATTTGGTGCAATTGGTGCGGTATTTAACTTTGTTGTGGCATTCGGTGTATCAAGAGTAACAGCAGAAACACCACAAGAAGTAAAAGACCTCGTCGAGCACGTACGTGTACCAGCAGGCGCTGGCGGTGCGGTAGACCACTAAAATATAACCCAAACCACAAAAGCCCCGCTTGGGGCTTTTTTATTCACTTAACTTATTCTAATAATTAGATATTCCCTGAACCGTAGCAAGGAAGCATACAAATGCCATTGATTATATGTTCAGGGATTACGCGGGAAAAATCGCTTAGAACAAGGCAAAGATTGCAGCAAGCTAGTTGCTCTACCTTCAAAATCTTTAACGAAGTTATTAGCGATTTTGGCCTGTAAAAATGAACAGATAATTAATGGGATTAGTATTTTATGTTCAAAAACAAGCACTTTATTATCGCTCTGTTGATCGCCCCAATTCTGTCTTTGATCGCTTATTTCGGTACTGATATGGCTTTGAGTGAGAAACCTCATGTAGCTAAAGAAGGGGAAAGCTACAAGCTGATCAGCAAATCGAATTGCCGTTACACCAGTGGCTTGTGTGATATGGAGAATGGCGACTTTAAAGTGAAGTTTCGCTCAGAAAAGCTGACTCAAGATAGTCTAGAGTTGTCGTTACATTCAGCTTATCCACTGGAGGGGGTGAAGCTATCAGTGGTGGATAGCCAAGAACAAAACGCGCAGCCAATCGATATGACGCCTACTGATCAAGCCGGACAAAACTGGACTGTTACTTTGCCTAAGCCAGCCTCAGCAGACAGCTGGTTACGTGTTGCGATTCAATCTGAAGGCACGCTTTACTACGGAGAAACGCAAACGGCGTTTGTGAAATACGAAACCCTGTTTACGGACAAATAACTTACCTGCTCCATAAGGCTTGAAGACGCATTTGAGCCGACCTTATCTCGCGAAAGAATACCGAGCTTAATTGTAGGGATTGAGCTCTCCCACTTCAGCCGATACTGAGTCCGAGTATCGGCTTTTTTGTTGTGCTATTCCCTCAAAAAAGCTGTGGTTGCTAATCGATAATTTATTGATAATAATTATCATTATATCACCTATTGAGGTAACTATGGACAGCAGCCAAGCCATCTACAACGCCTTTTTTAAAGCGCAAGACCGATTCCTTCATGTGTATGCGCCAAGCGGCTTCGAACCCGATGTGATTCACGACTACATCCATTGGGCTATGGTGCTGTCATCCATCTACGATCACGATGCAGAGCACGAAAACCTGTTGCTGTGTGAACTATATTTGCGTCAGGTTTACTTCCATCTACTTGATGCCATTCAAAACCCTGCTCGTAGCCGCATCTTCCGCCGAGTTTGCCTCGATTCCATTCACACTCCACTACTTTGTCTCAAACGTTACTACTACCAATTTGAGGATGGCGATGTGAAATTTCTCTCATTACAACAACAATTACGTCTGATACAGACGCCACTCGATTAAACAAAAGGAACCTACCATGACCACGGAATTCCGTATCGAAGCAGACAGCATGGGTGAAGTCAAAGTCCCAGCCAACGCTTTGTATCAAGCTCAAACTCAACGCGCTGTCGATAACTTTGCTTTTAGCAAGCACACCATGCCGACTGGCTTTATCCAAGCACTCGCACACATCAAACAAACCGCTGCGCTCACCAATGCTCAACTTGGCTTGCTAGAAGGTGATATTGCCAATGCCATCGCCGATGCTTCGCAAGCCATCATTGATGGTAAACACCTCAACCAATTCCCTATCGACGTATTCCAAACCGGCTCGGGCACGAGCTCCAACATGAATGCCAACGAAGTCATTGCGACATTGGCGTCTGAGCATCTAGGCGGAACGGTCAATCCAAATGATCACGTCAACATGGGGCAAAGCAGTAACGACGTAGTGCCTACTGCGATTCAAGTCAGCTCTGCGATTGCGATTGAAAAACAGCTTCTGCCAGCACTGTCTCACTTAAGTGAAACTCTAGAAACCAAGCAACAAGTACTGAAAGATGTGGTGAAAACCGGCCGTACGCACCTCATGGATGCGATGCCAATTACCTTCGCCCAAGAGCTTGGCGGCTGGCAGTTCCAAATTGAGCATGCTAAGCAAACCATTGAGCAAACACTGCCAGCAGTGAAAGCATTAGCTCAAGGTGGAACAGCGGTGGGCACAGGGATCAATGCCGATCCGCGCTTTGCTGGGCTCTTTGCGGATAACCTAGCGCAATCAACGCGCATCGAGTTTTCTTCCAGCAAAAACTTTTTCTTCAATCTCAGCAGTCAGGATGCGATCGTCTCCCTATCGGGGCAGCTCAAAACAGCAGCAATTGCGATCATGAAGATCGCCAACGATCTTCGTTGGATGAATTCAGGTCCACTCGCAGGCTTGGGTGAAATCGAACTGCAAGGCTTACAACCGGGCTCTTCGATCATGCCAGGCAAAGTGAACCCAGTGATTCCAGAAGCGGCGGCCATGGCGTCTGCGCAAGTGATTGGTAACGACGCGACCATTACCGTTGCAGGTCAATCGGGGAACTTCCAACTTAACGTGATGTTGCCAGTGATTGCGCACAATCTACTAGAAAGCATTGAGCTGCTGTCAAACAGCGCCGTTGCTTTAGCAGACAAAGCCATCGCGACGTTTGAAGTGCGCAAAGACAACCTTGATGTCGCACTGGCTAAGAACCCGATTCTGGTCACTGCGCTTAACCCTGTGATTGGTTACCTAAAAGCAGCCGAAGTGGCGAAGAAAGCCTATAAACAAGGTCGCGCTATCATCGATGTCGCGGAAGAAGAAACAGATTTAGATCGTGCAACATTAGAAAGATTGCTCGATCCAGCCAAGCTGACTCAAGGCGGCGTTGCGGAATAAGCCACCAACCGATCCCCCCCCTTAAAGCAAAAGACCTCCAAACGGAGGTCTTTTTTTCTAGGCGACTCGATTGAGTACTGAACGTAGTTTCAAGGGTTTCACTGGTTTGGCGATAAAACTAAACCCATTAGCTTTAATCCCTTCCATCATGTCATCGGCTCGGTCAGCACTGATGATCACCCCTTCAAAACTATTGCCAAGACGCAAACGACATTGCTGCAACACTTCCAATCCCGTTCGACCATTGTCTAAACGGTAGTCGGAGAAAATCACATCCGGTAACCAATCGTCTTCGAGCGCTTTCAGACTCCCAACGATGTCAGTCGCAATGCGAATATCGCAACCCCAGCGCGAGAGTAAATTCTCCATCCCAACCAAAATATCCGGCTCGTTATCAACACACAACACGCGAATATGGCTTAAATCGGATTGTGCACTCTTCACTGCTTTGACCGTTGGAATGTGTACCTTCTCTGCTTTATCTAAGGTAATCGAGAACACACTGCCTTTCCCAAACCAAGAGCGCATCGAGATTTCGTGCCCTAGCACTTGAGCAATGCCTTTCGAGATGGCTAAACCTAGCCCCAAACCTTGATCAGAACGAACTTGAGTTCCACGATTAAATTCTTCAAAGATCTCTTGTTGCTTCTCTTCTTCGATACCCATGCCGTTGTCCCACACATCGATACGCACTCGACCTTGTACACGACGCACCCCAAGTGCCACTTTGCCACTCGGGCTATAACGGAACGCATTGGTAAGGAAGTTCTGTACCACGCGGCGCAGCAATTTCGGGTCGGATTTCACCATCAAAGACGATGGGATCATGGTGAACTCAATACCTTGTTGTTTGGCCAGCGCACTAAATTCAGCATTCAAGTTTGCCAACACATCATTGACCGCAAAACCATGCACATTGACGTCCAGCTTGCCCGATTCCAAACGCGAAATATCCAGCAGGTCACCAATCAAATCTTCCGCCGCCCCTAACGCACTCTCAATGTGGGTCGACAGCTTTTGGGTTTCGCTGTCTTTGGCAACTTCCGACAACGAAGAAGCAAACAGGCGAGCGGCGTTCAACGGCTGCATCAAGTCATGGCTCACCGCGGCTAAGAAGCGCGATTTAGACTGCGACTCATGCTCAGAACGCTGCGTCGCAGCCACCAGCTGTTTGTTCAATTGTTCCAACTCACGAGTACGAGCACGAACACGTTCTTCTAGTGTCTCATTGGCATCTTTCAGAGCTTGCTCCGCATCGCGGAACACGGTGATGTCGGTAAAACTCATGACGAAGCCACCACCTGGCATCGGGTTACCTTGCACTTCAATTACGCGACCATCTGGACGCACACGGGAAGAGGTATGTCGCGTGCCTTGCTCAAGGTGATAAACGCGGCGACGAACGTGGTCTTCAGGGTCACCCGGGCCACATAAACCTTGCTCAGCATTATGACGAATGACTTCAGCAATCGGACGCCCGACCTGAATCAACCCCGGCGGAAAGACAAACAACTCAAGGTAACGCTGGTTCCACGCCACAAGCCTTAATTGCTTGTCGACAACAGCGATACCTTGTCCAATATGTTCAATCGCCCCTTGCAGCAAGCCACGGCTGAAATCGTACAACTCTGAAGCTTCATCAACAATGGTCGCCACTTCCTCAAGTTGCATATTTCTACCCTGCAAAGCAGAAGTAAGTACTAACTTGGCAGAGGAAGCACCAAACACACCAGCAAGCACGCGCTCAGTATGTCGAATCAAGGTAGAGGGCGCTTGTTGGTTGGGCAATAGCTCTTCTCGTTGCTGACTCCAATAGGTTTGGAAGGCAGATTTCACTCGCGTGCGTCCGACAAATCGAGAGGCTAGCATCTCTAGCTCACTAACCGTCACGCGGCTTTGGTACAAGCTGATATTTTCACTCTCAGGCAAAGGTGTGCCAACGAATGATGCTGATTGTAAGCGTTCACTTATGCTTGGCCGCGTGGCTAGCGATACGGCGACAAAACATGCTGCATTTGCCACCACGCTGAGGATCATGCCCCAATCAGAAACGGCAATGCCAAAGCCTGCCAATAAATCAGGTGGTGTGATAAGCCAAATTAGTAAGTTATTGGTTGCATCGCCCGCTAGCATGTCGGTTTGGCTCATTAAAGTAATCAACCAAATGGTGAAACCCACCAGCAAACCAACATACACGCCCTTTTTGTTTCCCTGACGCCAGTACATGCCGCCAATCAAAGATGGAGCAAACTGGGTAATCGCTGCAAACGAGAGAAACCCTATTGCGGAGAGTGAGTGAATACTATCTAAAGCCTGATAAAAGCCCCATGCGCCAATCAAAAGAAGCAGAATAAGCCCACGACGTATACGTAACAACAACGTAGAAAAGTGGTGATGATTGCGTTTTGATAACTTCATCCGGCGCAGAATCAGCGGCATCACCAAATCGTTCGATACCATGATTGCTAAGGCAATAGTCGAGACGATAACCATACCACTTGCCGCCGAAGTACCCCCCAGAAATGCCAGCAAGGCAATGTCATTAGCCCCCACCGCCATCGGTACACTTATCACGTAGGTATCGGCAGGGCTGCCACTCAACAGGCTTTGTCCTACCCACGCGATCGGCAAAACAAAGATGCCCATCAGAATCAGATACAGTGGGAATAGCCAACGGGCTACATGTAGGTCTTGCGCGCGTTCATTCTCAACCACCATGGTATGGAACTGACGTGGTAAACAGACAATCGCCAACATGGTCAGAATGGTATGAATCAACAAAGTCGGAATATTTGGCGACTCATAGGTTTCAGCGGCGATATCAGCGAGATGGAAGCTCTCGGTATCCATTGCGAGCCAAACAATAAACACGCCCACCACCAAGAACGCCACCAGCTTGAGCACCGATTCAAACGCAATCGCCATCATCATGCCGCGGTGGTGTTCGGTGTTATCGATATGACGAGTACCAAACAGCATGGTGAAGATCGCCATCGCCCCCACCACAAACCAAGACACACTGTAGTTTTGATAACTGAGATCAGAAGCCAAATCTGGCGCAATGATTTCTAATCCCATGGTGATGCCACGCAGCTGCAAAGCGATATACGGCAGAATACCCGCCACGGCAATTAAGGTAACAGCCACCGCCAAACCTTGCGATTTACCATAGCGGGCAGCAATGAAGTCAGCGATTGAGGTGATGTGCTCACGCTTGGCAATCAGTATAAGCCGAGCGAGAACGCGCCAGCCGATGGTAAACACGATTATCGGCGCAATGTAGATGGGTAAGAAGGACCAAGGATTATTGCTCGCCTGTCCAACCGTACCGTAGAAGGTCCACGACGTACAGTAGACCGCAATCGACAAACTGTAGATCCATGGTCGCCAGCGCGCTAACCATCTCTTTTGTTTGTCACCATACCAAGCGATTAAAAACAGGATTCCCAAATACGCCAAAGAAACGGGAATCACTAGCCATCCTTGCATTCGATATCCTTTCTTGCCTTTCTTGCCGTTTTTAAAGCAAGAGAATAAAAAAACCTCTCCATAAGGGAGAGGTTTCATTTAACACTGCTTTCACAACAGAGACAAAGGTTAGTTTTTAATCTCTGTCACAGAAGCTTAATTCTGTGCTTCAGGTGCATTGGCTGATAGGTCTACCACATTACTTTCATCATTTTGAGGCTCAACTTTGATGAACAACGCAACAAAACCCATCGCAGCCATCAACCAGAAGATACTCGCCCCCCAGTGCTCATAACCCCAGCCACTGATCACCGTCATTAGTGCGATAAACGCACCAAGTGGAATCGCATTGTACAACGCCTGCAATGCCACCATCTTGTTCTCTGCTGAGTTTTGGATGTATTGAATTGCGGCAATGTGTGCCATCGCAAACGTCACGCCGTGAAGCATTTGCACGACCACTAATGCGAATATAGAAGTCGTCGTGGCTGTCATGCCCCAACGCAGCATCACACCACCGGCAGCAATCACAAACAGAGTGCGCAAAGACCAGCCAGCGAATAGACGCTTACTCAACGCAAACACGGCAACTTCAGCTGCTACACCTAAGCTCCACAAGTAACCAATCACATCTTCAGAATGACCTGCAGCTTTCCAGTGAATGGCACTAAAACCATAGTACGCCGCATGACTACCTTGTATTAACGCCACCAGCACAAGAAACTTCACCACAGGTTTATCAGTAAGTAGTGCTGATAGCTTTGGACGTTCAGCATGCTGGTCACCACGGGTCACAGGCATTGGGTTGGTATTACGCATAACAAACAATAGCGAGATGAATACCCCGGCCATTGCCGTATAGAGAATCATATCAGAGCCAAATTCTGCCACTAAATACCCAACCACCGTTGAGCCAGCAATAAAAGCAATAGAGCCCCACAAGCGGGTACGACCGTAATCGAGCATCTTCAAACGCGCATAGTAGTTAGCCATGGCATCAGATAAAGGCACCACAGGACCACAACACAAGTTAAACAAGACAGTGGCGAGTGCCATTAACCAGAAGTTGCCGCCGGTGAAAAAGTGGAAGCCAACAAAAATAAGGGCAGCAAAACTTAACCAGCGTAGCGCTGGCATGATGTGTTCAACCTTATGCAAACGTGGCGTAATGACCATATTCGCCACACAACGTGTAGCTAAACCCAGCCCGACTAACAGGCCGATGTCTGTCGGAGAAACGCCCTGCTCTTTAAACCACAATGACCAAAATGGCAGATACACGCCATACGCAAAAAAGAATCCGAGAAAGTACTGGGAAATCCAGCCATACGGAGAGGGTTTCAACATCACAGATATCCTAAAAACGACAAAACTAAAGACTTCCACCACGTAAACGTTTGGGACGCGGAATTATGGATCGCAATGCGTAATAGAAAAAGGGAAGAATCGGCAACTTACCGTTTCCTCTATGGCACAGGCTCTCGAAATGCAAAATTAGATTGTGACGATTTAGACCAAAGTCGTCTGGCTTCGGCAGGGAAATTTGTCAGACTTAGAATGTGTTCCCACCAAATTTAGGTGCTCTCATGCCTGACAAATTTAATATGCAATCTCCACCGTTCGACCGCCTGACCGACGCACAGCAAAATCGACTGCGCTCATCTCTAGATGTGGCGTATTACCGAACGCGAGATGTCATCTTAGCTTGTGGGCAAGACAACCCTCATCTGCACGTACTGATTAAAGGCGCGGTAGAAGAGCGCTCAAAAGATCAAGACGAAGTGTTTGCTCACTACGCTAACGACGACATGTTTGATGTGCGTTCGTTATTCGAAGGAAGCGTCCGCCATCAGTATGTAGCACTAGAAGATACCCTCTCGTACTTGCTGCCCAAAGAGGTGTTTCTTGAGCTGTATAACGAGAACGGACAGTTCGCCGCCTACTTCGATAACAACTTATCCAAACGCCAAGCCCTCATTGAAGCGGCTCAGCAGCAGCAAAACCTTGCGGAGTTCATTCTGACTAAAGTCGATAGCAGCATCTATCATCCACCAATGCTATTGGCACCTGATATGCCAATTAATCAGGTCACCAAAACACTCAAGGACAATGGCATCGATGCTGCTTTGGTTCAGCTTAGCCAAGAGGACCCGCGCTTAGAACAATGTCCATCGGCGCATCCCTACGCGATAGTGACTCGAACCAATATGCTTCATGCCGTGATGCTTGAAGGCCACCCACTCGATACGCCAGTGACTGAGATTGCTACCTTCCCTGTTTATCACGTGGATGATGGTGACTTCTTGTTTAACGCCATGATCACCATGACACGCAATCGCATGAAACGTCTAATGGTGTGCGAAGGCAATCAAGCGGTCGGTATGTTGGATATGACGCAAATCCTCAGTGCGTTTTCCACTCACTCACACGTACTGACACTCAGTATTGCACGAGCCAGTAGCGTGGAAGAGTTAGCCCTTGCTTCCAATCGACAGCGTCAGTTGGTGGATAGCTTGCTGACCAATGGCATCCGCACTCGCTTCATCATGGAGCTGATATCCGCCGTAAACGAACAAATCATCGAAAAAGCGTTTGAGCTTGTGGTGCCACCAGCACTGCACGATCACTGCTGTTTGATCGTGCTTGGCTCGGAAGGTCGTGGAGAACAAATCCTCAAAACCGATCAAGACAATGCGCTGATCATCCAAGATGGGTTGGAATGGGAACATTGCTCCGAAGTGATGCAAACCCTCACCCACACCTTGCAGCAACAGGGCTATCCACTCTGCCCTGGCAAAGTCATGGTTAACAATCCGAAGTGGGTTCGAACACAACAAGAATGGATTAAAACGCTCGATGGTTGGATTGCTAAAGCGCAGCCTGAACAAATCATGGATTTAGCCATCTTCAGCGACGCTCATGCGGTCGCAGGCAATCGAGAGCTGCTCACGCCTATCGCCGAGCACCTCAGAGACAGCATGGAAGATCGCATGTTGATTCTGTCCGATTTCACTCGCCCTGCTCTGCAATTTTCCGTGCCTCTTACTCTGTTTGGTAACGTAAAAAGTGCTAAAGATGGGCTGGATATAAAGCGCGGCGGCATCTTCCCTATCGTGCATGGCATTCGCACTTTGGCATTGGAATACGCGATTGAAGAGAAGAACACCTTCGAGCGTATCGAAGCACTGAGAAACAAACGCATCTTAGAACCAGAAACCGCAGACAACCTCAACGAAGCGCTGAAGCTGTTCTTCAAGATCCGTTTGAACCAGCAATTGAGTAAGCAGGAAGCACTGAACAATATCGATATCAAACAGTTAGACAGGACAGAACGAGACCTGCTGCGCCACAGCTTACACGTAGTGAAGAAGTTTAAGCAGTTCTTGGGCTTCCATTATCAAATCCGTGATTAGAGTCTTTTAGGCAAATAAGACGAGAGGTAACAGGGATGAATTGGCTACAAAGGAAATACTGGCATTACAAGCTGAAAGGCTCACCTTATCAGCCACTGTTCTGTTCGCCGCAAAAAGGCGAATTTGTCTCTCTCGATTGCGAGACCACCAGCTTGGACCCAAATCGTGCCGAGCTGGTCACCATCGCTGCGACCAAAATCATCGATAATCGCATCATCACCAGTAAACCGTTCGAAGTTCGACTACGCGCCCCGCAATCACTCGATTCAGGTTCAGTGAAAATTCACCATATCCGCCACCAAGATTTGGTGGATGGCATCAGCGAAAAAGAAGCACTCATCAAGCTGCTCGACTTTATCGGCAATCGTCCTTTAGTCGGCTACCACATTCGCTATGACAAAAAGATCCTCGACCTCGCCTGTCTGAGGCATTTAGGTTTTCCACTGCCCAACCCATTAATCGAGGTGAGCCAGATTTATCACGATAAGCTCGAACGTCATTTGCCTAACGCCTACTTCGACTTAAGTCTTGATGCAATTTGTAAGCACCTTGAACTGCCGATTCAAGACAAACACGATGCCCTGCAAGACGCAAAATCCGCCGCTTTAGTGTATGTACGCCTGACCAAAGGCGATTTACCTAACCTGAGCGTACCGTATACCTAATAGGTTTAAGACTCAGCTTTCGATCCACCTCCCACAATCGCTTTTATTTCAGCAATATCACAGCGCATTACTCACTCTCATCCTAAAGTCTAATTGTGGAAATACGCGCTGTGACTGACAGTTATATGCACAGCAACGTTCTTGATGACACATAAACCAAGAGCGAACACAGCCCTACAAAAGACGAAGGTCGAGAATTAAAGGCACAAGGAGAGAAGCCATGAGCGAAGCCCACGTTTATCCGGTAAAAGAAAACATTAAAAACCATACGCATGCGGATAATGACACTTACCTAGCCATGTATCAGCAGTCGGTAAGCGACCCTGAAGGCTTCTGGAGCGAACACGGTAAAGTTGTCGATTGGATTAAGCCATTCACTCAAGTTAAAAACACCTCGTTCGATACTGGTCACGTCGACATTCGCTGGTTCGAAGACGGCACGCTGAACGTATCTGCAAACTGTATTGACCGCCACCTTGCCGAGCGTGGCGATGAAGTCGCGATCATCTGGGAAGGAGATGATCCTGCTGACGACAAAACCCTTACATTCAACGAACTGCACAAAGAAGTGTGTAAGTTCTCTAACGCGCTAAAAGAGCAAGGCGTACACAAAGGCGACGTGGTTTGTCTTTACATGCCAATGGTGCCAGAAGCGGCTATCGCAATGCTGGCATGTACGCGTATTGGTGCGGTTCATACCGTAGTATTTGGTGGTTTCTCACCAGAAGCCTTATCCGGTCGTATCATCGACTCAGATGCGAAAATCGTTATCACCGCTGACGAAGGCGTTCGTGGTGGTCGCGCAGTACCACTGAAGAAAAACGTTGATGAAGCACTGACGAACCCAGAAGTAAAAACCATCGACAAAGTTGTCGTTCTAAAACGCACGGGCGGCGACATTGATTGGCACGAACACCGTGACGTTTGGTGGCACGAAGCAACGGCTGTTGTTTCTGATGTATGCCCACCTGAAGAAATGAAAGCGGAAGACCCTCTATTCATTCTTTACACTTCAGGTTCAACAGGTAAGCCAAAAGGCGTGCTGCACACCACAGGTGGTTACCTAGTGTACGCAACCATGACTTTCAAATACGTGTTCGATTACCAAGAAGGTGAAACGTTCTGGTGTACGGCGGATGTGGGTTGGATTACGGGCCACACTTACCTCATTTACGGTCCACTAGCGAACGGCGCAAAAACCATTCTGTTCGAAGGTGTACCAAACTACCCAAGCACAGCTCGCATGAGTGAAGTGGTTGATAAGCATCAAGTAAACATTCTCTACACTGCGCCAACAGCGATTCGCGCCCTAATGGCGAAAGGCAACGAAGCAGTAGCAGGGACATCTCGCTCAAGCTTGCGTGTAATGGGCTCAGTAGGTGAACCTATCAACCCTGAAGCATGGGAGTGGTACTACAAGACCATTGGTAATGAGAATTCACCTATCGTGGATACTTGGTGGCAAACAGAAACAGGCGGCATCTTGATTGCGCCACTACCAGGTGCAACCGATCTTAAGCCAGGTTCTGCAACTCGCCCATTCTTCGGCGTACAACCTGCGCTCGTGGATAACATGGGTAACATCATCGAAGAAACCGCAGCAGAAGGTAACTTGGTGATCCTTGATTCATGGCCTGGTCAGATGCGTACCGTTTACGGCGACCATGAGCGCTTTGAGCAAACCTACTTCTCGACCTTCAAAGGTATGTACTTCACCAGTGATGGCGCGCGTCGTGACGAAGATGGCTACTACTGGATTACAGGTCGTGTAGATGACGTACTAAACGTCTCAGGTCACCGAATGGGTACCGCAGAGATTGAATCAGCACTGGTTGCACACAATAAGATTGCGGAAGCAGCGATTGTCGGTATTCCTCATGACATCAAAGGTCAGGCAATTTACGCATACGTCACGCTTAATGATGGTGAATTCCCATCAGCAGAGTTGCACAAAGAAGTGAAAGACTGGGTACGTAAAGAGATTGGGCCAATCGCGACACCAGACGTGCTGCACTGGACAGATTCTCTACCGAAAACTCGCTCTGGTAAGATCATGCGCCGCATCCTACGTAAGATTGCAACGGGTGATACCAGCAACCTAGGTGATACTTCGACACTGGCAGATCCAAGTGTTGTAGACAAGCTGATTGCAGAGAAAGCAGAACTGGTATAACACCCTGCCCCTGTTTTAAACACTAGCCCTAAAAGCCACCATTGCATATGGTGGCTTTTTTGTGCGTAAACGCAAAATAAACCACAATAACCACATGGCAATTATGTTGTTTTTGTTAACTTGGTTACAGAAACGACAGGGGGCATTGGGAGATTAGACCAGTAAATTGCTGCTAATTGCTGTGAATTAGCTATAATCTTGGTCGATTTTTTAAAATTTGCTCGGTTTTAACAAAAAAATCGTGCTGAATTATCGTATATTTGGGAATATAAACGTTCCACTCACGATAAAGGAAGATAGCAACATAATGTCTGCAAAGTCACGGATTCTAGTTCTAAACGGACCAAATCTTAATCTATTAGGTCTGCGTGAACCGACACATTACGGTAACAACACCCTAGCACAGATTGTTGACGCATTGACTGAACAAGCTCACAACTCTGGGGTGGAAATTGAACACCTGCAATCGAATCGTGAGTACGAACTGATTGAAGCTATCCATGCAGCTTACGGCAACGTGGACTTCATTATCATTAACCCAGCGGCTTTCACTCATACCAGTATTGCGTTGCGTGATGCGCTGCTTGGCGTGGCCATCCCATTTATCGAAGTGCACCTATCGAACATTCATTCACGTGAATCGTTCCGTCGCCACTCTTACTTGTCGGACAAGGCAGTAGGCGTGATTTGTGGCTTAGGCGCTCAAGGTTATGAATTCGCTCTGTCTGCAGCAATCGCAAAATTGCAGGCAAAGTAAACCAAACACTCTGCAGCCCTTTGGGTTGTCTTAATCACAAGATAAAAGAGAAAGAAAAGATGGATATTCGTAAAATCAAGAAGCTAATCGAGTTAGTTGAAGAGTCTGGCATTGCCGAGCTAGAAATCTCTGAAGGTGAAGAGTCAGTACGCATCAGCCGTAGTGGCCCTGCAGCTGTTCCAGCACCAGTTCATTACGCAGCAGCTCCAGTAGCAGCACCTGCACCAGTGGCAGCAGCTCCAGTAGCAGACGCACCAGCAATGGCAGCAGAAGCACCAGCAGCAGTTCCTGCAGGTCACCAAGTTCTTTCTCCAATGGTTGGTACTTTCTACCGTTCTCCAAGCCCAGACGCAAAATCGTTCATTGAAGTGGGTCAGAGCGTAAATGCTGGCGATACGCTATGTATCGTTGAAGCAATGAAGATGATGAACCAAATCGAAGCGGACAAATCAGGTGTTGTAACTGCAATCCTAGTTGAAGACGGCCAGCCAGTTGAATTCGACCAACCACTCGTTGTAATCGAATAAGCGGGGCATCCCTTATGCTAGATAAAGTAGTCATCGCGAACCGAGGCGAAATTGCACTTCGCATCCTTCGCGCTTGTAAAGAATTAGGCATTAAGACTGTGGCTGTGCACTCAACCGCTGACCGCGATCTTAAGCACGTACTACTAGCGGACGAAACAGTTTGTATTGGTCCTGCTCGTGGTATCGATAGCTACCTGAACATCCCTCGCATCATTTCTGCAGCAGAAGTGACTGGTGCGATTGCGATTCACCCAGGTTACGGCTTCCTATCTGAGAACGCAGACTTTGCTGAACAAGTAGAGCGCAGCGGTTTCATCTTCGTTGGTCCTAAAGCAGACACCATCCGCATGATGGGTGATAAGGTGTCAGCAATCAACGCAATGAAAAAAGCTGGCGTTCCTTGTGTTCCTGGCTCCGACGGTCCACTAGATAACGACGAAGACAAAAACAAAGCTCACGCTAAGCGTATCGGCTACCCGGTAATCATCAAAGCCTCTGGTGGCGGCGGTGGTCGTGGTATGCGTGTTGTACGCTCTGAAGCGGACCTTGTTCAAGCTATCGCTATGACACGTGCAGAAGCAAAAGCGGCGTTCAACAACGACATGGTTTACATGGAGAAATTCCTAGAAAACCCTCGTCACGTTGAAGTACAAGTGATTGCTGACGGCCAAGGCGGCGCTATCCACCTAGGTGAACGTGACTGTTCTATGCAACGTCGTCACCAGAAGGTTGTTGAAGAAGCACCGGCACCAGGTATCACAGAAGAAATGCGTAAGTACATCGGTGAACGTTGTACTCGTGCATGTGTAGAAATCGGTTACCGCGGCGCAGGTACATTTGAATTCCTATACGAGAACGGTGAGTTCTACTTCATCGAAATGAACACTCGTATTCAGGTTGAGCATCCAGTAACAGAAATGGTTACCGGTGTTGACCTAATCAAAGAACAGCTACGCGTAGCAGCAGGTCAGCCACTGTCATTCACTCAGGATGACATCAAGATCCGCGGCCATGCGATTGAGTGTCGTATCAATGCAGAAGACCCAGAGCGTTTCCTACCTTCACCAGGTAAGATCGAACGCTTTCACGCGCCAGGCGGTATGGGCGTTCGTTGGGAATCTCACATTTACACAGGCTACACAGTACCACCTCATTACGATTCAATGATTGGTAAACTGATCACTTACGGTGAGAACCGTGATGTAGCGATTGCACGTATGAAGAACGCTCTAGGCGAGATGATCATTGAAGGCATCAAGACTAACGTTACTCTACAAGAGTCAATCATGAATGATGAGAACTTCCAACACGGTGGTGCAAACATTCACTACCTAGAGAAGAAGCTAGGCCTACAATAAGCCTTCGCTAACCTCATAATAAATGCCCACATCTGTGGGCATTTTTGTTTTGTATAAAGTCTATACTCAAACAAATCGTAGAGTTCTGGTAAACTCTGCGCCACTTCATTCACTTTAAGAGCAAAAACAAATGCCTTGGATTCAAATCAAACTCAACGCGACCAATGAAAACGCTGAGCAAATCGGCGACATGCTAATGGAAGAGACTGGTGCGCTGTCTGTAACATTCCTAGACGCGCAGGATACGCCTGTATTCGAACCTCTACCTGGCGAGACTCGCTTATGGGGCGATACTGACATTCTGGCACTGTACGATGCAGAAGCTGATACAAACTTCATCATCACTCAAATCAAAGCAAGCAACATGCTAGCGGACGATTTTGCTTACAAAGTAGAACAGCTAGAAGACAAAGACTGGGAACGTGAGTGGATGGAAAACTTCCACCCAATGAAATTCGGTGAGCGTCTATGGATTTGCCCAAGCTGGCGTGAAATCCCAGAGCCAGACGCGGTAAACGTAATGCTCGATCCAGGTCTTGCATTCGGTACCGGTACTCACCCAACAACAGCATTGTGTCTTGAGTGGCTAGAGGGTCTGGATCTGTCTGGTAAAACAGTTATCGACTTTGGCTGTGGCTCAGGCATCCTAGCGATAGCTGCGATCAAACTAGGCGCAGAAAAAGTCATCGGGATCGACATCGATCCTCAAGCACTACAAGCATCTCGCGACAACGCTGAACGTAACGGTGTTGCAGACCAACTTGAAGTGTACCTACCTCAAAATCAACCTGAAGGCCTAATCGCAGACGTCGTGGTAGCGAACATTCTTGCAGGTCCTCTACGTGAACTTGCGCCAATCATTAAAGGTCTAGTGAAGCCAAATGGCGACCTTGCGATGTCGGGTGTTTTAGATACTCAAGCTGAAGATGTTGCGAACCATTATCGTGACGAGCTTCACATTGACCCAATCGCTGAGCAAAGTGAGTGGTGTCGTATCTCTGGTCGTAAGCAAGGCTAGACAAGGTTTTCAGGGCTAATTGTCTGAATTTCATACAAATTAACAAAACAATTTGTAAATGCTCAAATATTAGTCTTTTCACGCAGTGAAAAAATGCGTAAAATGCGCGCCCTTGCTGGTACAGAACTGTGATGACGTTTTGAAAATCGGAAACTATCAACTTAAGAACAATCTAATCGTAGCCCCTATGGCTGGTGTAACGGATAGACCGTTTCGCGAGTTGTGTCTTCGCTATGGTGCGGGAATGGCCGTCAGTGAAATGATGTCTGCAAACCCGAAACTATGGGGAACGTCAAAGTCGAAACAGCGCATGGTACATGAAGGCGAATCGGGCATTCGCTCAGTACAGATTGCCGGTTCCGATCCACAGCTTATGGCCGATGCAGCTCAATTCAGTGTTGAAAATGGTGCACAAATCATCGACATCAACATGGGCTGCCCAGCAAAAAAAGTGAATAAGAAGCTGGCGGGTTCAGCACTGCTACAGTACCCAGACATCATCAAAGAGATTTTGACTGCGGTAGTGAACGCGGTAAACGTTCCTGTAACGTTAAAAACCCGCACTGGCTGGGACACAGAAAACAAAAACTGTGTCCAAATCGCTAAATTAGCCGAAGACTGCGGCATCCAAGCTCTCGCTCTGCATGGCAGAACGAAAGCCTGTATGTACAAAGGTGAGGCCGAATACGACAGCATTAAAGCAGTTAAACACGCTATATCCATTCCGGTTATCGCAAACGGTGATATCGATAGCCCGGAGAAAGCGAAGTTTGTACTGGAGTACACCGGTGCTGACGCTTTAATGATTGGACGCCCTGCCCAAGGTCGTCCTTGGATTTTCCAGGAAATCCATCACTATTTGGAAAACGGCACCACAATGGATGAGCTTCCAAGTGAGGAAGTGAAAACCATTATGCTTGGTCATGTAAACGCTCTACATGATTTCTATGGAGAGTTCTTAGGTCCACGTATCGCGCGTAAGCACGTTGGTTGGTACCTAAAAGAGCATGAACACGCAAGTGAGTTTCGCCGTACCTTCAACGCTATCGATGCAGCTGAGCTGCAACTTGAAGCGTTAGAAGGTTATTTTGATAACGTTGCATCATAATTAAGAGAAGAGCTAGACCGAATATGTTCGAACAAAATCTGACTTCAGAAGCATTAACAGTAACTACAGTAACGTCACAAGACCAGATTACTCAAAAGCCTTTACGTGACTCTGTTAAAGCGTCTCTTAAAAACTACCTAGCTCAACTAAACGGCCAGGAAGTAACAGAACTATACGAATTAGTTCTAGCTGAAGTTGAACAGCCACTACTAGATACCATCATGCAGTACACTCGCGGTAACCAAACTCGCGCAGCAACTATGATGGGTATCAACCGCGGTACTCTTCGCAAGAAACTTAAAAAATACGGCATGAACTAATACTAGTTCGTACAGTAATTTTGTAAAAAAGGCTTAGCCAACAACGGCTAAGCCTTTTTTATTGCCTATACGCTAAATATGACTTTCCTTGTCAGCCCTTTGTCACGTTATGAACCTGTCTTAACCAAGTTCGATACATTGAAGTGTGATCAGTATTGATTGTGTACTCAATTTAAACAGATATAATCAAGAGCTTACGTTGGATAAAGGAATTAACTTCATGATTTATAAAGAAAGGGAAGAGTGGCTTTACGCTATTCTAAATACTCTCCCTGATCATGTCTTTATCCTCAATGAACAAGGCTTCTATATAGAAAGCTTTGGCGGCACTTACCATTCAAAGAGCTTCAATGCTGAAAGCTACACCAACCTTAATCTGAGTGATGTCCTTTCATCTAGCAAAGCAGCCGAGTTGATCGGTTATATTGATGATGTAATACGCTCTAACGAGCCTAAAGTCGTCAAATACAGCATTGCCTTACAAGACCATCTATTAATGCCTATAGAAGAGCTAGAGGCATTAGAGAACCCAGAAGAAACCTGGTTTGAAGCAATAATCAAACCTGTCGAAAGTCCTTATCGTGACGAAAATTGGGTGATTTGGTCCGTTCGCGATGTAACGAAAACACACCTGCTTGAAAAACGCCTTAAAACGCTCTCAGAGACCGATGAGCTAACTGGTGTAATGAATCGTCGAGCATTCTTAACCAACCTAGATAAAGCTCTCAGCTCGCATTTAGACCTATCTCAAACCTTCTCATGCGTAATGATCGACATTGATCATTTTAAAGAGATTAATGATCAAGTAGGTCACTTTTCCGGAGATCAAGTGATCCATCACGTAGCAAAGCTCTGCCAGCGTGCAATTCGTGGTACTGATTTTATTGGTCGATTGGGGGGAGAAGAGTTTTCCGTTATCTTAGCCAATACCACTGCGATACAAGCCTATGATGTCGCCGAAAGAATTAGAGACTTGATTCAAAATACGCCATGTAAAATCGATGGTATCGAGATCAGCACAACAGTGAGTGTTGGTGTAGCAGAATATGACGAGCAAGTATCTAGTACTAAAGAGCTCATGATTAACGCTGATAAAGCCATGTATTACTCAAAGCACTCTGGACGCAATCAAGTGACTCTTCATCACTGTTGTATCCCTGATATTAAGCGACAGCACTCAACCAACTTAAGAATCCAAAAGGTTTCTTAACCCCCCTCTTATACCAATTTGGGTAAAAACATGATCTGATTAGCTTTTCTTGGATAATATTACGCTCTAAATCCCCCTCAGCAATCCCAACTAATCCAAGACTATTTAGAAAATTCAAAATTGAAACGATCTTGAAGCTCCTAGGACACATAAGCCATGAAGCTGCTGATGTCTGGTTTCAAGATGAAGCTAAATTTGGCCAGAAAAATACAACCACTCGCCTGAGGGGCATACGAGGAACAATACCGATAGCAGTGAAGCAATAGCGATTTGAGTAGACCTATCTATTTCGCTACTGTCTGCCCAACGAGAGGCGATTGTCGTTCCTTGAGTAAACAAAACCATTATGATTGTGCACCTTTCCCAAATATCAAAGGTGGTGGTGGAGGAAGGTCGATTTGCTGTTGTGATCATGGATGGTGCAGGATGGCACACCGATGATATTGATGAGCCTCTTGATAATGTAACGATCACTAAACGCCCTTCCCTATTCACCTGAGCCGAACCCCATTGAACAAGTATGGAATTGGTTACGCCAATGCTATCTTGCGAACCAAACTTATACGGACTGCGACAACATTGTAGAAAAGGTATGTAGAGCATGGAATCGTTTCTTGGAAAGCACAAAAATGTGCACAAGAGATTGGATTAACCTGATCAGCTAATTTTCCAGATTGATATAAAGACCATTACTTAGAATGTGTAAAATTTAAGTACGAAAATGTATGGTCCGCCCCGTTATTGCAACTACAATTAAGTCATAACGAAGTTGGTTTGCGCTAATGTATTCGGAGTCCTTGTTGGGAGCACTAGCTTCCCAGCTCCACGATGATATCTGCGCCAGATTATCCTTAAAAAGCCCAAAGCGTTTAACGCTATTTTTTGTGTCAGGTACTTAATCTGGTCGATTGACCGTTTTTGTCATCACGTTCATTGACGTTGCAAACTTGGTTATAGCTATACAGCCTTAAAAGCTTGGCGGTGGTACAACACCGCCCAAGCTAGCCTTGAGAGAACTGCTCTTGCTCCATGGATAAACAGAGTTCTGAGATGTTTATTGCCTCGTTTACTCATGCCAAGTAGCTTGGTCTTTCCTCCCGTAGAGAATTGTCTTGGTACAAGTCCTAACCAAGCTGCCATTTCCCGACCATTGGTGAAGTTGCTTGGGGAACTTACATCAACAACACACAACGTCGATGTGAGGTCGCCAACGCCAGGGATAGTTTTCAGCAATTGTGCACTTTCGTTATTGTTAACAACAGCTTGAAGCTTACTGTCTTGAGCTTTGACTCGTTCATTAAGGTATTTGTAGTGCTCGTGGATGGACACTAATTCACCGAGTAAGCTTTCTGGTAAAGACGCTTTTTGCTCTGCTAGCCATTGGAAGAGAGACTTCATCTTTGCATGCCCCTTTGGAAAACTCAGGCCGAACTCAAGCAAGATAGCCCCAATTCGAGACATTGCGGCCGTTCTCTCCTTGATATAACCATCTCTGACACGATGAATCGCTGCGATGACTTGGGCTTCTTCACTTTTTACCGCGACAAACCTCATTGTTGGTCGACCAGCGGCTTCTGCGATTGCTGATGCATCTATGAAATCATTTTTGTTGCCTTTGACATAAGGCTTAACGTACTGGGGAGGAATAAGTCGAACTTGATGGCCGTATTCACCACACTTACGAGCAAGCCAATGAGCACCACCACAAGCTTCGAAAGCAATGGTTGTTGGTTCGGTTTTACAAAGGAAATGTTGGAGTTGGTTTCGATTAAACTTGCGACGTAATACTTCCGCACCTGAACGGTTATGAGCGATAGCGTGGAAACAGTGCTTGCCTAGGTCGATACCTAAAATATGAATAGAAGACATATGGTTCACCTCATTCTGAGAGCCTACTCTAAGCTTAAGGGCTTGAGAGTGGGGCGGACCATATAATTAAAGCCCTAGCATTTCTGCCGGAACGCGTAGTTTAGGGCTTTGTCTGAATAAATGGCGAGTCGGTGGGGACACCTAATGCGAGGTTGCGGGCAACCGGGACTCATTACTTGAAAGGGAAATTATTATGCGTTAAAACGACAAAACCCAGTCCGAAGACTGGGTTTCTAAATAAGTGGCGGAGCGGACGGGACTCGAACCCGCGACCCCCGGCGTGACAGGCCGGTATTCTAACCAACTGAACTACCGCTCCGCACTGGTTAGACATTTAAGTCTAAATTTAAAGCCTGGCGATGTCCTACTCTCACATGGGGAAGCCCCACACTACCATCGGCGCTAATTCGTTTCACTTCTGAGTTCGGAATGGAAATCAGGTGGGTCCAAATCGCTATGGTCGCCAAGCAAATTCTTTAATCTGGAAAGCTGTTTTCAGTTCTTAACACATTCAATGTTCTTAC
>NZ_JBQEQR010000028.1:0-683 GCF_052037695.1 Vibrio sp. WZ-1 | reverse complement strand
GTATCTACGGTTACTGCTTTAGCTTCACCTAAGCTTAGCTCACCAGCTAGACCACCAGAGAATGACACTTCGCCGTCAACTTTGTTGTTACCCGCAAATACTTGTAGCTTACCGTCTTCACCTACAGATGCTTTTACTAGGTCAGTTTGACCGTTGATGTAAGTTGCTACTTCTTCAATATCATCGCCAGCTTTTGCGTTGATAGTGAACTCTTGCTCTTCACCAAAGCTGTCTTTTAGCGAGATAGTTAGATCTGTTTTGTCGCCAGCAACTGACCAGTCTTTACCTTTGCCATTTTCAGCGACGTAGCTGCTGCCACCCATCATTTTGTTGTCTGAGCGCATGTCTTTTAGCTCAAGCATTACTGCTTCGCCGTTATCTGCACCAATTTGGAAAGATTTCGAACCATGAGTGCCGTTTAGCAGCTTGTTACCACCGAATGATGTCGTTTCAGCGATACGGTTAAGCTCATCGTTTAGTGCCGTTACTTCTTCCTGAATCGCAACACGCTCTGCTTTTGAGTTAGAGCCGTTTGCAGATTGTAGAGATAGGTCACGCATACGTTGTAGGATATTGGTTGTCTCATTCATTGCACCTTCAGCGGTCTGTGCAATTGAAATACCATCATTCGCGTTACGTACCGCAACGTCTAAACCACGGCTTTGAACGTTCAAGCGGTTCGA
>NZ_JBQEQR010000027.1:0-11868 GCF_052037695.1 Vibrio sp. WZ-1 | reverse complement strand
GTAGCCTAGTTATTCTAAGCAAAATCCTCTCAACAAAGAGTAAAACGCTTTTAGCCGAACCCTTCGGGCAGCGTTTGTGGCTCCTTTCTACTGCGTTATCGGCTTATCAGGTAGGGCAACTACATTTCAAAGCCTCTGCCTCTTTCTTAGTTTATAAAGAAGGAAGAACCCACAAACTGCTGCAAAAATCAGCTCAAAAGGTCAACAGACCCTAGAAAGGCTATTGCCAAATCAGCGACAGTGGCATGTCTCCATGAAAGTGGTATTGCAACTGCGCCTGTAATAATTCAGCGGTCGCTAGTGCATCGGTAAGTGCATGATGAGGCTGGTAAGCCGGCAAATGGTACCTCTCACGCGCATGCCCCAAACGCACCGAACCCGGTTTTTTGCCTTTTAGTTTGTTCAACCAACCTTCGCACTCTCGCCTCTGAATTGCGTATTCAATGTCTAACGTGTCTACAACTGGAAATTGAATCCCCTCACCTATGCTGTTTAACAAGGCATTATTGAAGAATTGTCGCTCGATGTTTTTGTAGTGCACTACGACAATCTTACCTGCCAATTCACCAAGAATGGCATCAAGAATTTGATCAAGTTGCGGCGCACTCTTCACTTCGGAATCGGTAATGCCGTGAATCACCACGGACTCTTCATTCAATTCTCGATTTGGATTCACCACCCAATGGCGTGAGCCGCTGCACTGCACTCGCCCTAAGGTAAATGGCACCAAACCTATGGTGAGAATGGCGTCTTCCTCTGCGTTTAAACCCGTGGTCTCAAAATCGACGGAGACAAACGGTACCTCTTTTAAAGGCGTACCACCATTCACAATAGGCGCAGAGTAATAACGTTTTAACCGAGTATCTTTCGCTTGCTCGGAAAGTTGCTCAAACAATGCTGGCCAATCTGGAGTTTGACTGGTGTTAAGTAAATCGCCCGCATCCGGCTTCTGTTTCGAAAACCACATCATTTGCCACTTCTCTGATAACGAAACTTAATGTAATTCTGTGCGTTACTTAGGATTTGGAATGCGGCTTTCAAGTTACGACGTTCAAACTCCGACATTTCTTCTGGCTCGATGTTGTTATCGGGCTCTTCTCCATTTTCAATATCCAGTGCTTGGTGTCGGATTCGCACCATATAAATCAATTCCATGGCGTCCTTTAAGTCCATGCCTCGGCCTTTAGGTAGAATGCCCGCGTTATTGATGTCATCCAGACGTTCAAACGAGTTTTGCGAACGAGAGCCAATTGCCAAAGCATGCACGCGAATCAGATCCGCCATTGGTGCGGTACCGCGACGCTTCAAATTAATGGAATTGCGATGGCGTCCGTCTTTCTCCATAACAAAGTCTTTGAAGAAGCCAAGCGGCGGTGTTCGGCGAATCGCGTTATACGCCATACAAGCCAAGAAGCGACTATTTTTCTTGGCACGACGCACAATGAATCCGCTCAATTGCTCAGCCCATTTCACACGTCCGTGTACGCCAAGTAAATCAAAGAAGATATTGCAGTGCAGAAGTCGCTCTGGGGTTGGGTTATCAATCCAGTTCGCAAAGCACTCTTCCCATTCTGAACGTGTTTTACGCCATTCTGGGTTAGTCGCCATGATGTCACCCGTACAGTAGGAGTAACCGCACTCCGCCAAACCATCACAAACAAATTTGGCAAACTGAGCAAAATAGTTACCGTGTAACGCCGGATCGTAGCTATTATCCAAGATCAGAGCATTGTCTTGGTCTGTAACGATAAGCTGCTCATCACGCGCCATTGACCCCATCGCCACCAAACAATAAGGAACCGGCGCTGGACCTAATTCTTGCTCCGCTAACTCTGCCAGTCGTTGTTTAAAACTGCTGCCAATGACCGACATTGCACGCCCTACCATGTGGGCGTTCGCGTCTTCACTTACCATTCGAACAAAGCAGTCTTTCACTTGTTTAGAAACCGCTTTGAGATCTTCAACTGAGTTTTGTTGGAAGATAGAGCTCACAAGCAACAAGCTGTTTTGTGACTCATAACGAACAATATCCGTCATACTGATCACGCCAACAGGCTTTTTATCTTTAAGAATAGGCAGATGATGGACGTTGTAACGTAGCATTGTCAGCATGGCTTCAAACACGTAAGCACTGTAATCGAGCGATACGACGTCGTAGCTCATCACTTCACTGACAGGAATGTCGCTGTCTCGTCCTTCAGCTAATACACGTACGCACAGATCTTTCTCGGTCAAGATACCAAGCAATTGGTCATCGTCGTCTTCGGTAATGTCTTCTGGCGCCCGGACAATCAAAAGTGCGGTGACGCCCTCTTCCGCCATCAATATTGCTGCCTCGCGTACCGTTGCACTGGCTTCTAACGTCACAGGTTCACGGCTTAGGATCTTACGCGCTTTCGCCGTGGTAAAATCATTCCCATCTGAGTGGTTTGACACGGCGGTACGCAGCCTCGCGCTATCTTCCAACTCCATGAAATCGGCGAAGTTTTCAAACTCGTCACACAACTCAGTGAAAATTTTCTCTGGAATGCAATAAACTAAGGTGTCTTCAATCGCTTTGGCTGGCATACGGACGCGGTTGTTCATCAACAACCCCATTTGTCCAAACAAGCCACCAGCATCGATACGGTTGTACAACTCCCCTTTGCGGCGTAAGATTTCAACCACGCCACTGCGGATCATGTATAAATCACGAATGTCACCGCCTTTCTTGAGAATGTCCGTCCCTGCGCGGTAATACGCGACTTCGGCATTCATTGCGATGTTTCTTAGGTGCTCTTCCGGTAAATCATCAAAAGGTGGGTATTGGCTAATGAAATTGAGTACTTCTAATTGCTCGGCTTCCATTCTTTATTCCATGCATTGCCTAAACTAAGGCGATAAATATCACCAAGAAAATAATCACACAATAAATAAATCAAGACGTTAGATAAAAAAATTTTCAACCATCGAAAAGCGGAATAATGACTGATGATTATTGAAACGAAGGCATCTTAGTTACTTTAATTCATCTAAAACCCAGAACTAAAAACCACCACCCATTCATTAAGTAAATAACTCAAAATGCAATGAAAGCAATCGTTTTCTTGTGATCTAAATAACATATTGAACCTGATTACAAAAATCCGTATATTGCGCCTGCCTACGCGGTACACCCTACAATGCACAACGCTATCCCGCTTCCACTGGTGCATTGATATTGGTGTTTAATTACATCCATGCAAAACAAACCTTCCTCTTTTTCTCGCTTTTTTAAAGAATCGGGCGCTTTGTTACACCTATCGATCCCTATCATTCTGATGCAACTTGCCACTCAGTCGATGGGATTTATCGATACCACCATGGCAGGCCAAGTGAGTGCTGCCGACCTTGCTGCGATCGCTCTTGGCACCAGTTTATGGCTACCCGTTTCGCTATTGCTTCGCGGCATCATCATGGCATTAACGCCTGTTGTGGCTTACCATCGTGGCGCACAAAGTTTGGATAACGTACGAATCGCATTTATTCAAATGCTTTGGTTGTCTGCGTTCGTTAGCGCAATTTTGATTGTTTACCTATTACTCGGTGAATCCATTCTCGTTGGCTTAGGCGTTGCGCCTGAGATCATTCCTATCGCGAGTGACTATGTGGTCGCATTGGCGTTTGGTGTGCCGGGCATTGCGCTTTTCTACACCTTAAACGGCTTCTGCGAAGGGATGAATAACACCCGCGCTCCAATGCTAATTTCTGTGATTGGTTTGTTGGTAAACATCCCTGTTAACTATATTCTGATTTACGGTAAATTCGGCATGCCGGCATTGGGTGCCGTTGGTTGTGGCTGGGCTACGAGCTTGGGTTACTGGCTGATGTCAGCCCTATTGTTTAGCTACATTAAGAGCCATCACCACTACAAAAACATTCTGCACTTCGCTGAGTTAAAACCGGTATGGCAAGAGATCAAACAGCTGTTCAAACTCGGCATGCCAATTGGTTTGAACATTGCGGTTTGTGGCAGCATCTTCGCAGTGATTGCGCTATTGATTGGCCGTATTGGTGCTGAGAACGTTGCGGCGGCGCAGATTGCACTGAACATCTCTAGCATGACGTACATGATCCCAATGAGCCTTTCCTTTGGCATCACGATTCGTGTTGGTCATGCTTTGGGTGAACAAAAGCTTGAAACAGCTTCACATCGCAGTTTGGTTGGTATTGTCACCGCTGCGCTACTGTCGCTGATTTCAGTCGGCTTCTTCCTGCTATTCCCAGAGTGGATCATTCGTTTGTACACCACAGACCCTATAGTTTCCGCAACGGCGGCTACTCTGCTGACGTTTACTGCGATGTACCAATTCAGCGACGCGCTACAGACCTCTGCAAACGGTGCCCTGCGTGGCTACAAAGATACTAAGATCCCGATGATTCTGGCGATTCTAGCCTACTGGGGCTTGGCGCTTCCACTGGGTATGTTGCTGGGTATCACGGATGAAATCGTTCCTGCAATGGGCGAAGAAGGTTTCTGGATTGGTATCGTAACCGGCTTAAGCACTGCAGCACTTGCAATGCTGATTCGCTTGTCGCTGGTAATTAAGAAGCACAACCAAACCGCAGAAACGAATACCGCTTCGCAACCTGAGTTAGCGATTCAATAGCGACGAGAGCGTTGATCGTTTCAATAAGAAAGGCTCACTATCGCAGTGAGCCTTTTTGTTTTTTGCCTTACTAGCCTTGTTTACTTACCGTTGAACTATCACCAGCATCGTTGATTCTGTAGCCGAGTTCGGTAACTTTCTGGCGGATTTCGTCAGCTTGTTGGTATTCCTTCTGCTTTTTCATTTGCAAACGCAACTCTACCAATTCCAATATCTCGCGAGGGATTTCTTCTTCCTCTAGCTTATCAATCACCAAGCCAAACACATGGTCAAAATAGCGCGCCGTTGCCTTTTTATCTGCATCGCTTAATGCACTTCCAAGCAACTCCCACATCAATGCCATCGCTTGTGGCATGGCTAAATCGTTGTTGATGAGTGACATAAAACGCTCAACATACGTTTGGTCGACTTTGCCACCTTCGGGTAGTGCCGACACTTTCGTTTTCAGGCGTTTCAAAGCTATTTGCGCCGCGTCCAAGCTCTCCCAAGTAAAACTCAAATGACTGCGATAATGACTGGTCAGCACCAAGTAACGGTAAGCCAGCGGGTCATAGCCTTTCTCGATCAAGGCTTCAAGACGAAGTGACGTACCGGACTTGGAGATCTTCTCTTTATTAAGTTGAAGGAAGAAGCCATGCAGCCAGTAATTCGCTTGTACGTGTCCATTCTTTGCTTGGCATTGGGCAATTTCGTTGGTGTGGTGAACTGGGATATGGTCTTCCCCACCGACATGAATATCGAACACTTCACCTAGGTACTTCTCTGCCATCGCAGAACATTCAATGTGCCATCCCGGAAAGCCGACTCCCCAAGGGCTTTCCCATTCCATTTGTCTTGGTGTATCGCCGCTAAACTTCCAAAGGGCAAAATCGGTTGAGCTCTTTTTTTCTGCCATTTCGACACGGATGCCCGCCTCTAATCCTTCACGATCAAGTTTGGCAAGTTTTCCGTAATCCGGAAGCTTCGCTGAATCAAAATAAACGCCATCGGAGGTTTGATAGGTGAAGCCCTTTTGCTCAAGCTCTAGGACAAATTCAATCTGTTCTTGAATGTGCTCGGTAGCGCGACAAATGATGGAAGGCTTGACGATATTCAAGCGATTAAGGTCATCTAAAAACACGTCTTCAAAATACTTTGCGATTTCCCAAGCAGACTTGTTCTGTTTTCTCGCGCCCTTCTCCATTTTATCTTCACCGGTATCGGCATCAGACACCAAGTGGCCAACATCCGTGATGTTCATTACGTGGTTTACGTCGTAACCGTTGAGCTCTAGCGTACGTCTTAACACATCCACAAAAAGGTAGGTTCTCAAGTTCCCTGCATGCGCATAGTCGTACACCGTTGGGCCACATGCGTACAAACCTACTTTACCTGTTTCGATGGTATTGAACGGCTCAAGGTTGCGCCCTAGTGTATTAAATAGTTGTAATGTTGGCTGACTCATATTGTTATTCCTTTAAATGCAAAAAGGCCGCGGATGAAAACGTCGGCGGCCTTAGGTATATCTGTATGATTTTTTGCTAACTAATAGCTACGCGAAAGCCGCCGCACGTCTTGGGAGGTGCAGCAACAACAATTAGTCGAGATAAAAATAGCTAAATAGTTCATACCCAACACCCTAAATAAGAAATCTTTAAAAATCAACCCTGTGCTAATTTGCCTCTTAAATGACATTAATTCGCGACAAGTAATCTTCACATACCCACCCTTACAAACCCATACCAATCATTACAATTAAATCTATAAATAAGCCTTATATTTCACGTTTGTTTCACGTTTCATTTGATACAAGACGCACCATAAAAATCAAACACATCGGTAGATTAGGGAATATTTATGAAGAAGCCCACATTTGGGCCTTTACAGCCTGTTGCTGTATTTGCGCTTTTTTCGCTTGTTTTTTTATCCATTTCGAGGATTTTACTGGCCATTTGGCTCTCTGACCGAATCGAATCTTTTAACGACTTAATCTACATTCTTGGTCAAGGGCTCCGTGTTGATTTTGCAACCGTTTGTTGGTTGTTTATCCTTCCTGGCTTGCTATCTGCCCTATTGCCTGTGAAAGGAAAAATTGGCGATTGCTGGAAATGGGTATTGCGCTGTTGGATGGTCGCCGGGCTATGGATCTTGGTCTACATGGAGCTCGCAACTGCACCGTTTATTCAAGAGTACGATCTGCGCCCTAACCGCCTATTTGTTGAATACCTTATTTATCCAAAAGAAGTGTTCAGCATGCTTTGGACGGGTTACAAGTTAGAGCTATTTATTGGTACTCTTGGCACTGTGATTACACTATTGCTTGGTTGGAAATGGAGTAAAAAGCTCACCGACAACGCCCAACAAGTCAACTGGAAATGGCGTCCTGTACTTGCGATTTTAGTGGTTTTGATAGGTGTTGCTGGCGCTCGTTCATCTCTAGGTCACCGTCCACTAAATCCAGCAATGGTCGCGTTTTCGAATGATCCGCTGATGAACGACCTCGCGCTTAACTCTTCTTATTCACTGTTGTTTGCAGTCAACAATATGAAATCAGAAAAAAATGCAGAACAGTTCTACGGCAAGATGGACGACCAAAAGATGCTCGACATCGTTCGTGTCTCTTCTGCGAAGTCTGATTTTGATCCATCAGCCCTTCCAACAATGAACACCAACCAAGCAACTTACCAAGGGAAACCAAAGAACTTGGTGATCTTGCTGCAAGAAAGCTTAGGTGCGCAATTTGTCGGTTCACTTGGTGGTCTTCCACTGACTCCTAACTTCGATAAATTGATGAACGAAGGTTGGCAGTTCACACAGATGTACGCGACGGGTACTCGCTCCGTACGTGGTATCGAGGCAGTGACAACAGGCTTCCCGCCATCACCATCGCGCGCAGTGGTCAAACTAAGCAAAAGCCAAACAGGTTTCTTTACTATTGCTGACTTACTGAAAAACCGCGGTTACCACACTGAGTTTATTTATGGTGGTGAAGCAAACTTCGATAACATGAAAACCTTCTTCTTCGGTAACGGTTTCGACCAGATTGTGGAAGAAAAAGACTACGAGAACCCAGAGTTTGTTGGTTCTTGGGGTGTAAGTGATGAAGATCTTTACACTAAAGCGGACCAAGAGTTTGAGCGCTTATCGAAAACTGACAAACCTTTCTTTAGCTTGGTATTCACCTCAAGTAATCACAGCCCGTATGAGTACCCACAAGGAAAAATTGAGCAATACGACGATGAATACATGACTCGAAACAATGCGGTTAAATATTCCGACTATGCTCTGGGAACATTCTTTGACAAAGCGAAGCAATCATCATACTGGGATGATACCGTTTTCATCGTCATTGCTGACCACGATGCTCGCGTATTCGGTGCTAACTTGGTGCCAGTGAAGCACTTCCACATCCCTGCTTTAATCATCGGTAAAGACATCAAGCCACGCAAAGATGACCGCATTGCAAACAACATCGATATGCCACCAACACTATTATCATTGATTGGTATTGATGCCAAAACACCGATGATCGGCCGTGACTTAACTAAGCCTCTTGCTCGTGAAGACGAACGTGCAATGATGCAGTACGATAAGAACTTTGGTTATCTGACTCGAGACAACCTTGTTGTGTTTTCACCAGGTGAAAAAGTATCCACTATGAAATATGACTTTGTTAACCAAACGATGAAGCCAATTGAAGTCGATCCTACTGTGGTTGAACGCGCGAAGGCCAATGCGTTGTTCGCCTCTAAAGCTTATCAAAACAACTGGTACTCTTCTAAGGCCATTAACTAATTAGGCAATAGGAGCGCATCATCATGCGCTCCTATTTACACTGACTAGTAAAACTAACATAAGCTAAGCCTATCTATTGTTCTGAACGTGCCGTCTGCGTGCTTTCTTCAACTTCCTTTTTGTCCACTCAATCAAAATTCCAATTTCAAGCTCAGATTTAACTTAAGAATTCTTAGCTCTATTCGAGTGAAATTGGGGGATTTATCCAATCAATAAGCATAAATAATCATGAAAAACGTTTAAATAGGCATTTCCTTTAGAGGGCCAATAAATTAGACTCAATATTGCGTCCAAGATTGTTTGAATTATTGATAAAAAGGAATGCCCATGAGCTCAAGTATGATCCTTAATGAGTCGCTGATTGAAAGTGGTCGTGATATCCCACTGCAAGAGTTATTGTATGCGAAACGTGTACTCGATAATTACATGTCGGTAGCGAAAGAAAGCAGCCCTTTAGAACTGCTTACGGAAATGAAAGTAGCGGCAAGGAAGGTGGAATACTTCACCACCAATGATGCCCCTTGCGAGGCCCGCAATGTGATTAGCACTATGATTGATAAAATTGATAGCGCGGAATCATTTGAGGCGTTTAAACAACTCGCGAGTACACCATCTCAAGCGTTGAATGAACTTATTGAAGATCGCGCCAAGTTGATTAAGCATGAGCGAGAACTGCTTTTAGCTTCAGGTTACGAGAGTTGTAACTAGTGCCATTGAAAGGCGCCTAGTCCCCAAATATATAAAAAGAGTGCAAGGAAGGTCTCATCCACACCCTCCCCTTTAACAGTAGGCAGCGCAATAACATAATTCCGCTGCCTGCTTTTCTTGCAACACATATATTCAAAGTAAAACCAGCGATAAATTCTAAATGTTAAGGCTCTTTCTAAACGCTTTAGTCGTTGCCTAACTATAAATGGAAACTAGTATCAAGAATTAGGGCTTAGATGCAATTTTTTGGAAAAAAGACAAAAGCTCGAAACAAAGATACTGTAGTAACAGGTCATCATCAGTACACGATAAATCCAAGTGAAACTTAGTAGTAGCGCCCTTTCCGGAAACATCAATCAACAAATTACGAGTATCACCGCTAATGGTAGGGATACTAAAGAAACGCAACAATGCCTCTGCTTGGCCAGAAGCTTCCTCAAACATTAAATCATGCTGGTACTCAAGAAAAACCTCTTGGTCCTGTACTACGCATTTACAACATTCAGGCCGAAAATACTCGCCAAATTGTCCTTCAAGCTGAGCAATATTTTCCGACACAATAGCAAGACGATTATTTAGTTCATTTAGCATTTTGCCACCTCTGTTATAGTTCACTACTTATATTAAAGCTCATGAATACAGGTTTAGCCCTAATCTTAAACATCTTACCGGTAGCTATAACGCTCTCTTAAGAGTAAATGCGATCCCTCCAAATTTTAGCCATTGTGCCGTACACACAAAGATCCACCTTAAACGTGAACTACTAACTTATGCGGTCCTCATAAATTGATTCCTTACTGGAACATACAGCAAGTTAATGAATTATCCACCAACCAAAGCAACGAGAAGCTGTTCACAAAACAACCCAAAACATATTGACCTAAAATAGTTATGCTAAACCCAAAATCATCGATGTGAATACCTAAATATTTCGAGGAAAGTCCATAGCCCTCTCCAATCAAATGCGCAATTGATCTCATAAAAATTGCCAGTTATGTTAGTCCAAGCTCCCTAAATAAAGGTAAATTACCATGGAAAAATTGTTTAAGTCGGCTATTAAAAGCAGCAAGAGGACCCCTGTAACGGCTCTATTCGTACAGAATGGTTTTAAGATCACCATGACGGATTTTGATGATGTTGTATTCGAGAAAGATGATATAAAGGTAAATGCACATTTTGACCTTAACTCAAACTTAAAGTCAGTAATGCTGTTGCCAAAATAGAATTGTAAATTCCGAGACATAGCTGGCTTTGAGATAAAAAGCCAGCTAGCACCCTGTTGAGTGATGAATAACGGATTACTGAAGTTACTGTAAACTGCTATAGAAGAAGGTTATGCGCCTGCGCTCGAAGCTCTTCGGACTCTTTCTTCGAGTAATCGACACCGTTCTAAGGTGTTAAACTGTTTATCTGATAGGCGTGTGAACTGGCACTTCCAGTTCCGGATTTGTTGGGCACTGATGCCCAGCTCCTTGGCAACGGAGACTGCTGTTCGACCAGAAAGACTTGCCAGACGAACTGCTTCTTTTCGGTGTACGATGGGTTAAGTAGGTGTGAACAACGCTACCACCTACCTAACCCATTGTGCCGTAAACGCGAAACCTAACTTTGATCTGAAAATGCCAAGCGTTCGGAATCACTCTTAAATTGCTTTATTAGGCTTCTATTAGTTACGACTCTTGATCGTAAGAGTATGTGGCAACACAACCGCTACCCGCAGGGTGGAGCAGCATTAATACTCCCCCTTTATTTTTCATCCAAATATAGTCACCAGTTTCGGCTGTGTAGTCAAAACTGGAGTTTTCTTTGGCATATGCTAAACAAGATTTAGTTGTATGTAATACACCAGTTAAATCATAGTGACATTTTTTGCCTTCTTTAATAAAGGTGGTTTTATTAAATACAGAATCACCTTTAGAGCCCCAGGAACTAACCATTGACAAAAAGTTAGGGTTACTATTATCAACAGTAACATTAACTCGAATATCAGTACCTCCGGCATTTTCATAAACTTTCTTTATTGCCGAATCACAACCTTTAAAGCCTTGTTTATGTGCTTGGTTCACCGCAAAGTTGATGAAATCAGGGTCTCCAGCAAAAGATGAGGCGGAAAGTAATGTTAACAGTAGTACGCTGGTTTTGCTTTTCATATTATCACCTTGATTTATAAGAACAAGAATCATAACAATATGAAATAAGTGGCATTTTGATTTAAATCATAATCTATGTCCTGAAGACTAACGCCCAATTAAGGGGTGAACAACACAATACTGAAGTCGCCGTAGGCCACCTTATACGCTGAACGCAACGCATAGCAAAAATGCCAAGCATTGCGAACCACTCTTAAACAGTTTGTTATGTGCATGATACCACGGCACTATTTTGTATATTTGACAACGAATCCTAATACAACACTATCTATATTAGACAAAATGTGACCTGTATCTAAACTTAACCATAGTGATTAAATAGTAATCACAAACATTCTCAACAGAGGGACTGAATAATGGCTAATTCACTTTTTGAAAGATTAGGTGGAAATGTTGGTATCACCGCAATTGCAAATGACGCGGTTGATAACCATATTGCAAATACGGCTATTGCAAATAGATTTATGCTTGGATTCAAGTACGAAGTGCGACACCTCTGAACATAAAAACAGTGAGATGCGATAATCATGAAGTTTGCTCCCGCCAAGAAGTAAAAAACATGAAATACACACACCTCACTGAGAACGAAAGGTATATGATTTCTGCGC
>NZ_JBQEQR010000078.1:0-100516 GCF_052037695.1 Vibrio sp. WZ-1 | reverse complement strand
ACCTGATAAGCCGATAACGCAGTAGAAAGGAGCCACAAACGCTGCCCAAAGGGTTCGGCTAAAAGCGTTTTACTCTTTGTTGAGAGGATTTTGCTTAGAATAACTAGGCTACAAACCTCTCGCCGCGATTAAAACGCTTTTATCTCGAACAAAATTTAACCGCAAAAGGTCAACAGACCCTAATCTTTGATGTTCCCGCTTGTTTCCCGTTTTTGGATGAATAAGAAGAAAACTAAGCGGGAAGTTAAAGGTTAACCAAATGTTACTTCAAGCTCTTCTGCTTTGTGGAACGCAGTATGAGTCGCAAGCTGTGCGCCATAGCGTTGAATGTTAGGGAAACGCTCAATAACACCAAACTTGTTCAGGACATCAACGACAAACGACATCATGAAATCAGCACCGGTTAGGCGTTCTTCAACAAAGTAGCTTTTCCCCTCTAAGCTTTGATCAACGTAACCCATGACTTTCATGGTTTCCGCATCTGCATAGTCCGCTAGGAAATTCGTTTGCGCGCCATCTTTAGCGACAAACATTTTGAGAAGCAATGGAACCATGGCTGAGCTCTCTGCAAAGTGCATCCATTGAATGTATTGCGTGTAAGCTTTGCTGCCACGTTCTGGTGCAAAACGCCCGTCCGCGTACTTCTCAATTAAGTATTCAGTGATTGCACCCGACTCTGTAACGATCTCCTCGCCATCTTCCAATACAGGTGACTTGCCGAGTGGATGAATGCTTTTTAGCTCAGGTGGCGCAAGAAAGGTGACGCTGTCACGAAGGTAGGGCACGATCTCGTAATCTACACCTAGTTCTTCTAATAACCAAATGATGCGTTTTGAGCGAGACTGATTTAAATGATGCAGTTTAATCATAGAAGAATCCTTTCTTATACAGGTTGATTCGTTTGAATAACAAGCTTGCCGAAGTTTTTGCCTTGCAGAAGACCGATGAAAGCCTCAGGCGCGTTTTCCAAGCCTTCCACTAAATGTTCACGATAGTGGATTTTGCCTTCTGCTAGCCATTGGCTTACATCTTTGACGAAGTTTGTGTAGCTTTGCTCGTAGTGGTCAAAAATGATGAAGCCTTGCATCTTGATGCGTTTGACCAGAATGTTACCCATCAGCATCGACATACGATCTGGACCTTCTGGTAACGCTGTCGCGTTGTATTGAGAAATCAAACCACAAAGTGGCACGCGAGCACCGACGTTAAGCAGAGGTAATACGGCATCAAAGACTTTTCCGCCTACGTTTTCGAAGTAGACATCGATGCCTTTGTCACATGTTGCTGCTAGTTGCTCTCCAAAGTCTTCAGCGGTGTGATCAAGACATTCATCGAAACCGAGTGTTTCTTTGGCGTACTGGCACTTCTCCGCACCGCCCGCGACACCGATCACACGACAACCTTTTAGCTTACCGATTTGACCAACCATAGAACCAACCGCACCGGTTGCAGCTGCGACAACTAGGGTATCGCCAGCTTTAGGCTGACCAATTTCCAATAAACCCACATAAGCGGTAAAGCCTGGCATACCAAGTACACCAAGGGCATAAGACGGATGCGTCGGCTCGCTGCCTAATTTAAACAGACCTTCGCCGTTAGATAGCGCGTAATCTTGCCAGCCTGTGTAAGCTACCACCCATTCGCCTGCTTGGAAGTCAGAGTTCTTCGATTCCACGACCTGACAAACGGTCCCGCCAACCATCACGTCGTTTAGCTCTACAGGATCTGCGTAGGATTTGCCTTCATTCATTCGACCGCGCATATATGGGTCGAGAGATAGGTATACGCTGCGCAGAAGCACTTCACCATCACTTGGAGTAGGGATGGCAGTTTGTTCTAAACGGAAGTTCTCTGGGACTGGCGAACCTTTTGGACGGTTAGCCAATACGATTTGACGGTTAAGCGTTTGGGTCATGGTAAGTTCCTATATTAATTATTAGACCAGTCGTCTAGTTTTGTTTCCTAAAAAATCCGCCGTACTTTTTGGGTAAAGATAAGGCGGATTAAGTGTGGTTCGTTATTTGCCTTTTAGCATACTCTTAGTGCTCTCAAGGCTGCGCATTAAACCGGAACGATCTTGATACAGTTTGTTGAGTAAACTAGCGCCAATCCACTGGTGGTAAATCAAGTGGGCAGTCTGTTCTGCTGACTCAACTTGGATAGAGCCGTCTTCAATGCCTACTTGGACACAATTTTCGATGGCTTGCACCACTTGCGTGGCACCAGAAGCCAGTTTTGCACGCATCGCTTCTGAAAGATCAGAGACTTCGGCACTCAACTTCACCACCAAGCATTTGTTGGCATTACATTGGCCATTTTCAATTGCCATCCAGCGCTCGAAGTAGCTCAATAGACGCTCGCAACCAGAGCCTTCACTCTCGGTAAAGTGGACAGTGATCATCTTAAGGTAGCGTGCGAAGTAATCTTCAATCAACGCCTCACCAAATTGCTCTTTTGACTTAAAGTAATGGTAGAAAGAGCCTTTCGGCACATCTGCTACCTTTAAAAGTTCAGAGAGTCCAACACTGGTAAATCCTTTGGTCACTACCAATTGGTAGCCGACATCAAGAATGTGTTGGCGTGTATCGTTCGTTTTTGCATTCATGACTAATACTATAAAAGCGATTAGACCAGTCGTCTAGATTTTTGTGGGTCTTACTTGATCAGTTCGTATTCGATGACATACAGCTCATCGATGTTCGGGTAGATCTCGCGGATAAGCTCTTTCAGTTTTGGCAGTTCAATCGCTTCTTGTTCTGCGTGGAACTCATTGATGTCATCAAACTTCAGTGGTGCCACTGATAGGATTTTGATGTCACATACTTTGCGGTCTGTTTCTAGGGTAAATACTTCCACTTCGGTATTTGGCACGTAGTGGCTTTCTGATTCATCACGAATCGTGATCGTCTTTTTACCTGCAGTGATAAGTGGCGTTAGGAACTCAAAGAAGGTGATTTTAGTTGGATGTGAAGACATAACCGATGCTCATATTAATCTAATAGGGCAAGAGTATATCTCGCCCTTTAAGAAAAATATCCAAAAAAGTACTCACCAAAGACGCCTATGTTGAGTTGCTATTTCGAGGCGTATAGTTTGTCGTTTTAGAGTGCAGAGTGGGTCGAAAAAGCTACTGATTAGCCACGAGTTTTATAAATTTGGCACAGAAATAGCCAAAGATAGTACCTATCCAGTTGGTGCTAAGGTCGTCAAAACTAAAAGAGCGAGTTGCAATAGATAGTTGGCTGAACTCCTCTAGGGAGACAATAAGCAGTAAAAGGATTAGGAGTCGAATCCCAAAAAGGTCATGGCCTGTCGTACGAGTGAGAGTTGGAAAGCTGAATACGGATGTGAGTCCAATTAGGAAGCTAAACAGGGCATGAAATGTAATGGAGCCTCCAAAAAAATTCTCGAAGTAAAGGTATTCTGGATGATAAAAGCTTGAGCTCTTCCATGTGGTGAGAGACAAGGCGATGAGAATGACAATGATAAAAATGATTCGTGAAAGCGTGAAGTGCATGGTTGTTAGCCTATAGGTGAAAATCCTAGCCTGACTTTGACGTAGTAAAGGAACATGAGATTTTGCAGTGTCGTACTGATAGTTATTGCCCAGGCTGAGCCGAGAACGCCAAAAAGATAAGTGAAGACAACCAGCAAAACGATGAGAATAAATGATGAAGTAAAGGAGATTTTTCTTACTGTTTCCTCAAACCCTGTCATTAGTAAGAGGCAGCCTGTTGACCCCGTTGCTGCATTAACCATTTGCCCAAGCGCGAGTATTTTTAATAGCGATGCTGCTGAGGCAAACTCATCACCAAACAACCTCATGATGTATTCGGAATAGAGTAGTAAGACTATTAAAGGAAATGCCGATACCATCAGACTTAATCGGCAGGATAGATGACTCAACCTTTTGAGTTTGTTGAGCTCTTTTTGTTGATAATAAGAAGCAAATTTAGGTGAAAATACAAAGTTAATTGTGACAAGTATAAAACCGACAACAAGTGATGTTCTTTGAGCTGTTGCGAGTAAACCCAGTTCACTTGATGTAATTAACAGCGCAGCAATCGGTAGGCTCAGCCATTGTGCGGATTGCAAAACAATATTTCCTAGCCATATTTCGTGAGCTGATTTGGTTAATGCCTTGTTGCGTGCTGGCTTTATTGAAGTAAGAGCGCCGGATTTAATTCCCAAAATGGCAGAGAGCATCGCCACTACCGCAATTACTGTTAGCAGAACTCCCATAAGCTCATCGCTACTTAATGGTCTTTTTAGCGGTATGCTGATTAGCACCAATACTATTAAGCTGTTAATTCCAAGTTGAAATGAAAATAACGATGAAAACAGCTTGTTCTGTGCCTGCAAGGCGCGACTAATAAGCTGGCTGAAAGCGACCAGTGGTACACCGAAAAGCATCATTATAAAGGTCGATTCTGGTATCGTTGTTTGCGACATAAACAATCGAAAAGCCATGAATGCCAAGCCACAAAGCAGTAAACAGAAGAGCAGGCTATTTTGCAGGGCAACCTGAAGGTTTTTACATTGCTGTGTTCTGTGTTGGTTACTATGAGCAATTGCATTCGTTTTCAGTAAGGCATGGTCATATCCGAGCTGACCAACGATAGATAAAAAAAAACAACAGGTTGAACATAAGGAAAAATTCACCTGTGGTTTGAGCATTTGAAATATGCGCCACCAAAATGGTTAGTGAAATGGCGCAAGCCGAGCTAACCACTCTCAACGCACCAGCAATTACGAGTGAGCTGAATAACTTATCTTTGTAGCGGCTATATTCTTTTAGATAATTAAAGGCTCTAATTTGCATTACTAGGGTCTGTTGATCTTTCGTGGTTAAGTTTTGTTCGAGATAAAATCGTTTTAAGCGAGGCAAGGAGTGTGTAGCCTAGTCATTCTAAGCAAATACTCCTTAACAAAGCATGAAACGATTTTAGTCGAACCCTCTGGGCAGCATTTGTTGGTTATTTCTACTTCGTTATCGACTTCTCATGTAGGCTAGCTACACATCAAAGTCTCTGCCTTGTATAAATCCCCAACAATTCGCTGCAAAAATCAGCTCGCAAGGTCAACAGACCCTAACCATAAATATTAACGAGCGCGAGGCGCTGGTTATTTTCACTGAAAGTGTGGTTGAGTTCTTGTGAAAAACACTCGAAATCTATGTCGTGATAATGATTTATGCAGTGAGCGATCTGCTTAGCCATTTCGTTGGGCGT
Source organism: Vibrio sp. WZ-1 (assembly GCF_052037695.1). Lineage (NCBI taxonomy): Bacteria > Pseudomonadati > Pseudomonadota > Gammaproteobacteria > Vibrionales > Vibrionaceae > Vibrio > Vibrio sp. WZ-1. The sequence goes on along the minus strand of NZ_JBQEQR010000078.1, from coordinate 95,285 downwards.
TTTTGCCAAAAATGGGTAGTTGAGGTTTTCGGTTGCCCCGATAGAACGGATTACCATTGGGACGTGCAGTTTGGATGCTTCAAGGATCGTTAATGGCATGCCTTCCCACGCTGCTGTGTGTAAATACAAGTCGGATTCTTTCAGGCGAGTCATTACTTCGTCTCGAGGTAGCATTCCTGAGACGTTTATACCGCAGTTTTTTAACGCTATTTCAAGTTCAGAGTCACCTCCGCCAATCCAATTTACCGTGTACTTCCTAGCTATCGGTAGATGCTTTAGCTCTGTAAGAGTATCAATCAGAAATTGAGGGTCTTTTTGGGGCGCTACACGACCAAGTATTGTGATTTTGATGGTATCAGTATCGATAGAAGGGGGGCTAGCGATATCAGTATACGTCACAAAGTTGTTTAATAGCTCTGACTTTTTAGCCCCTAACTGCAATGCCAAATCACATTCACGCTGACTGCAACCAGCGACAATATCTATACGCTGAATCAAAAGTTTTTCTAGAGTCCGATAAACAGCTCTTTCAAGAGGAGTTATGTCTTTACGTTCGAATGAGTAGCAGTGTGGTGTATAGACAAGTTGTGCTTTGCCGAAGCGGAGGAAGCGACCAAGAAATCCTGCCTTGCTTGAGTGTAAATGAACAATGTCGGGCTGAACTTGCTCGATAAACCTATTTGCATTCAACATAAACTGGAGGACATTACCTTGACTCCATTGAACGTGATGAAATTCATCTTCACCACTTTCTCTAGTCATATCTTCTTGGCGAGCACGGGCAAAGAGAAAGTGTTGGTATGGCTCAGCTCGAGAAGATTGAAGATAACTATAAAGTGCGGTTTGTACACCGCCGCCAAATGCTTCTGTTATGTGGAGAATCTTTTTCATTATCGGGTACCTTCCATCGCCGTTAACCACTTACTCTTAAACTGTTCTATTTCCTGATCGGAGTAGAGATGGCGATATAGAGGAAGATCGTACATATAAAATAACTTTGAGAAGTCGTACCTTTTCTTAAAATCTGAATATATATTTGAATACCATTTATTTTTGGCTTCATTACTATTTGTTAATTTAAAGTCGTCTATCTGGAGAAAGTTAGATAATTCACTGTCTAATTTTGATAGAGATTCACATTTTACTAATAGAACATCTCGATTGTTGTTACTAAATCGGAAGGATGGCTGTGATTTGTCAGTCTCTTGTTTGAATATGTCTATATTGAAATTTCTATTTAACTCATTATCAAACCAATTTGAAAAGTAGCTTTTATTAATGTGATTATCAAAGCAATATTCGAGATGAAGATAAGTTGCATTCATATCATTATGGATAGATTCGTTCTTTTTTCCTTCGATAAATTGTATATGTAAGTCTTGAAAGAAACGTGACAATACCGTGGCAACAGGGTCTCTAACCAATGTGATTATTTTTAAGCTTTCTCTTTTTTGAAGCAGGTGCTTGCGGTGTTTTAGCACCAAACGGTAAGCAAGTCGCTTAGTTGGCTCAAAAAATTTTTTGACATCATGGGTGTTGTGATACATGTGAAACTCTTCATGATCATCAAATGTATGGATATGATAACTAGGGATATTATTGAGGTTTAATGAGTGCTCGATCGAAGACGACCCAACCTTGCCCATTTGGTAAACAAGTACAAAATTATCTTCACTAAGATATTTATTTTTGTCTAATTGTCGACGAATAGAATACTTCATTAATTCTTCCTTGATTTCTAAATGGTAATATTATTCAGAGATTACAGTGAGTTTGGTTTGAAATGTATGTGAGTGGTGGCTCATTGCGACTGGTATTAAAAGCAGTAAAATGATGGTTGTATTAACAGCAACAAAAAAGACCATGATTAAAGAGTAGATAGAAAGCAGTACCGTTGACCTATTTTTATCTAAGGTTTTTATCCCTTTTAATATGAAAGACAAATAGCCACCAAATAGGATAGCAATACCCACTACGCCATACTCAATAGAAGTGTCGAGTATAAAGTTATGCGTATAAATGGCGAGTTGATCGTAGGTAAAGTAATTGATCATATAAGAAGGTAACATTTTTGCACCGACGCCAAGCATAATATTATTCATTAAAATGTCAGTGCCATTAACTAACAAAAGCTTTCTATGTAAGTTAGATACCCAGCGGGCCTCACTTTGATTAGCAAAAACGATGTCTTCTCGAGTAATTTCTAGTAGTTCTGATAACTGCTCTGAACCGAAGTAGAAGACAGAAGACCAGAAGGTTAAGGCGATCAAAAGTAAGGTTGATATAAGTAAAACAAAGTGCAAGTTGCTTGAGCGTTTATTTTGCTCTTTTTTTAATATCACTTGATCAAAAGCGACCATGCAGAAAAATGCGAGTAGTGCCTTTCTTTCCTGGGAAAGAATCAGCATAGCAAAGGCACATAGCATCATAAGTTTGAACCAAGACACATGGCTGCGATAGATGTAAAGCAGGGCACAGAGAGCACCAAACGCATACTTACTGGTCCCAAGTAACTTAAAGCCAGATTGGTATCCTTGTATGAAGTGCCATGTTGCGACAAAGGAGCAAATCAAAAACAGCCATTGAATCAAGCAAATGATGGTGCGTTTGTCTTCAAAGAGCTTGTAAGCATAGAGGACGCTTAACAAGCTTAGGATTGCTAGCCATTGAGTTGCTTCAGTTATTATGAATTTGGTAGGCACTTGGTTTAATAAACCATTAAGCCCGATATAGGCAATGAAGCAGAGTAGAAAGCCAAAGCATGGGTGATATAGTCGTGTGGCTTTCCCTTCAAGAATGATAAGTAAAGACAGACTAAGTGATGCGAGGCTAGCGAGATCGGAAAGCGCCAGTTTTATGCCAAATATCGATACTTTTATTGGGATAAAAAATAGAGCAAGGATCAAAGCAGCTAAATAACTATATGACTTACTTCTCGGGACATAGTTGAGCGTAGGCTGCATAATATCCCTCCCGAAACTTATCGATAGTATATAGGCTGGCACGTTCTACGGAGTAACAACATGCTTTGTTGTACGCGTTAATATCACCAGTAATAGTCAGAATTTTATTTGCAAGTTCAATGGGTGATCCCGTAGGGAAAAGGTAGTTAGGATGGCCAATTACTTCATCTAAACCAGGGACATCGGAACCCAATACGGGCAAACCACTCGCCATAGCTTCCACAGAGGCTAGGCCAAACCCCTCAACCAAAGACGACTGGACGTAGACGTCCAAACTATTTAAAAAATTCGGTATATCAGAGATAACACCATACCAGTGTACTCGTTGCTCTATTCCTAACGATGTAGCAAGTGCTTGCAACTCTTCTTGCTTGGGGCCTCCACCAGCCAAATGGAGCTCATAATTCTGCGGCAAAGATTGAATTGCACGTAATAAAGACTCATGGTCTTTATGGTTATGTAGACGGCCAGCCATGCCTATTTTGAACACTTTATCATTAGCAAAAGAGTGTCTTGTTTTTGGTTGCATCGTAAACTTGCTTAATTCAACACCGTTGTAAACGACGCTATACTTGCTTTGGTATTTTGGCATGAACCTAATGAGCTCTTCTTGAACTCGACCCGTAATACAAATCGTCATGTCGAAACTTTTATATAGCCAATATTCCATAAACTTGAGCATCGGGTAGTCTCTTCTGCGATTTGTCGTGTTGTGCTCGGTTTGTAACCTTTTTTTGCCAATCGCAAGGAGGGCTAGATAGATCGAAGGGTACAAGTGGCCATGAACTAGGTCAGGCCAACGCAGCAGCTTCCACCTTTGCGCTAAAGTAAGGGATTTCCAACTCAGACATTCGACGCCACATTCCTCTAGCTCAGCCTGGTACTCATTTTCATCTGATAGGATGAGAACCTTAATCTTCAAATGCGGCTCGTAGTGCGATACGAGGTCGATTAGGAATCTTTGAGCGCCACCATTTTTTGATAAGTCATTAATAATATGCAAAATTTTCACTTAAACTCTCCCTTATGTAATTACTGGTATGCGTATCGTTTTATATATTGCGCTTCACCAACTTCGAATTGAGCCTGAGTAATTAACGAGCCCAATATAGGGATTGAGTGGCTAAACTGTTTTGAAAGGGCGAGTTTAACGAGTGAAACTTTGGTTGATTCGTAGCGAATAACAGTAACCAAGCCGTTTGCGATTTTGCCAATAATGAGCGCGTCCGAGACAGACAGAAGTGGCGGAGTATCAATGATGATTCGATCATATTGAGTAGAGAGCTGCTCTATCAGAGTCTGAAACTGAGATGAAGAGAGTAGTTCTTGTGGGTTTGGTGAATGGAGCCCTGCAGGTAATACATCTAGTTCGGTATCTTCTATATGATATATACAGTCTGATAATGGGACCCCCATGGTTAGGTGGTGCGTTAAGCCCACGCTATCTTCTTGTAGTTCAAAGCGTTTAGCTATCGAAGGTCTTCTTAGGTCACAATCAATGATGATGACCTTCTCCATCGATGAAAGTGACGTTGCCATGCTAATGGCGGTCGATGTTTTTCCTTCTTTTGGAATGGCAGATGTGAAAGGGATGACCTGCTGTTTCTTATTCACCAATTTAAGTAGTAATGATGTGCGAATAGAGCGACAGGCTTCCCTGAACAGCGTTTCTTTTTCATGGTTATATACGCGGTGATTAATACCATTTTTACGCAATTTAAACTGTTTGACTTTAGGTATTGAACCTAAGCAAATCACCCCTAGTTTTTCTTCTACTTCAAGCGGGGTTCTTACTACATTTCTCAATGTTTCGATGATAAGAGCTAACACACAGGCAATGATGAATCCAAATGTTGATGCTATTGCCACCAATTTGATGCGCTTTGGCGCAACTGGTAGCAGAGGGGTGATCGCTTGATCAGTAAATCGAGCGGTCACATTCTTATAATCGCTGGTTGCGGTTGTCTCTTTTTGGCGGCTCAAGAACGTTTCATACAGGTTTTTGTTAGTTTCGACTTCTCTTTTGAGTTGGTCGTATTTTGCTTTTTGCTTCCCAAGGGATTGGAAATCAGACTTTTTGTTATTTAGCTCTGTTCGCAGGAGGTTTTCCTGTGCCTTTGCTGCCAATAAGTCTTGCTGCTTACTCATGGACAGTTCTTTAATCAACTGACGCACGCGGCTTTGAATGGATTTAAGTTGTGCTGTCGCTTGAATCATTTTGTCGTGCTTTGGCCCGTATCGCTGTGAAAGCTCGGACAATGCTTTCTGAACTTGAGCCTCTGAGTGTTTTAAATCTCTGATTTGTGCGTGGTTTGCAAATTCATTTATGGATAACAGGCTATCCAGGTTTTGTGATGATTTACTCTGCAATAGCTCAATGAGCGTTTGGGCTTCGATTCGCTTATTCACAGCAACGTTTAGTTTCTTATTGAGCTCTTCTAGTCCATTAGCATAGATATCATCGATACCGTTGATATCTATAAGTCCTTCTTGAAGAAGGTAGTTTTGTAATGCTATTTCTGATGAACGCAAGCGCTCTTCTAGCTTATTCGCGTTGTTTGTCAGCCATGACGCGGCATTTTGAGTCACAACAAGCTTGGCTTCGAAATTTGAGTCGATATAGGCCTGCCCGATTGCGTTAGCGATATCGGTCGCTAGCTGTGGATCAGTTGAGCGAAAGTGTATTTTTACGAGCTGTGTATTTCGTATTGGTTCAATATCTAGTTTGCGTTTATATGAATGAAGTGCCTGGTAAAAAGAGTTTGAATACTGCGATGTTTCTTTTGGATTTGGTGATACATTCAAGGCCTGCTGAACAAATGGGATCGACTTAAGTTCATTGAACAGCTTTTTGACTTTGCTGGTGCCAGTAAACTCGGGATGACGAGTAAGTTCAAACTCGTTGATAATTTTCTCCGCAATATGATTAGATTTCAGTATCACGATTTGAGTTTGAAAGTATTCTTTCTGGGTGGTATCTACGCCATAGACCTCTTCAATGGAGAGAGCACTTTTCTGCTGTTCTTGTATGAGTAGAGTAGCGGTCGATTGATAAACCGACTTTTTTGAGTAGATGTGCCATGTGCAGGCTAAAGAAAAGATCAGTGTAAATAATGCAATACTGAACCAGTGCTTTTTTAGTGTTTGCCAATGCAGGCTAAAGCGAATGAGTTCAGCAGTATTTGATTGAGGGCTTGTCATGTGAGTTCCATTCATTGTGGTGCCTGCGTGTTAGAAAAAGCTTTGATCGATAAACAAAATATCACCGGGCTCAACTGCTCTTTGCATCTTTGCCTTCTCTATTGTTTTACCAGTAGAGTGCTGCGTAAGGTGAATTTGTGTTCTTGAGGCCCGATCGGTTAGCCCTCCAGCGAGTGCGATGGCTTTCTCGATGGTTAATCCTGGCTGATAGGCAAAACCGCCTGGTTTTCGTACCTCGCCGTTGACAAAAAATAGTCGAAAACTGGTGATCGTAACCATCACTTTGGGATTAATCAGATAGTCTCCCTTGAGACCAGTTTCGAGCTCTTCCTTTAGTTGTTTTGGTGTCTTTTGAATAGCTTTAATACGACCTAAATAGGGGTAGTCGAAGTAGCCATCAGACGTAATCAGAATGCGTTCGATAGAAAGGTCTTGTTCACCGTAGACTTGGATCGAAATACTGTCTCCCGTATCAAGCACATAATTTTGTTCGATAGGCTCGGCAAAGGCGGTGCTGAGCATGCAACTCAAAAATAAGATAAAAATAGTTCTGAACATGTTGTTCTATCCTTGCTACAGAGAAAGGTAAAAAGCGAGAGACCACAGATTTTGGTCATAACTATAACCAGCCCAGTTAGACTCTTTTTCTAAGAATTGCCATTTGGCACTAACGCTAAGCCAGCGCCTAAACTGGTAATCAATGCCGACCTTTAGCGAGTAAGAGTCTTCCTCTCTGTCGACTCCGGTGTAGTCTTCGTTGAGATAGAAGGTTGAGAATTCGCTCTTAAGGTAACTATTCCAGTTATGTTCAACTGCCAAATTAATACGGGTTTGTAGGTTGTAGTCGCCATATAGATCTGGATTGATTGCTGCTTGTTTGGTTGATAGGCGGATTAGAGTTTGATTTTGTGGTGTCCATTCAGCACCGATATCCCAACTTAGGCCGGTAAAGTCTTGTCTCTGTGTTGAATTAAAGTGTTTGTCTTGCATACCTACACGTGCAATCCCCGTTGTCTTACCAGAAATTTCCCAACTCGCACCTGTAAAATACGTGGAAGATAAACCGTCACGAGAAATTTGGTTTGGATTAGGCGTTAAGTAGGTTGTTTTCTTTTGCTCGGTACCAATCAACCAGTAAGTATCAGCGGCCATTCTCATATAGAACTCAGCGATCATTGAAGGTGAGCGAAAGTCGTTGTATTTCGCTTTTTTAGTTAGTGAAAATGGTAGATTTTCACGGTAGTTGATATAGCGCTTATCGAGGTAGTTTATGCCTAGTTCAATGTTTCCACGCGCGCCATTAGCGCCAAATCGATATTTGGTGTTCAACTGATGAGTTTGAAAATAAATAAGGTCGGGAAGTGTATCCCCTTGTCCTTCAGTCAAACCTTCACCACGATTCTCATGTTTGCGTTGATACTGATATCGCACATTAAATCGGTTTCTATGATTGAACTCGAAATGGTTAAACCATCTAACGGTATGATCATTGAAGTCGTTACTTTCATCGGAAGAGATCCCCGAATTCAACTTATAGCTCAGTAGGCTTTTGTATAAATTGCGTTCAATGGCGATATCGATACTTGGAATAGCAGAATAAATCGATACTGCTGGAGAATGATTCTTCTCTATCCTGGCTATGTTGTCATTGTATTCGTAGTCCAACGTTAGTTTCGGAGTCAGTTCAAGTCCTGATTCCGTAGCGTAAGACATCGGTTCACCTTTTAGGTTGTTAGATACCAGGACAAAAGCCGTAGCGAGAGTAAGTGACTTAATACGCATTGGAGCCTGTGAACCCTTTGAAGACAGTCATAAAGATGATTTTGATGTCCATCCATACCGACCAGTGGTGAATGTAATCTAGGTCGAACTCAACACGCTTTTCCATTTTATCTAGGGTGTCCGTTTCTCCTCGGTAACCGTTGATTTGAGCCCATCCGGTAATACCCGGTTTAACCTTGTGACGGAGCATGTATCGATTGACTATCTGGCGATACTCTTCGTTATGTGCAACTGCATGTGGACGCGGGCCAACGATAGACATCGTGCCCTGAAGTACATTGATAAACTGTGGTAATTCATCAAGTGAAGTTCGGCGTAAGAACCCTCCAAACGGGGTGATTCTAGGATCGTTTTTTGTTGCTTGCTTTACGTCGTTACCTTGCTCCATCGTGGTCATAGAACGAAATTTCCAAACGGCTATTTTACGGCCATCTAATCCGTATCTATCTTGCTTAAAAATAACCGGCCCCTTTGAAGTTAGTTTTATTCCTATAGCGATAGCGATTAGAAGGGGAGAAATAAGCAGCAAGATGAGGCTCGACAGCACTATGTCTTCTACTCGTTTCACCCACGTTGCAAAGCCAGAAAACGGTGTATCAAAAACACTTAATGTTTGTACGTCACCAATTTGATCCCAACGAGAATGAAGTAAGTTGTAGGTGAAAAAATCTGGAATAAGATAGGTATTCGCCGTTGTGTCAGAAAACTGGTTTAGGAAAGTCGTAATGCGTTCGTTTGCATGCATTGGCATTGCGATATAAACGTAATCAACCTCACCGTTTTTGGCGCGTTCAAGAGCGTTGGCTACGTTACCTTTAATTGGATAGTTAGGACTGTTAGGGAGTCGATCTGGCGTGCGTTCATCATAGAATCCATCGAATACAACACCGTGCTCGCCATGTTTTTTTAGCTCTTGAGCTAGTGTAAGACCGTGAGGTGTTTGCCCGACGATAATCGCGGTTCTAGTATTGTATCCCTGCTTGCGTAGGTAAGAGAGCAGGCTTCTCACAATCATTCTCCATGAGATTAAGAAGATTGGTGTAGATAGAACCCAGCTGGTGATGAGCGATTTATTGAATAGCGTGTAAGTTTGAGAGTAATAAACAACGATGAACAAGAAAGCGCAGCTCACAAACCATGAGATACAAACGATAAAGACTTGCTCTTTAAACGAACTGGTACGCCATGAGCGATAGAGTTTTCCGCTTTCTGCTAAAACCAAAAATGAAAGGCTCGCTACGCCAGATAGGATGATAGAGTCTTTTGCGATAGTTTGGGGGCCAGTGATGAGAAATATCACCATAAGAGAAATAATGACGAATAAGTCTGCAACTCTATATAGAAAGGCGAATTCCATTTCATGAGAGCGTATCAAACCTTTGTGTTTCATAAGCGAATTCCTTTTTACGCATGCTACCGCCCTTGAGTGTCGTTTCTCAAAATCCGTGATTTATAGGGTGGTTTTGAAGGGCTAGTTCGGCTTGTAATTAAGTGCCACAACAAAGAATGGCGGAGCTGAATAGCGCAAAATAGTGTAGGAATTCACACTCTTTAGTTAAGTGGAAATAAGCATGAAATTTCACTCTGGGCTGATTTCAGTTGAGTTAAGAAAAAAATAGTACTTTTAGAAAGTTGAGTGGGAAAAGTGGTAGAGGAGGGACTTTGTAGTAAAAACTAAGGTTTACTCTGGCTCATTTAAACTCACGATAAAGTAGAGAGCTGAAGTTCGTGATTGTGGTTAATTGGTTTGAAAACAAAAAATCCCTCTCGAGTGAGAGGGATTGGTAGCAAGCAAAGGTGATTGAATTCTTATTCTACGTCGATGCCATTTTCTTTGTATAGGCGTCTACATGCACGGCCATCGCTATGGAAAAGGTGGCAGCGATGAGCTGGAATACCAATTTCAAGCTTATCACCAGTTTCTACTGGTAATGTATCCGGTTGACGGTAGATGACGTCGGCATCAGCGCCGTCAAGGTTTAGGTAAACCTGAGTTTCGTTGCCAAGCTTCTCTACAATCATTACTTCACCGTGAATGGTTGCATCAGACTCAGACGCTGAAAGCAGATGCTCAGGACGCACACCTAGAGACATGCGGTCACCACGGTTTACTGTGGTTCCATCTACTGGAATCCAGAATGACACACCATTCGATAGTTGTACTTTTACGCGCTCCGCTTCTACTTCATCAATGAATACACTCATGAAGTTCATCTTTGGAGAGCCGATAAAGCCAGCTACAAAACGGTTCTGTGGGTAGTGGTATAGCTCTAGAGGTTTACCAACCTGGGATACGTAACCACCATCTAGTACTACAATCTTGTCTGCCATGGTCATCGCTTCTACCTGATCATGCGTTACGTAGATCATGGTGCAGCCTAGTTGGCGTTGTAGTTTGGTGATTTGCGCACGCATGTTTACACGTAATGCAGCATCAAGGTTAGAAAGTGGTTCATCAAGAAGGAATACGTTTGGTTGAGAAACCAAGGTACGACCAATTGCAACACGTTGACGTTGACCACCTGATAGCGCTTTTGGTTGACGCTCTAGTAGGTGGCCAAGTTGAAGGATTTCAGCTGCGTGTTCTACGCGCTTATCAATTTCAGCTTTGTCTGCTTTTGCCAGCTTAAGACCAAATGACATGTTGTCATATAAGTTTAGGTGTGGGTAAAGAGCGTAAGACTGGAATACCATACCAACACCTCGTTTGGATGGTTCTACGTCGTTCATGCGCTCGTCACCAATATACAAATCACCTGAAGTAATGTCTTCAAGACCGGCAATACAACGTAGAAGGGTAGATTTACCACAGCCAGATGGACCAACGAAAACAACGAATTCACCTTCGTTGATCTCTAGGTCTACGTTCTTAGAAATCAGTACGTCGCCATACGCTTTACAAACATTTTTTAACGTGACACTCGCCATGTAGCTCGTCCTCGATCAATTTTTATTTTTCACCGCTCATCATTATATGAATTTTCTAGCGAGCAGTAACAGTAGGAATCGGTAAGTTATTAATGGAGGTAAGAAAAACAGGGTAGCGCTCATATAAAACTCTTAACGAGCGCTACCCACCAAGGCCAAGTACGAGTTTCTCTCCCCCACATTATTCGTGTTGTCTCCCCCGTGAAATAATTACCACAAACAACACCAATAATGACATTCCACTCGTATGGCAATGCAAAACCAGCAAATCTTGTTACCTATAGGGTAGGTACTGCTGGGAAAGGGTTCTTACCATCCACTCTTGGATGACTGCAGTTTCTAAGATTCTGTTCACTGCTACATCCTCCCAATAGAAATAATTGCAGGGGGAGTAGGCAGGGAGGAGTGGAAAAGGAGGAGTAGAGAGCAAGTTGGGCGGATATCACATTATTGCTCGACCTAAAGGTGAAATCGATCACAAGAAGTGTTCATTTTGTGATTTGGGTCGCTAACCCTTGGCGATTCAGATCACGAAAATACGTCATAATTACAAGGGCGTAGGGATTAGGAGGATGAGACATATTGGAATATTTCAGATGATATATGTCGAAATACGGCTGAACCTCAATGGACTAGCCCTACATCAAAAATATAAAAAGGATACGAACATGAAAAAATTAAGCGCTCTAGCACTAGGTACTCTTGTTGCTTTGGGTTCTTTTGGTGCTAATGCTGCCATCGAAGAAGGACAACTAACGATCTGGATCAACGGCGACAAAGGCTACAATGGTCTAGCTGAAGTTGGTAAAAAGTTTGAAGAAGACACTGGTATTAAAGTAACAGTGGCTCACCCAGACGGCCTTCAAGATAAGTTCCCTCAAACAGCGGCTACTGGTGATGGTCCTGATATCGTATTCTGGGCTCACGACCGTTTTGGTGGTTACGCAGAAGCTGGTCTACTAGCAGAGATCAAACCTTCTAAAGACATCCAAGAAGGCATCGTTGATTTTGCATGGGATGCAGTACGTTACGACGGCAAATTGATCGGCTACCCAGTAGCGGTTGAGTCTCTATCTCTAATCTATAACAAAGACCTTGTTCCAAACCCACCTAAGACATGGGAAGAAGTTGCAGCGCTAGACGCAAAACTTAAGAAAGACGGCAAGTCTGCAATCATGTGGAACCTAAAAGAACCGTACTTCACATGGCCACTAATGGCTGCTGACGGCGGTTACGCATTTAAATACACATCTGAAGGCTACGATGTGAAAGATGCTGGTATTGCGAAAGAAGGCGTGAAAGACGCGATGAACTTCGTTAAAGGCTTAGTTGATAGCAAAGTTATCTCTCCAGATATGGACTACTCAGTATCTGAGTCAGCGTTTAACCAAGGTACTGCAGCGATGACTATCAACGGTCCATGGTCTTGGGGCAACATCGAGAAATCTGGTATCAACTACGGCGTAACAACACTTCCTAAGTTCCAAGGCCAGTCTTCTAAGCCATTCGTTGGTGTTCTAACTGCTGGTATCAGCACTGCATCACCTAACCGTGACCTAGCAGTAGAGTTTATCGAAAACTACCTATTGACTAACGATGGTCTACGTATGGTTAACAACGATAAACCATTAGGTGCGGTAGCGTTGAACTCTTTCCAACGTGAACTAGATTCAGATACACGTATCGCTGCAACAATGGATAACGCGATGAACGGCGAAATCATGCCAAACATCCCACAAATGAACGCATTCTGGGGTGCTGCTAAGAACGCTATCATCAACGTTGTAGACGGTCGTCAAACTGTAGATGCTGCTCTAGCAGATGCAGAAAAACAAATGACTAAATAATTTGTAATACCCTTTTAAGGAGGGGGCAACTCCTCCTTACTTTTCTATATTTATTCTATATTCGCTAGCAGGTTCCCTATGCAGTCAGTTCAAGGTACAAATGCTATGACAGCACCAGAAGCCAACCTTCCGAGCAGCAAAAAAGTGTTTATCAAATGGGCACTATTAGGCACAGTCGGCATCATCAATGGCTACGCAACAATTCTAATGTATTCTCGCGGTGAGATTGCGTTTGCATTGCTAACACTAATTCTTACCGGTTTAGCGTTGTTTATTTTCGGTAGCAAGAAGACTTATGCTCACCGTTATATTTACCCTGGTATCGCAGGGATGATCCTTTTCATCCTTTTCCCTTTGGCATACACCATAGGTTTGGCGTTCACCAACTACAGTGCGAAAAACCAGCTTTCATTTGACCGTGCACAGACGGTACTGCTCGATAGAACATTCCAAAGTGGTGATAGTTACCCATTCACACTGTACAAAAATGAGCAGGGTTACCAAATTGTGGTTGAGAAAGGCGAAGCGCTTTTAGCAACGCCAACCTTTGAGCTGCAAGGCTTTTCTGCGACAGATTTAGACTTAACACCAATCACAGAAGCAACGGGCGACAAAGAACCAATTAAAACGATCGTTAAAAACCGTAGTGCTTTAAGTGGTGTTGATTTACACCTGCCAAATGGTGATGACATCCGTATGAGCGGTCTTCGTAAGTTTGCGGCTGTGGTTCCTCTTTACACGCTACAAGATGATGGCGAAACGCTATACAACAACCGTACTCAAGAGACTCTACGTCCTAATATGGATGTCGGTTACTACCAGCCAGTCGATGAAAACGGCCAGTTTGTCGGTAACACTGTTTCACCAGGTTTCATCGTAACGATCGGTTCACACAACTTTGAACGCGTATGGAAAGATGATGGTATCAAAGAGCCGTTCATCAGTATCTTCATCTGGACAATTGTATTCTCTGCACTATCAGTATTGTTTACTCTCATTATCGGCCTAGTACTAGCGAGTGTGGTTCAGTGGGAAGAGCTGAAAGGCCGCTCCGTTTACCGTTTACTACTTATCTTGCCATACGCCGTACCAGCATTTATCTCCATCCTGATCTTCAAAGGTTTGTTTAACCAAAGCTTTGGTGAGATCAACATGTTGCTTGAAGGCTTGTTTGGTATCAGCCCTGCGTGGTTCTCTGACCCATTCATGGCAAAAGCAATGATCTTAATTGTGAACACTTGGCTAGGTTTCCCTTACATGATGATTCTGTGTATGGGTCTGCTAAAAGCGATTCCGGACGACTTGTATGAAGCTTCGGCAATCGATGGCGCTAACTTTATCTCAAACTTTACCCGTATCACGCTGCCAATGATGATCAAGCCATTAACGCCGCTTCTGATTGCCAGCTTCGCGTTTAACTTCAACAACTTTGTACTGATTGCATTGTTGACAGGTGGTGGTCCGAACATGATCGGTACTTCAGAACCTGCAGGTTACACCGACTTATTGGTTAGCTACACATACCGTATCGCATTTGAAGGTGCGGGTGGTCAGGACTTTGGTCTGGCAAGTGCAGTAGCAACGCTTATCTTCCTGTTGGTTGGCGCATTAGCACTTATCAACCTGCGTGTAACTAAAGTAGCTCAAGATTAAGGAGACATTACAATGGCAATGGTACAAGGTAAGTCATTAAAGTATCGTGTATGGGCTACGCACGCCGCAATGTGGGCGTTCTTAGCACTGATTATTTTCCCTTTATTAATGGTCATCGCTATCTCATTCCGCGAAGGTAACTTTGCAACGGGTAGCCTGATCCCAGACAACCCAACGCTGGATCACTGGAAGCTAGCGTTAGGTATTGCAGTTACTAATGCTGACGGCACGGTGACACCACCTCCATTCCCGGTTATGACTTGGTTGTGGAACTCAGTTAAGGTTGGTGGCATTTCTTCAATCATCATTGTGGCACTGTCTACTACATCGGCTTATGCATTTGCCCGTATGAAGTTCAAAGGCAAGAACACCATCCTGCAAGCGATGATGATCTTCCAGATGTTCCCAGCTGTACTTGCTCTTGTAGCTCTGTACGCATTGTTTGACAAGCTAGGTCAGTACATTCCGTTCCTAGGATTGAATACGCATGGTGGTTTGATTTTCGCTTACTTGGGTGGTATCGCACTGCACGTTTGGACAATCAAAGGCTACTTTGAGAGTATTGACTCATCTCTGGAAGAGGCCGCTGCACTGGACGGTGCAACACCTTGGCAAGCGTTTAGACTGGTACTTCTACCGCTGTCTGTGCCTATCCTAGCGGTAGTGTTCATCCTGTCATTCATTATGGTGATTGGTGAAGTTCCGGTAGCATCTCTACTGCTTTCTGATGTAGACTCTTACACATTGGCAGTTGGTATGCAGCAATACCTATATCCTCAAAACTACTTGTGGGGTGACTTTGCAGCTGCTGCGGTTCTTTCAGCAGTGCCAATTACTGCAGTATTCTTACTTGCACAGCGCTGGCTTGTTGGTGGTCTAACAGCAGGTGGTGTGAAAGGTTAATACTTAGTTTGGTCGCTAAGTATAGACGGAATAACAAAAATAGGGCGACCAATGGTCGCCCTTTTACATAGCGTTGATATTACATTCTTGGTTTGGCCGCCGATCAGTAATATTAGCCATTGGCGTTACGCATAGCTGGCTGTTAGCTTTGTTCCTTACTATGAAAATCACTAACAGTTTTTGTAACCATTGCCTGAGTTTTAGCTCGGGCTTTTTTGTATCTATAAATCGTCTTTTTAGTCAGATGAGATTAGCGGTTTTGCAAAGGATTACACAGTACGGTTAGAACGCCGTGCGTCGCACTTCACATAAATAGTAGGAGATGGTTCGCTTACATTTAGCTAGTTGAGAGACAATTAGAACTCTCGACTTGATGGTGCACATCCAACATATTGAAGTAACGTATATAAGCTTGTTTGTTGTAATGCAACGCGGCGAAATAGATCGGCAAAGGTAGCATCACCTCCAAAGCAAGTTTGGATGTAATGGTTTATTTCTTCGTCTTTGTACCCTTCAACATACATGGTCCTTACCCATTGATATTCGACGGCTTTAAGATTAGTAAGTGTTGTTTCACTAAGAGTTGTAATTATTTTCAAGGCTTACGCTCAAGCTTCCTGACAGTGCAGAGATTTAAGCAAAATAAAGTGAAAGAAATATGACAAAGGGAAGGGGACAGGACTGTTTAAATGATGGGTAGAGGAGCAAAATTTTGAGTATTGAGGAGCGATTAAAGCCAGTAAGTCATCGCTCCACAGTAAAGCAAACTATTTGAGATATTTGACGTGTGCTTCCATCTCCTCGCCAATTTCTTTGCGCATGTTCATTAGGCGTATTGCTGACTGCTCTAGAGCTTTATCTTCATCTGATTCAGGAATCCACTTAGGTATATCGGTAGGTTTTCCATCCTCATCGACCGCAACCATGATAACGATACAGTGTGTAGTCAGGCGATTTTTGAGCTCTTTGGGATCACTTGCTTGTACATCAATCGCGATATGCATTGAACTACGGCCTGTATAGATAACCTTTGCACTCACTTCTACCAAGTTACCAACATGAATTGGTGCAACGAAACGGATACCACCCGCATAAGCAGTTATACAGTATTTACCACTCCAAGCTGCGCTGCATGCGTAAGCGGCTAAGTCGATCCACTTCATCACCGCACCACCGTGTACTTTCCCTCCGAAATTTACGTCTCCTGGCTCAGCAAGAAAACGAAGGGTAATGTCTCTTTGACCGCTGCTCATCTGTCATTCCTTTGTTAGTTATCCAGCTTAAATGTAACAGCAATGCAATAGCTCTTAAATATGTCAGTAAAACATTTCTTACATCACTACATTATCTATTTGAATTTAGCAATTCAAAATCTGGTTAAAAATCATTCAAAATTCGAGTTTTATCATTTGATAGATAAAATATAAGTCACACTTATTAAAAAAATACACTTTTGATAATAAACACACTAATTCAATTAATTGAATATTCGCCTGGTTGATTATCTTACTTTTGAGATTGGCGTGTCTTTATTTGTAAGGCTTGTGTAAGAAATTGTAGTTATGGAATGCATATCACATAAATGTCTATTTGAATAAGTATTCACTTTAGGCGTTATTTGGTGATTGTTTGCTCAATTGCATATAGTTTAATTATTTCGTATGGTTTTGCCCGCTTTTAAATAACACTTTATGGTTAGTCTCTTGTTTCGTTCTCTAAGTCTCGCTTTAGCTATCTCGTTAATTAGTATAAAGATATATGCTGATGTGGACTCTGGGTATCTCTATGCTTCAGGGTTTGGTGACTCTGAGCATGTCGCTCTAAAAGATGCTAAGAAGCAATTGGCACTTAACTTGATTAGTGTTATTAAAGTGAATGAAAAGTCATCTATTGTTAAAACTTCTCGTGGTGTCGACTCATTTTTTTCTCAGGATTCATCTATTCACTCGCTCCCTATCCAAGTTCCGCACTTGGAAGTTTTAAGTCACAAATGTGGTGAAAAAGGTTGTGAGTATCGTTATCGGCTGAGTAAGAAAACCTGGCAGAAACAGGTTGAGCATGATTTGACTGCGTCGTACCAAACGGCTGCGATAGAACTTAAAAATCTCAGCAACAACTGGCGTGGTGTGAAGGACTACTTTCATGCTGAAGAGCTAGTGACAAGAAGTTCTGTTCAGCTTGATGTGCTCGGTATTTTAGATTCCGATGCTGCAGAGTCATACCGTGCACAGCACTTACAGATTAGCGAAGCGATGAACGCAAAGAGAGCAATGCTCTCAATTTCGTTTGTCGCATCGAATGATGCTTTTTCTCATCAAATTCACGAGTTGCTATCACGTCACGCATTTGCGTCGAATCATGGTGGTATCTCCGTTTATATCAAGACGAAATCCCAGCAGGGACGACAAGGTAAAGACTTTGTCTCCAAGCAAAGTCTTCAACTCAAAGTCTTCGATTCAAATTCATCTCATATGGTGACCCAAAAGGTAATCACCGTGTTAGGTAAATCCCAAGCTAGCTCTGCGGCGGCAAAGCACGCTGCTGAGCAAAAAATAATTAAAAAGCTTACTAATAAGTCTATCTATTCAGTATTGATCTAAAGGATACAAAAATGTTTAAAAAAACAGTCATGGCTTCTCTATTTGCTACCGCACTAGCAGGTTGTTCTTCAATGCCAGGTATGGAGTCTGCGACGGTTGACCGCAACGAAATGAGTGCAGCTCTTGTTAAATCTTGTACCGAGCTAGGCTCTGAGTACACGCCAGTATCTTACGCTGTAGATAAAGTGTCTAAAGTGATGGTGTCGATTCAAGAGCGCCAATGTGCTGTATTCCAAGACTACCGTACACTAGCTGACAAGCATGCAGACGTAGCAGGTTTCCTAAAGATCAATGCTGATAAGAGCGATGAAGAGCTTCTTGTTGCGATGAATCAATTCGATGAAGGCAAAGCTGAAAACAAGAAAATTCGTCCACAAGTTGAAGCGTACAAAGCTGCGTCTGATTCAATCTTTGACAAGAACGTTGAGCTAGCGAAAGACATCGCGCTTGAGGCGGCTGAAATTGCAATTATCGCTTCAGACAACGCGGCTGTAATTGCTCAAGATTCTGCAATGGCTGGTTTAGGCAACGCACTTTCTTTCTTATCGAATGAGTCTGAAGAAGAAGGCGAATCGGATGCAGAAGCAAAAGAAGAAGTGCCAGTTGTTGAAGCTTACAACGAGATGAAAGCACGTTCTCTTCTTGTTTACGATGCAAACGACATGATTTCTCTAGACCAAAACACAATCGAGCAACTAGAGAACCTAGACAAAGTTTTAGCAGAGAAAGTTAAGTCGTAATGAAATATTCAAAGATCGCAACACTTGTCGCTGCTGGTCTTGTTTTAGCTGGGTGTAATAGCACGCCCAGCCAACAAACTTACGCAGTTGAGAGCAACGCAGGAAACTCGTCTTTAATCATTGGTAAATCGGCGTTTGAATTTACCAACAGTGATATTGAAGTGCCAGCATACTTCAACACTCAAGGTCTTCAATTCTGTACTTACGAAGCAAACGAGAAAGATAGCCGTTGTCCGCTCGCTAAAAAGACTATTCGACTTTACTTCGGTGACGTTCAAACTGACGTTAGCGAGAGCCTTCAAGGAAAATCTGCCGATGTATTCAATGCAATGCATTCAAGTATTGGTAAGTTCGAAACGAAAGCGCTTGAGAACACGTTAGAAAACCAATTTGCTGGTGTGAACCGTTTCCGTATCTTGACGCGTGACACTAAGTCAGTAAACGCGGCGATGGAAGAGATTCTTGCCGATGAAGGTGCAGCAAAAGTCGCACAAAAAATGAGTGGTCGTGACAGGCTATCGACGGACTACATCATGAAGGTCGACGTGCTTAAAACCGGCGATATGCTCTTTGGTTCGACGCAGTCTTTATTCCAAACATCAATGGAAATGACGACGGGAGTTATTGACCCGTACACTCGTGAAAAGCTGAGCTACCCAAATATTGGTAAGATCCGTGTTTCTAACTTTGATGTTCGTGATAAAGAAAGCTTCACAACCGTAATCGCAAATGGTGACTATTACCGCGGCTTTAACTACACCAGTAGCAAAGACGTTGATTCCGTGATGAACGAAATGGCATCACGTGGTTTCGATATCATGTTGACTCGTCTGCTAAAAGAGATGCCGGCAACAGCACAAGTTATGGGCATCAAAGGCGACCGAATCTCGCTAGATCGTGGTCAAAATGCTGGTGTATTACCAAATGAAACCATGGTTGTGTTTGAGTACAGTGCAGGTTTTGTTGAGCCAATCGGTGTGGCAACGGTTAACCCTAGCCAACAAAGTGCTCAAGGCAAAATCGTACGCTGGAAAGACAGTAAGCTTGCTGATCAAGTGAAAGACGAAGCTGAGCAGGGTATTTACCGTCCAGATCGTCAGCGTCGAATCTTTGCAGTTAGCGTCGGTGTCCCGATGGAATTCATGAAGGAACGCAGCACATGGGCGCAAAAGGGATAAGTCTTAGTCTTACCCTCGGTGGATTGCTTTCGGCTGCACCTGTAGTTGCGCTTGAACTTGATAAGAGCCAGTCAACACTGGCTCTTGTTGAGCAGGGGTGCGCCTATGGTCGTGGTGCGTTAGCGATAGAGGGGGCGAAAGCGGATGCGATCAATAACCTGCGACTATTTTTAAATGGGCAGGTTTCACTTTCTTTATCTTCTGAAGATTCCGAATTACTCAACGAACAGTTTAATCAAGCTGCTCGAGAAATGTTAGTAACTGGAATCGAGAGAGGGATGATCACTGCGGATTTTGGGCAACCTGAAATCTACGGCGATGATACCTGTGTGAATGTGCGTCTTATGCCACCAACGCAAACAGAAGAAGACTCAGACGAGGGTATTGTTTGGGGTTCTGACTCAACGATTTCTGTTGTGGTAATCGGTGAGGGTATCCCGAACGCTAAGCAAGGTTTAAGTGCGCGCCAAGCGGCTGAGCAAGATGCATTTCGTCGTGCTATCAGCCAAGTTTTGGGCGTGATGGTTAAATCTGGCTACCTTCAGCAAACCTATTCAAGCATGTCGGCAAATGCGGTCAGTGATGACTTTAACTTGCATGATGTGGCTGTCCAATCCTTATCAATGCAATCGCAAGGTATGATTACTGGTTGGAGCGAAATTTCTAGCCAAACTAAACCAAATGGTGTGCTTGTCGTGACGCTCGATGTGTCTGTTGAACGCCAAAAGGTTGAGGCTAAGATCGCTCAACTTATCAAGAGCTTAGGGCAACCTGCTGTTTACGTGGATGCGCACCTTCCGGTTGTTCAAACCACGTTCAGTAGCTCTCTTGCTCAGATGGGCTTCGATCTCTCTGGTACTCCAGAGCAGGCAACCATCATTCTTCAAGTTCAAGAAAAAGAGAAAGTGACGCCTTCCGGCTTGCAGTTGGAATTGGCGGCTAAGCTATTAGACCGAGCGGGTAATGAATACGGTAATTGGCACAACGATCCAACACTGATGACCCTTCCTAACAAAGAGGGGATGCTGAATGAACTAGCGTCAGTACACTTGGCTGTCGATCAAAACCAGAAAATGCTGACTCAAGCGTTACATAGCGCAGTCCAAAAGATGGCAATGCGTGGTGGCCCGGTTCGAGAATTGATCTTTACGCCGAAAGCGGCGGGTCAACAAGGTCAACTTTATACCTTGCTTAGTGCGATTAACGGTGTTTCTGATATCAAGATTGAAAGTCGTTCTGGCAAGGTGATTGTCCGACTTCGCTCATTAAACAACGCCAATGACCTTGCTCAGTTTATTCAGCCAACGTTGCGCATTCATCAGCCAAATTATCAGTCCAAGCTACGTGTTTTGAACGATTACCAAATCAACGTGCTTTAAGACTTCTACAGGATATTTATGTTTAAAAAAACACTTCTTTCATTGGTACTAGCAAGTGCCTTTGCTTCTGCACATGCAAATGTAGATTTTGACCTTAATGATCTCGTTCCTGCAACCGATGCCCCTTCTGAAACACAAGCTGTAAATACAGATGACGTAAAAGAGGTGGGTGATCTCGTTGTGGCAGCAGACCCGAAAGCCGCAGTACTTGTTGCTCACCAAAGCCTGATCGAAGACGAAGGTGATGGCGTTAAGATGATCGCAGTTGGCTCGGGTATCGGTATTCTATCTACAGGTTCTGGTAGCTACGAAACTTACGAAAACCGTAACGCGACGTTGTTATCTAAGCGTGGCGCATACATGAAAGCTTTCCAAATTGCGAAAAAGCAATTAGTGGAAAACATGGAAGGCATGAGCAACATGTGTGCTACAGCAATCAACGAAACCATGGACGTGATTGATACTGCGACAGAAGGCGCGGCAAACACCACAAGCATGATGAGCGATAACTGTGCTGAGTCAGTAAAAGGCGCGTTGGCAGGTTACGTGACGTTCGATGTGTATGATGATCCGAGTGAAAACTTAGTTCGTGTTAGTTTGATTTCAACGCCGAAAACACGTGAGCAAACGAAGCGTAAAGTGGGTGCTCTGACTCAGACAACAGAACCGAACGTGATTTTCAAACAAATCATCGCTGATCTGCAAGCGGGTGTGATGCCTCCTGTAGGTGCGAAAGTGATTACCAACGCTGAAACGGGCGAGTCGTTTGTACTTGGTTTCGGTTCTTCGATCATTCGTGATAACAAGAATAAGAGCGTGAAGCGCAAGCTGCTTGGTATGTCTAAATCTCAGGCGCAAGCTAAAGCGAGAAACGGTCTGATTGCAGTAATGCAAGGTGAACAAGTTTACTGGGAAGGTGGTTTCACTGAGAACCAGTTAGAGAAGAATGAACAGTTCGAGTACCCACCTGAGAGCGTTAACCCAGCAGATGCGAAAGTATTGGCAGAAGACAAACATACGTTCATGAACAACATCAAGAGCTTTGATTCGTACAAATCATTTGCTGCGGGTCAAGTTCCTCCAGGTGTTTCTGTTAAAACCTTTAAGAGCAGCGATGGTGACTGGATGTTAGCCGTTGCGGTCTATGCCCCTTCTTTAGAGGCGACGGCAAAGCAAGCGGCTGCAGAAAACAAAAAGCGTGTTCGTGAAGGTCAAAATGCAAGCTCAGACCACAAAATTTCAACAACTGGTGGCCTGACTGACGGAAGCAACAATACTCAAGGGCCATCTGGTCAAGTGAGTAACGCAAATGATCTGTAACCACAGATACTTGCTTGTTCTGGTAGGCCTTTTAGGTCTACCAGCTTTTGCTTCCGACTCTCATTCTTGGTCGTTCAACGGCACGGATTATGAGCTTAAAACCAGTGATTCAGAAGTGTCAGTTGAAGTGAAAAGGCAGCATGACCTGACTACGAAACAAATGAAGTCACTGTGTCGTAAAGGGCTTGGTTTAGAGCTTCGCAAAAAATACGAAGACGAGTTGCTTGAAGGTGGTTTCATTCGTGAAACTTTAGATTCGTGGCCTTTCGCGAGTCTAACTTACGAACTGACCAATATTCAGTTTTCTTCACTGAGTAAGAGTCAAGCTCAGTGCCGTGCGAATGTGAATGATACTGGCTACAAAACCAATCTCCAAACCACAGCGCTGAACTATGCCGTTGCGTATTACTCAACAAAGCAGTACCAGCACATCAAGCCGATATTACCGTTGATCATCAAAGAACCTAGCGTTGCGATGGATGCCGCAGGTTTAGTCACCTTGCTCTTATCTCAATCAGACGTGGCCAAAGCTGAAAATTATTATCAACAGTATGTTGATGTTCCCGCGATTTCCAACAGTGAAATCAAGCACTGGCTAGCTCAATGGCAGTTTGAGCAAGGAGAACTTGAGGAAAGTTTGTTCATTGCAAAGCAGTGTCCAAGCCGAGAGTGTGAGCGTCTGGTGATAGACATTGAAGATCAAATGTTTGAGCAACAAGCTGAGAGTGTCGGAGATCTGTCTTCTTATTTCTGATTTAACAAATTACGGTAACTCAATTTATGAAATTGAAATATTGCGCACTGGCTGCGTTGTTAAACCTAATTGTGGTGCAACCAAGTTTTGCAAATGATCCTTTTGCTGAACTGGACCAAGAAATCGAACAATTAACCACTGATGATACGGACGAGTTTGAGCAATGGTATGCCGCCCAAATTCAAGAGTTCAATCAATGGCAGCAAGCTTACTTAGCGGATTGGGACAAAAAACAGAAAGCCTCTATTCAAAAATGGGGTGACACCAAAATACCTTCTCCGGATGTGGTCGTGGTTTATGACGAACAACATAACGCACGAACCGTTGTTGATTTGGAGAAAGGTGAGATTACGGTTAGCTACTTACCGTCTGCGGAAGAAGAAAAGGCCGAAGCTCCAGTTGTTGAAGCTGAAGTCGTCAATGCCGTTATCGAGAAAAACGCTAAGGTGTTTGAAGAAGTTGGTGTAACTCAACCTAAAAAAGCTGAGCCTACAACGGTTTTCGTTGAGGAAATTAAAGTAGAACCAAAGACTTTCGAAGAGGTAAAGAAAGAGATTGAAGCGCAAACTGAGCGCCAAATGAGTCAACTTGACATCTTTGCTGCTGAGAAAAGTGCAGTGTTAAGTGAACAAAAGCAAGAGCAAGTGATTGTTCAGCAAAAACAGCAAATGGTGAAGCAGGAAGAAAAACGCATCGCAGCTGTGAAACAAGAGTTGGTTCAGCAAGAGAAGAAGCTAAAACAGCAGCCTCAAAAAGTGGTTGAGTATAAGGTCAAGATTCCAAAATCATCATTGGCGAACCGCGCGAATAAGTACCTTCCAGCGATTCAACAAGAAAGTGCAAAGCGTGAACTACCGCCTGCGCTTGTTTTAGCGATCATGCATGAAGAGTCGCATTTTAATCCGAAAGCAAAATCTCATGTGCCGGCATACGGGTTGATGCAAATTGTGCCGACAACCGCAGGTCATGACGTGAACAAGCTGTATCGTGGTAAAGATAAGCCGATGAGAGCGAATGACTTATACGACCCTAACCTGAATATCGAAACTGGCACGGCGTATCTAAAAATTCTTCAGAGTCGATACCTAAAAGGCATTAAAGACCCACAAAGTGCGACTTACAGTGTGATTGCGGCTTACAACACGGGGTCAGGTAACGTGGCCAAAGCATTTGGTGAGCGACGTGTTTCTAGTGCGATTAAGAAAATCAATACCATGAGCTCTGATGAGGTATATGAACACCTTATCAAGAACTTACCTTATAACGAGACTCGCAAATATCTCAAAAAGGTCAACGATAGAATGAAAACCTATCATGCGCAGTCCAACCCAATTATCTAAAAGGAATTGAAGATGAAATATCAAATTCTTACCGCGGCTATCAGCGCAGTGATCTTATCTGGCTGTGCGAGTCAAAGTGGTTCTGAAAACACGGCGAAAGTGGAAACCAACAAAGGCAGCAATGTGCCTAGTTGGGTACTAAACCCAACTTCAGCGAATGGCTTTGCAGCGTCAAACTGTGTTACGGCGTCTGGTAATTTTTCTGTCGATCGTAACCACGCTATTTCTCTAGCGCGTAATACGCTTGCTCAAAACCTTGATATTAAAGTCAGTGTGTTAGAGAAGAACTATCAAAAAATTAATAGTTCAGTTGATGGTCAAGCTTCTGGTACGTCTTTTGAGCAAATAGCGAAGCAAATTACTAATACTTCAATTCAAAAGAGCCAAGTTGAGCAAGTATCACTAGTTGAAATTGGTGGTGTAGAGCAAATTTGCGCGTTAGTAGTCATGCCAAAGATTGAATCAGAAAAGATGTTTAACTCTGCTGTAACGGCGGGTACGGATATTGATCCAACGGATAAAGCTGCACTATACAAAGAGTTTGTTAGCCAAAAGACAAGTGAAGAATTGGAAAAGCAGGCTGAAGCACTTTAGTCCAAATGCACGCTAAAAGAAAAGAGCCCTCATGGCTCTTTTCTTTTTTAGGTGTTATGAGCTCGTTGCAGTTTGAGCTTCTGAGTCGATGACTTTGCCTTTTCTACGTACTTTAATTTGTGACAAGATAACACCGGAGATAACCAGTATGCCACCAATGATGTGGTAAACATGGACTTCTTCACCGAGCATGGTCGAAGCAAGAGCCACCGAAACCACTGGCATCAGGTTCATGAACATGGCACTTGAATCTGCTCCAATCAAATCAATCGCTTTCACCCACATTAATGGTGCGAAAATTGAGGCTGCAATACCTGCGTATGCGATCAAAGGCAGCGCGCTTTGATTCGGCAACAATTGATCGCTGCTCAGCCATAGAGGAGTAAGCATTACCAAAGAGAAAAAGCCTTGCATGTAAACCAAAGTCATACTGTTGAAAGGCATTTTCCAGCGTTTAAGCAGTACACAATAAATCGCGTAGCAAAGAGCTGCCAACAACATCAAGCTGTCACCTTGGGTCATATCTTGGTGAAGGAAGTAGGCAATGTCGCCATGACCAAGCATAAATGCCAAGCCGCCTAATGAAATTACACCACCTGCTACGCTCAACATGGAAATTGATTTACCCAATAAAGGCACACTCAAGAAAACACTGATCAAAGGAACGAGAGAGGTAATCAACGCCATATTAGAAGCGGTAGTAGTGAGACCTGCGTAGTAACCTAACGATTGGTTAAGGACCATGCCTAGCAATGCGAGAAACGCCAGTTTAGCTAAATATGGGCGAATCACATGACGCTGTTTGATCACAGCTGGTAAGCAACATGGCGTCAGAAGTACCATAGCGACAAACCAACGGTAGAAACTCATGGCACTTGGTTCGATGGCACTCGCTGCCATTTTGTTTACGATGGAATTCCCACCCCAAATCATGACAGTAAAAAATGGAAGCAAATAAACCATGAGAACCTCATCGCAGAATAATTAATGGCGCTAGTCTGACAGGTCTTTATAATGAAAAGTATCTCTGGAAAGACATAGTAAGCGATAGGAAGACAAATTTGAAAAAGAGCACTAGGAATCTTCATCCGTCATTATCGATTGATAGAGCACCATCAGATGTATTTATGAATTTTGAGGCCTTCCTGTCGAATACGGAAACTCGTATTCATAGTCACCCATGGGGGCAAGTTCAACTAATCAGTGGTGGTATCTTAGAAATGGATGCGGAAGATACTCGCTTCTTAGCTCCTCCTCATCTTGCGATTTGGGTGCCAGCGGGTATTCGACATAAGAGCTATAACCGCAAACCATTGGAATACTGCTCTTTAAATATTGCACCAGAGTTGACGAAGCACTTCCCCTCCAAAACCAGTTTGATCAAAGTGACGCCCATTGTCTCGGCGATCGTAGAAGATTTCCGTCAGCGCGATATTAATGTTGCTCAAAACGAAGAAGATAAGCGTCTTGTCCAAGTCCTTCTCGATCAGCTAGCCAAACAAGAAGTTGAGCATCACTTTTTGCCAACCACTGACAATAAGTACCTAGAGCCAATCTTAAAAGCTGTTGAAGAAGCTCCAACCGATGAAATTAGTTTGGGAGAGTGGGCGGAGAAGGTGCACACTACAGAGCGTACGTTAGCTCGCCATTGCCAAAGTGAATTGGGGATGAGCTTTACCGAGTGGCGATTGCGAGTGCGTTACCTGCATTCGATGGAGTTGCTGAGAAAGGGGCAGACTGTAAAAGAGGTAGCGTTGACACTGGGCTACAACCAAGCCAGTCCTTTTATTGCTATGTTCAAGAAATACTCCGGCATAACACCGGAGCAATATAAGAACCGCTTGTTATAGCTGAGCGAGCACGTAGTCTAGACCACCGACAACCGCCGCCACTTGAGCGTCGTTACACTCTTCGTCAGTGACTTTCGGGCTGTCTGGGTAAACTTCTGTTGTGGTGCCGTAAGTACAGTTGGTAACGCCGCCACACAGACCTAGTTTAACCATTGGATAATTAATCACACCAAATTGCACCACTGGCGAGCCAATGATTTCGCCTTGGTCGTCCGCTGGGGCAATGTGGGTCACCTTCGCTACTGACTCGATGACTGCTTTTTGGAACTCTGGTTGCGGGTTTTCTGTATCGCCCACAGTGTAGAAACCATCTGGGATCATGCCTTCGATGTATTCAAGGCCATCACGCGCCGCTAGAGCAGGGCGGAACTCGGTCTCGTCAGAATCTGTTGTTTCGTGTAGGTCGATGTGCATTAGAACATCACCCAAGGTCGCAACAAGCTTAATCAAGTTTGCTGATTCTTCTGCTGGACTGTTTGCGTAGAAAGAGCGGTTTGGGTCGATCGCATTTGGGTTCCAGCGGTTAATCACTTCGTAACCCCAAGGGCTGACACATGGTGCGACAACGATATTGAAGTGTTCTGCATAACGGTCTGCTTGCGTATCAACAAACTTCAGTGCGCCATGTACACCACTTGTCTCGTAGCCATGCACACCGCCGGTAACTAAAACAACAGGTTTCGCAGCATCCCAGTTGCGAGTCTTGATACAAAGCAGAGGGAAGCGTGCTTCGTTGTAAGAAAGCGCGCCGTATTGCTCGACATCGAAACGATCGCGTAGTGCATCAATTTTTGTCACGACTTCTTCTTGGTAGTTACGTTTTACGTCACGTTGCTCACGCCAAGCTTTACGTTCTGCTTCGTCCCATGGCTGACCTGGGGTACCGATTGGGTAAGTGTATCCGCTTTTCATCTATACTTTTTCTTTTGTGTGCTTGAAAGGTAAGACAAGACTAGTCCTGTCTCAGAGCGACGGCAATAGAAAACACAATTTGTGACCTTATTCTTTGCAAAATCATAACTTTGCTGAGTGGTTTAATGGTGTTACATTTTGTTACTTATTCAATTCCATAAAAGAGATAAATAAATGGCTGGAGCAAGTTTACTGACACTGTTGGATGACATTGCAGCTGTATTGGATGATGTCGCGTTGATGTCTAAGATGGCGGCGAAAAAGACCGCTGGTGTACTGGGCGACGATTTAGCGCTAAACGCGCAACAGGTGTCTGGCGTAGCGTCAGAACGAGAAATTCCTGTGGTTTGGGCGGTGGCAAAAGGATCATTTAAAAACAAATTGATTCTGGTGCCATCGGCTTTGTTGATCAGTGCTTTTATTCCCTGGCTGATCATGCCATTACTCTTAATGGGTGGCCTGTTCCTTTGTTTTGAGGGCGCAGAGAAGATCTTAGAAAAACTCTTTCCTCATGCGCATCAGCATGAAGAAAAGGAAGAAGAGGTTAATACTGGGGAATCGGTAGAAGAATACGAGAAAAGAAAAGTGGCTGGTGCGATTCGTACAGACTTTATTTTGTCTGCTGAAATCATTGTGATTGCTTTGGGTACAGTGACCGGTTCAAGCATCGTGACGCAGATTCTGGTGGTGAGTTTAATCGCAGTACTGATGACTATTGGCGTATATGGCTTGGTAGCGGGTATCGTGAAGCTTGACGACTTAGGCTTCTACCTCGAACGTACTTCTAATGGTGAGGGGTTGAAAGCCAAGTTAGGTGGTGCTTTGGTCGCATTTGCACCAAAGTTGATGAAGATGCTTGCTGTTGTTGGTACTGCGGCGATGTTCCTAGTTGGCGGTGGGATTGTGGTTCACAACGTGCCAGCGATTCATCACCTTATTGAACCGATCATTATGGACTTCCGTGGTCATACGGTTGCGACAGCGATTGTACCAACACTGCTCAACGGCGTGATTGGTGTGATTGCCGGTCTAGTTGTGGTTGCTGCTTGGACTGTGGTGGAGAAGGTTCGCGGTAAATAAACTCGAATTTTGTTTTGAGGTTTTATTGAAGCTAAAAGAAAAGGGTCATGCCTTTCCATATCGAATATGGTGGCATGACCCTTTTTCATTTTGTGAGTGTGCTTACTTCACTTCCCACTCAATCTTTTCGTTAGCACGGATTGGTACAACGATGTCGCTACCAAATGGCATAGTTTCTGGTACATCCCAAGCTGCTTTTTCTAGTGTTACTGTGTCTGTGTTACGAGCGATACCGTAAAAATCAGGGCCATTTAAACTTGCGAATGCTTCTAGATTTTCTAGCTTGCCTTCGTTCTCAAAGACTTCAGCGTAAAGTTCTAGCGCTGCGTGTGCAGTGTAAGAACCTGCACAACCACAAGCTGACTCTTTTGCGCCTTTTGCGTGTGGTGCTGAATCTGTACCTAGGAAGAATTTCTTGCTACCGCTTGTTGCTGCTTCGATAAGCGCTTGTTGGTGGGTATTACGCTTAAGAATTGGCAGGCAGTAGAAGTGTGGCTTAATACCGCCGACTAGCATGTGGTTACGGTTGAACAACAGGTGGTGAGCGGTAATCGTTGCTGCAACATTGTCAGAGGCGTTATTTACGAAATTAGCCGCATCCGCAGTCGTGATGTGCTCAAGAACGATTTTTAGGTTAGGGAAGTCGTTGACGATAGGAGCAAGAACCGTGTCTAGGAATTCCTTCTCACGGTCAAAAATATCAACGTGGTTGTGAGTCACTTCACCATGAACCAAAAGCAGCATGCCAACTTCTTCCATCGCTTCAAAAACGTGGTAGATGTTCTTTGCATCGGTTACGCCAGAGTCAGAGTTGGTGGTTGCGCCTGCTGGGTAAAGCTTTGCAGCAACGATTTTGCCTGATGCTTTGGCTTTGCGGATTTCATCTGGCGTGGTGTTGTCTGTTAGGTACAGCGCCATAAGAGGTTCGAACTGCTCGCCGTGTTGCTCAGCAAGGATTCGATCACGGTAGGCTAACGCCATTTCAGTATTGGTCACTGGTGGGACGGTGTTCGGCATGATCAGTGCACGACCGTTATAACGGCTAATATCGCGAACGGTATCTTTTAGAACTTCACCATCGCGTAAGTGAACGTGCCAATCGTCAGGACGAGTAATAGTCAGTGTTGTCATTAATTGCTCCCACCATTAAAAAGTTATGTTTGGAGCCTAAACGCTGCATTTACCTCAAGAGCAAACGCTTGCGCTTAGGCGACAGGATGATAGTGGAATTGCTCTTCCATTTCACCCCATTTTTCACATTTCTTTACGGTAGGAGCTCAGTTGGTTACTTCATCGTCAACCAAAGTGCGTGAATTGTGCCTGGCAGGAAGAAGAAGAACGTCAGAATCAGGTTGATGAAGAAGTCTTTCTCTAGACCTTTTTCCATGTAGACTGCTACTGGTGGAAGGAAGATACAAAGTAGAATTAGAATCAGTTTGTTAGTATCCATGGTCTATGCTCCGGATAGGTTATTTGTGGTGTCAAAAAGTTGGCGAATTATGTGCTCAATATCACATCTTGGCAATCCTAGTTTCGTCAAAACTGTGCAAATTTATGGGACTTTATTCATAAAATGCGACGCACTAATACACATATTAAGTAGTCGAAGTGACTGCCATATGAACATATCGAATACAAATTGATATTTTATAAGCACTTGGGTCGTTAAGCGTATGAAGATATGATAGCCCAATAATTAGAAAGTACCTGTAGGAAGAAGGCAATGTCACAATCAGTTTTGTCTCAAATTAATGTTTTTCCAGTTAAATCTGTCGGAGGTGTCGCGTTATCTTCCGCTTGGGTGGAAAAACAAGGATTGAGTTTTGATCGCCGATTTATGCTTGCATCATCAGACGGCTCGATGGTTACAGCTCGAAAATTTCCGCAAATGGTGACTATAAAGTCAGCGTTATTGCCAGATGGGGTGGTATTTACCAGCCAGGGCGAAGAGCCATTAAAGATCCGTTATCAAGACTTCAAAATGCAGGAAGCTCCGGCAACGGTTTGGAAAGACAATTTTACGGCATATACCACTACTGACGGAGCGGATGATTGGTTCAGCAAAGTATTAGGTCTTCGCGTCGAGTTGCTTTTTACTGGTGAGCAGTCAAATCGTGTGAGAGAGAAGCTGGGTCACAATGTTAGCTTTGCTGATGGTTATCCAGTACTTGTGATCAGTGAAGCGTCACTGGAAGAGCTAAATCACAGAAGCTCTGAACAGCACTCGTTGGATCAGTTTCGAACCAACCTTGTGGTGTCTGATACCAAGCCATTTGAAGAAGACTCATGGAAACGCATTCGAATTGGTGAAGTAGAATTTGAATCAGTAAAACCTTGTGAGCGTTGCATCCTTACTACCGTTAACACTCAACGCGGTACATTCCGAGAAAGCAAAGAACCGTTGAAAACACTGCAAGAGTTCCGTGCTAATGAACGTGGTGGTGTGTTCTTCGGTCAAAACCTTGTTGCCCTTAACGAAGGCATTATTCGTCAGGGAGACAAAGTGGAAGTGCTGGAATACAAAGACGCTGAGTTCTATCCAGATAACTCTCCTAATCTCATGTCGCTCACCTGTGTCGAGCGAGAAGAGATTGCGCGTGATTTCGTAACCTTATGGCTTGAGCCGAGTAAAGACCAGTTACCAACATACTTACCGGGTCAGCATCTGCCTATCGAAGTGGAAATCGATGGTAAGAAAGTTGGGCGTCGTTACACGCTTTCTTCTAGTCCATCTCGCCTAGGCCGTTACGCCATTTCCGTTAAGCGTGTTTCTGGCGGCCGTGTGTCCAATGCACTGCTTGATAATCTACAGGTGGGAGATGTACTGGAAGCGGAAACACCAGATGGCCAATTTCATCTAAAAGAACACTCTGTACAGCCTCTACTTTTGCTGTCTGCCGGTAGCGGTGTAACGCCAATGCTGTCGATGGTTCGTTACTTGGCTGATCACAATCAACTCGATGATGTGGTGTTCTACCATCAATGCAGTAGCGAGATTGATATCCCGTGCAAAGATGAGTTAAACGAACTAAAACGCCAACATCCTGGTTTAGATGTGAAGATTTGCTTAACTCAACCTGCGGTAGATTGGTTTGGCCTGAAAGGGCGTATTAGTTTATCTCATATCAAACAGATCAAAGATGTTGAACGGCGCCAAGTGTTTGTTTGTGGCCCTGATGGCTTTATGCAAAAAGCGAAGAACCTTCTGCTGAAGAAAGGGCTACCAGAAGACAACTACCACCAAGAAGCATTTGGTGTTGCCGTTGCGACGGCCAAACCTGAGAAAATTGTTGAGATTGAGTTCAACGGCTTTAAGTTGATGGGGAACAACCAACAAACGTTACTTGAACAAGTTGAGAATGCAGGCAAGAGCATCACTAACAGCTGTCGTGCGGGCTTGTGTGGGGCGTGTAAGGTGCAATTAGAATCAGGTCAGGTCGACCATCCGGAAGTACCTGCATTAAGCGCAGAAGAACGTGCGATGGGTAAAGTGCTGGCGTGTTGTGCCATCCCAGAAACAGACGTGACTCTCATAGACTAATCTAGTCTGGCTTTTCCAAACAATGCTCCACCAAACAAAAACGCCGCTAAATCATTTAGCGGCGTTTTTCTATTTTGGTGATACGAGTCTACGTTCGCAATTACACGATTTAGTCGTAGATCGTTGGTATCGGTTGACGCTTGTGCTGAGTTGCTTTGTAGATTGCGACTAGGCGGTCGCTTACTTCTTGCGATACTGCCTTGCCTTCTAGGAAGTCGTCTATCTGCTCGTAAGTTAGGCTCAATGCATCTTCGTCAGCTTTTTGTGGTGCAAGTTCTTCTAAATCCGCGGTCGGTACTTTCTTCACTAGCTGCTCAGGTGCACCTAATGTTGCAGCAACTTCGCGAACTTGGCGTTTGCTCAAGCCGAATAGTGGTGCCATATCGCATGCGCCATCACCAAACTTGGTATAGAAACCGGTGATGTTTTCTGCTGAGTGGTCAGTACCTAGAACCAAGCCACCAACGTACCCCGCGATTTCGTATTGAGCGACCATACGAGCACGCGCTTTTACGTTACCTTTCACGAAGTCAATTTTCGCAGCTTCAGTTGGAAGCAGATCAGTACCTTCTAATGCAAGGTGAGAAGCTGCGTGAAGGCCATCAACTCCCGCTTTAATGTTAACCGATACAGAGTGCGTTGGTTGGATGAAAGAAAGAGCGAGCTGCGCTTCATCTTCATCTTGTTGCTCGCCGTATGGTAGGCGCACTGCGATAAACTGGTAATTATTTTCACCCGATTCTTGGTTTAACTGCTCGACTGCCACTTGCGCGAGACGACCACACGTCGTTGAGTCAACACCGCCGCTGATGCCTAGCACAAGAGACTTGCAACCAGATTCTTGTAACTTACTTTTGATGAAAGCTACACGACGTTCAATTTCAAAATGCGGATCGATAGATGGTAGTACACGCATTTCATCGCGGATGGATTGTTCCATTTCGGGTTCCTTTTCCTGCAAACATATCAAACACCAAGCCTGCATAGAGATACTCACGCTGAGGCTAGCGTTCATGATTCTTAAACGGTGATAAAACACTCACTTAATGCTCACAAACGTCGCATTGGTGTCAAAAAACTCTAAAGATTAGTAGTATCATACCGAATTCATTGGATTAGAAAACTCTCTTCAACCAGGTAATCACCGGATATGAAAAAAATCGCCGTTTTTGGTAGTGCATTTAACCCGCCGAGTTTAGGTCACAAAAGCGTGATCGAGTCATTGAGTCATTTCGATGTTGTGCTTCTAGAGCCAAGCATTGCACACGCATGGGGCAAAGATATGTTGGATTACCCAACTCGGTGCAGGCTTGTCGATGCATTTATCAAGGATATGGCGCTTTCCAATGTTCAACGCTCGGATCTAGAGCAAACTTTATACCAACCTGAGCAAAGTGTGACGACTTTTGCGTTGCTGACAAAAATTCAAGAAATTTATCCGACGGCCGATATAACTTTTGTTATTGGTCCTGATAATTTTTTCAAATTTGCTAAATTTTATAAAGCAGAAGAAATCACCAAGCGTTGGGCTGTGATGGCTTGCCCAGAAAAGGTGAAAGTCCGAAGTACTGATATTCGCAATGCAATCAACGAAGGCGATAGCATAGATTGCTACACGACGCTTTCGGTCAGCCGTATATTGATTGATGAAGACTTATATAAGACAATGCCGTCCGGTAAATAAGAGGTCTTAGATCTATGTTCAGAACGATTTTAGTGAGTACATGCTCCTTGCTTGTTGTAAGCCAGGCTTATTCTGCATGTAATTACGTATCAGATCGTTCAGTTGTATTTGCCGATAATACGATGTCAATCTGCGAAGACCTTTTTGATAGTGTAGGCGTTCTCAATGCCGACGCTCTGAGGTGGTATCAGCCTAAAGTACTTTTGGATGAGCCGATAGAAAACTATTGGGAACAATGGGCAATCAAGCCGGAAGAAACTCCGATATTGACTCAAAGTTTGGAAAAGAACTACTTTGGGTTAGGGATTTGGATGCCCGAAGAGCTGAGAGACTTTGAAAGAGACATGACGACAGAAGAGTGGCTGAAAAGCCATGGACTAATGTTTAGTGTTGGCTTCGGAGACAAAGGGGATGGAGAGCCTCGAATGAGATTTGATTATCGATGGCACGAATACTACGATGCTAACTGGATGATGCAAATCGAAGTCCCATTCTAAATCAAGAAAAAGCGTGCTCAGTGCACGCTTTTTCGTTTTCTGGGTTACAGTTTTTTGCCTAACAATAGTTCACTTAGTTGATCACATTGTTGCTCACTGCCATCAAATAAATCTTCAACTACTCGCCCTTTTTTTATGCCTGAAAGCGTTCTCTTACGAGCTTCTCGTACCAACAGAGCAAGGTGGAGCTCTTTTAATGCATGATTTTTACTCATTGGAGTCCATTGCATCAAGGCTTCGCTTGCTTTAGATGTGACTAGCTTAGGTTCAACATCAAGCACTTCATGTTTGATAATACGCAGTAGGTCATTATGAAGTGATGTTCCTACATCGCATGCTCGTAGTTTCTCAAGTGAAGCTTGAAGAAGCAGAGAACGCTCGATAAAACCAGCTTGCGAGGAGAAGTGGTCACGTAAACGAACAGAGAAATCACAGCGAACAGCAATACAGTTAGGAAAATAAGTGATGGAACTCAAACATCCTTGAGGAATCCAAAAAGAGTTACCCGGCTCAATGGCATACTCATGTTTACCCAATCTTATGGTTGCGAGTCCTTCAACAACGGTTAACAAGCTGTGTTTTAACGTCTTCTTGCGAGCTGTCGTGGTGAGAAGGGAGTATGATTCGTTGTGAAATTCAATCGCGTAGTTCATTAGAAAGACCTGAGTTTTCGGGGCGCTAAGGGTAACGCTAAACCCCCCAAATGCCAACCAGATATAAAGACTAATTGGGGGATTATCTTGTGATGTTACTGGTATGACCATGTTAAAAGTATGGGGAGAAATGCTGCGGGCTTGCAAAACTCCGCGTAGAATGTGCCAGCTTTTTTTGAAATGTAGTGAACAATGACTTCTAAGACAGATCCTTATTTTGATATTCGTCCCTACAACGACGATGAAATTTCAGCGGCGTTAGATCGCCTTATTCAAGACGACGAATTTATCAGTGCGATCATTGAGCACCGTTTTGCAAACAAAGCGAGTTGGTTTAAAACGCTGATGAGCCCGATGATTCGTGTCTATCTCAAGGCAAAGTGGAGTAAATTAGACTCCGTGGAAGCGATCCAAATCGAGGTGAAAAAATACCTACAAGATACGCTAGATAAGACCACAGATGGCGTGACTTTTGATGGTTTAGATAAACTAGACAAGAACACATCTTACTTGTTTGTTTCTAATCATCGCGATATTGCTATGGATCCAGCCTTAGTTAACTACGGACTACACCAAAGTGATCATCGTACTGTACGTATTGCGATTGGTGACAACTTGCTGAAAAAACCGTGCGCGACGGAATTGATGAGATTGAACAAGAGTTTCATTGTTAAGCGCTCAGCCAAAGCCCCACGTGAAATGATGAAAGCCCTTGGTCAGCTATCAAGCTATATTAAGCACTCTCTTGATACTGGCAATTCGATATGGATCGCTCAGAAGGAAGGCCGTGCAAAGGACGGGAACGATTTCACAGATCCAGCCATTCTCAAAATGTTTCATGTTGAAGGACGTAAGCAGAAAATGAGCTTTGGTGAATATACTCGTTCACTCAAGATTGTTCCTGTATCGATTTCTTATCAAAATGACCCGTGTGATATAGCGAAGGCAAAAGAGCTGTTTGAAAAAGCAGAAAATGGTCGCTATGAGAAAGGGGAGTTTGAGGATATAGAGAGTATTATTCAGGGGATTATCGGTTACAAAGGCAAGGTACATGTTGCTTTTGGTGATGTCGTTGATCAAGAGTTCGATACACCGGATGAACTGGCAAGTGAAATTGATCGCCAAATTCACAACAACTACCGCGTATTTCCAATCAACCTGCTTGCAGCAGGGCGCGAAGATGAAAGCGTTACCGATGAGGTGAAATCTCAATTAGCAGAAAAGCTTGAGATGTTACCAGTTGGCGCACAGCAATTTCTCGTGGCGAGCTACGCGAACCCGGTTAACAACAAAGAAGTATAATCCGTTAACCTAAAGCGACCAGTTCAGAGGAACGAGGTGAATGAGAACTTAACATAGGCGTGTTATTTATAAGTTCTTAGCTCGTTCCTCACATCAAGGTCTAGAAAACCATCATGGGGCGACTGCACCGCCTAGGTTTAGTGTGGTTGGCCACTTAGATATTCTGTTGCCGCCTAAGAAGATATTGCCTTTAACTGTCATAGTATCGGGAAACTCTTTTAGCGCAGAGCCTCCAATATAAAGGTTGCCTTCAACGACCAACCCTTCTGGTAATGACTCGATCGGTGTTCTTATTAGGCTAAGATCGCCCTTAACTTTTAGTCGACTAGGCAAGCGTTTTAGTGGTGTGTCGGTTAGGTTTAGATAACCACCTAGTTTGACTCCTCTAGGCCAACTCTCAATTTGACTGCCGAGTAAGTTGGCATAGCCTTTAATGGATACGCCAGGCGTCACTTTCTTTAAGCTACTGTTTGTTGCTTCTAAACTTCCGCCAACATCTAGACCTTTGGGTAGTGTGGTTATGGGGGTTTTAGATATGTTCAAGTTACCTTTTACAACAAGCCCACTTGGTAAAGATGAGTATGGTTTGTTTCTTAAATCTAGGTTGCCATAGTTATCAATGTGATTGAGCTTACTATAAGAATTGAGTTCATAGGCATTCGCTACCCATGAGCATAGTATGCAAATTGTGAGGAGAAAGTAGCGAAACATATTATTTGAACCAAGTGGTAACAACATACCGGAAAGAATAACTAAATCAGGGGTTATCTGCTAGAAGGTTATATCTATTTAAATCCAGTAACAGTGTTATGGCAGCGATATCACTAAATAGATTATTTATTAAGTTTCATAGTTTATTTAGCAATTTATAATATTAAGCAGCTTGATGTTCTTTCCGGTTTGTTGTCCTCAATAATGATAAAGTTAATAAATAGAACACTACTTCTAATCATCTTCTACCAGGCGGTAACAATATGAATTACCTATCACCATTATTCGCTTCTACGATTTTGGGTATATTATTCGTCACTAATGCTGTGCAAGCGAAAACATATACAACTTCTGACGTAAAACCTGTGATTGTTACAGAGGGAAGCATCGGTAAGCGTGTCTGCTATTATGAAGACAAGGCATACAGTATTGGCGCAGTACTTAAGATTGATAGTGTCATAATCCAATGTGCCCCTGAGAAAGATTTTGAGCTCAATGGCGCTTTGAAGTGGGTTGTATTTGAAAGCAATCACTAAAAAAAGCGAGCAGATAGGCTCGCTTTAAATAGAGGAAGTGGGGCTTGATTAACGAGCTAGAGAGCGAGTCTTTAGTTCAAAAATTAGCTTTTCAGCACTTACATCAAACTTGAAGCGAGCTTTTAGTTCTTTCGATTCTTCAGTCAGTTCTGATGCGTTGTATTCAACATCCGCACATACTGCTTTTGCTAGCTCTAGGTATTTTGCAAACTCAGCTTCTAATTCTGCTTTAGACTCAGCGAAAATCGTTACGTCAGCTACATCGTCACCTTCTTTGATGATAAAGCCGATTTCACCAGCGCAGCCACAAGCTTCACATACTTGGTTTTCTTCTAATTCGACACTCATAACGAATCCTCTTGTAAAAACTATTGGTATTCTATCAGGTATTTGATCTGTATCTACAAAAATGAATGAATTTGGATAAAAAAGGCTCGGTATGCTATGTTGTTAATCGAAGGTAAATGCTGATGAAATGCTACAATTTGATTGATAAGTGTGATGTATATCAATGTTTAAGAGTAATTGATGAATTGAGCGGTCAGTTTTTTGTCAGGTTAGTTGAACTAAGTATTAATTTATAAGACTATTTCCTGATTGATTATTTTTACATAATTATCATTCTTGGCAAAAGCATATTCATGATGAATAGTCTGGCATGGGTTTTTATTGGATTGAACTAAGTGCCATATTTTTAATCACAGATATTGATAAAAAGGTCAATGTAAACCACGATTTACGCCGTGTGGTTTTGAGTTGATTGAGCTTATATTGAAGAAAAAGCTCATCAATAGATAATGCTGAGATGATTTTCATTCTGGCCTCATTTAACGGTGAGTTAGATGGATTTAAAAAGAGAAGAGCTTAAAATATGCCAAAGCGTAGTAAAGAAGATACCGAAATTACTATCCAAAAAATAATGGATGCTGTTGTTGATCAGTTGCTTAGACTTGGTTATGACAAAATGTCATATACAACGTTGAGCCAACAAACAGGTGTATCACGTACAGGTATTAGCCACCATTTCCCAAAGAAAACGGATTTTACCGCAGCATTAGATGGTCGAATCTTTAAGATGTTTGTTGAGCATCTTGAATTTGACAAAGGGGTCGATGCGTTCTCACAAAGTTGGGTTAAGGCGTTAGAGGACCAAGAATTCTTAGCGATTCTGCGCCTACTATTCCACCACATTGTCACATCAGAAAGCGCTCATGAGTTTGCAGCTAATGGTATTGACCGCCTATACAAAATGGCAGAGAGCCAATTTGGGGCTGGTAGTGATAAAGAGTTAGAGTGGTTAATTGGTAAGTCTCTTATTCAAATGAGCAAATAGAACTAGAACAAGAAGAAACCCCGCAACATTGCGGGGTTTTTTATTTGTATCGATAAGCAGGAAGTACAAGCTATGCGTCGTGTGCTTATGTCCTTTATTTAAGCCGCAGCATGAACTTGAGGAAAATCAAGCGTAGGGTGCTTGGTTATGATAGAGCGATAGCCATAGACACGTTCAATGCGTTCTGGTGTCAGGGCGTTCCAAGGTGTGTCATCACAAACCAGGTTTCCATCGTGCAATAGAACCAATCTATCTGCGTATTGGGAAGCTAAGTTTAGATCGTGCAGTACGATAACAACGGCGGCATTATTTGCTTTGGCAGCCTCGCGAGCGATTTTGAGTGTATTGTGCTGGTGGGCAAGGTCGAGGGCCGAAGTTGGTTCATCCAACATTAAAATCTTCTTATCACCGGATAGATGAAGCTGTGTTAACACGCGAGCCAAATGCAGACGTTGTTTCTCACCACCAGAGAGAGCAGGGTAGAGGTTATCAGCCAAATGCAAAACATCGGTTTGCTTCATGTATTGCAGAGCAAGCTCCGTGGTCTCTTTATTGGATATTGACAAAGGAATCGCACCTAGCTCGACCACTTCTCTCGCTAAGAACGGGAAGGTCAGTGTGCTGTGCTGCGGCAACATAGCCACGTGTTTGGCACTCTCAGAAGGCTCCCAGTCGTTTTTTTGTTTGCCAAAGAACTGGATATCATTCTGAGAGGGAATCTCACCACACAATAGCTTGAGCAGCGTACTCTTGCCCGCGCCATTAGGACCTAATAATGCGGTGACCTCGCCTGCACGAATATCTATACTGATGTTGTCTAGTACCACTCGGCTTCCGTATCTCATTGAGATATTTCTGCCAGACAAAACGATGTCATTCATTACAGAATCTTCCCTTTTTGTTGGAACAGTAAGTAGATAAAGAATGGCGCACCAATCAATGCGGTTACAATGCCCACAGGCAACTCTGCGGGTGCAACAACGACTCGTGCAAACATATCAGCAGCGGTAAGAAGTAGTGCACCCATCAGTGCTGAAATAGGCAGCAGCGTACGATGGTCTGGACCGGCAAGCATACGACCTAAGTGAGGAATTACCAGACCGATAAAACCAATTGCACCACAGATACTCACTGTAATTCCCACCCCAACTGCAGATAGCAGGATAAGTTGACGCTTTAACTTTTGTACTGGCACACCTAGGTGTTTGGCTTCTGACTCGCCCAAAAGCAACGCATTTAATGACATGGCTTTTTTCTGGAACCAGAACATCAAGATGACGAGAGTCACTGCGGCCAAACCAATCCCTGACCAGTTTGCCCCTGCTAGTGAACCCATCGACCAAAGCGTCAAGTCTCGCAGCATTTGATCATCGGCGGTGAAGTTCATAAAACCAATTGCAGCCCCCGAAAGTGCGCTGATTGCGACCCCCGCAAGCAACATGATGGTGACGGAGGTACCAAACTTGTTCGTACCTAACCAGTAAACTAATACCGTGGTAATCGCGCCGCCGAGGAAGGCGAAAAATGGCAAGGCAGCTAAGTTCATTAGTGTTGGGTAGTTTTGGCTGAAGTCGGCAAATACGACGATTGCAAATGCGCCACCAAGCGCTGCACCAGCGGAAACGCCGATGATGCCAGGCTCGGCAAGAGGGTTACGGAATAACCCCTGCATCACAACGCCACAGATAGCGAGAATTGCACCAATAAACATACAAAGAATGGTGCGTGGGAGGCGGATTTCGTTGATGACTAACTGAATATGAGGAGCAAGGTCTGAACCTGATCCCGTTAAGCTTCTCAGACTGTCTGAGAAGCTAATATTCATTGGACCTACTGTAATAGAAGCTACTGCGATAAAAGCTAAAACGCCAGATAACGCGAGTAGGGTAGTAGATAAAGGAATTCGTCTTAGAAGCATTGCATCTCTCTACGGGTAAAGCAGCTCGTTTAGGCGCTTCGCCTCTGAAAGGCTCTTAAGCCCTAAACCACCAACAAGCGCATGACCATCAATAGTTACGATGTTTCTATTCATACCCGCTGGGGTAGCGGCAAGCAGAGGCATTGCTTTCAGAATGGCATCAGCACCGCCCATTGTTTGATAGCTACGACCACTCACAAGAATCACGTCTGGTTGCATCTCGACCATAGCTTCTGTTGATAGTGGTTTGTATGAAGAGAGTTTGCTTGCTGCTGGGTTTTCTCCACCTGCAAGTTGAATGATTGCATCTGGTGTTGTTTCTGACCCCGCTACGTTTGCTGGGCGACCTTCGTGAATCAGTAGGAAAAGTACTTTCTTCTTGTCAGCTTTTGCTGGTTGGTTGTCTTCCAGTGCTTTCACTTGTGCTTCAACTTCCGTTTTTAGTGCCGCCGCTTGAGCTTCACGATGCATGATGGTCGCAATTTGGTCGATACGATCAACCAAACCTTCCACGTTTGCTTCTGTGTTGACGACTTCGACATCGACACCCGCTGATTTCAATTGGTCTAGTGTGGTGTTTGGTCCCATTTCATCTGAACCAATCAATTTAGTTGGGCTTAATCCCAGTAGACCTTCAGCAGAAAGACGACGGTGGTAACCAACTTTTGGCAACTCCATACCTTCCGGAAGTTGGCTTGTTACGTCGACAGCAACAAGGCTATCTTTTGCATCTAGAGCAAGCAGCAGTTCAGTGACAGCGCTGCCGGCACTGACCACGCGTTCATTTGATGGAGCTTCGTTGGCAAACAGGCTCGCACTAGCAAGCATAGTAATGGCGGCAATCAATGCGGTACGAACTGGCGAAAGTGTTTTATTCATTAGTGTGTTCTCAATCTTGTATTCTTCTATTGCGACTCTTCAGTGAGCAGTTGAGTCGCTTGAATTCCGTTTTCTTGTAAAAAGCCAAGAAGCTTAACCAGTGACTGAATATCTGCGGTTTTTTCCGCACCAATCACAATAGGTTTGTCGGTTGATTTGCTCTCTTCTAACAGAGCCATCGTAAAGTTTTCCCAATCGATGTACGCCTTACCGTTGATTGCCCAGTGCGGCTCTTCTTTAAGGATGTTCACCGTGATCGATTGTTTGTCCACCTCAGCCACGGCTTGAGAATCGGTGCTTGGTAGGTTCACATCTAGGGAGTCTAACTTCACTGCTGCAGTGAGCATCAAAAACACCATTACGATAAAAATGATGTCGAGCAGTGGTGTTAAGTCTGGTGTTAAGCCATGACTGTTGTTGTCTTGTGGTGCCTTAATCATGAACTTCTCGCTTCAACATGA
This sequence comes from Vibrio sp. WZ-1, assembly GCF_052037695.1. Lineage (NCBI taxonomy): Bacteria > Pseudomonadati > Pseudomonadota > Gammaproteobacteria > Vibrionales > Vibrionaceae > Vibrio > Vibrio sp. WZ-1. The sequence goes on along the minus strand of NZ_JBQEQR010000078.1, from coordinate 52,746 downwards.
TTTGCAACAGTCGCGACTTCTTTACTGTTTTCTGGAGATACGTGTTGTAGAGAAATGCCTTCGAGCCACAGGTTTACATAGTTCAGAGTGTGTTCAAGCTTAGCAATCACACGATCTGCCCAAAGACCAATCAGCTGCGCACCGGAAATAGCAGGTAATGCGATGATCAAGCCAGCAGCAGTAGTACGCATCGCAAGGCCTAAACCATCTGCCAAGTCGTTTGGCGTAATGTTCCCGGTAGAAGAAGCAATACCTTTAAACATGTCAATAAGACCAAGAACTGTACCTAATAGACCAATCAGAGGGCTGATCACGCCAATCAAGGTCAACAGACGAAGACCTGAGTGCAACTGATGACGTTTTTCTTGAAGCCAAATACCGGCTGCATCTTCACGCAGTGATTTAGAAAAAGAGTGATGAGCAAGCAGCATCGCAACACCACGATACAAAAGAGGTCGTTTACCCGAAAATTCATCCGCTAGGGCTTCGATGTCTTTGTTGTTGGTTGGATCAAGCTTGGTCAGCTTTTGGCGAATCGCGCGTTTACCGACTCCTAGGCTAATGAATATTTGAAAGAGTCTTTCCGCAATGATCATGACCGTAAGTGCAGAGCAAATAACTAGAGGCCAAGTCATAAGACCAAATTGGGTTTGTAAATGTTGTAGCTGTTCCATTATCCATCCAACTTAAAACGAACTGGGATTTGAACTCGGTGAGCGATTTTGTGCCCGCCAGAAATATGAGGTGAAAACTGCCATTGTTTTATGGCTCGTAGGGCAGAAAGATCGAGCATTTCTGCACCAGATGATTCGATAAGCACTTGTTTAATTTGGTTGCCGTTTTCGTCGAGCCAAATTTCATACAGCGCAACCCCTTCAATACCACGCTTTTGCGCTGAACGTGGGTAACGAGGTTGTACTGGTTGAGAAACAAACGTCGGTTGGTCAATCATCACAGGCTGTGATGTCGCCCCTTTAGATTGGTCAGTAGGAGCCGCTTGTTGTGGTTGAGGTTCTTTTGCGACTTTCTCTTCCACTTTTTCTTTTGGTTGCGGATCTTTCTTTGCAACGGGTTTTGATGGTTGAGGTTTTTTAACCGGTTCAGGTTTCTTTTGGACTGGTTTTTTCTTCACCGCTTCTTTTTTTACGATCGGCTTTTCCACCGTCTTTTTAATCGGCTCAGCCTTTGGTGTCGGCTTCTGAGGTTTTGGCTCCGGGTGCTTCTCTTCCACCACTTCTTGTGGCGTAGGAGCCGCTTGTACCGGTTTTGGCGCTGAGACTAAATTCAAGCTTACCGAGCTGGTGGGATTGCCTGCTGGCATTGCAAACACTTTCGTCTCTTGAGAGACAAAAAGAAACGCTGCGTGCACCACTAAAGAGGCGCCTCCGGCAATGGCATATCTTTTAACGTTCACGGATAAATCTCGGTAGTAGGAATAGTTATCAAGTGGGAAGATTATTGCTCGAAAAACAAATAAGATCAATTATCAATTGCATTATCATTACGTGCAAATTATGATCTTTACAGTTTTTTTGAAATGAGCCCTAATCCTTTGTTTGGTGGGCTTTAAGTGAGTAAATATGAGCGTCGATATTTATAAATTTGACGAATCGATTCTCGGGAGTGATAGCCCCGACCCGCTGCGCTTTGCTTTTGTGAAAAAACACTCCGCACACGCGGGTGGTAGCAGCATGCCTGTTCCACCGCCACAACAAGGTGAAATCCTGTCACGGATCACTTCAGAAGCAGCAAAGAACAACAAGCGCTGTCTGTATATTCATGTGCCGTTCTGCCGTGTACGTTGTACTTTCTGTAACTTCTTCCAAAATGCTGCAAGCCGAAAACTCGTCGATGAGTACTTTGATGCTCTGATGAAAGAGTTGAGAGAGAAGGCTGCATTGCCTTGGACACAGAGTGGCATCTTCCATGCGGTTTATATCGGCGGCGGCACGCCTACAGACTTATCTGCGGATCAAGTACGCATTCTTGGTCAAGCCATTCATGACTACTTCCCTTTAGCCGCCGATTGCGAAATTACCCTTGAAGGGCGTATTAACCGATTCTCGGACGAGTTGTATCAGGGAGCGCTAGATGGTGGTTTCAACCGTTTTTCATTTGGCGTGCAAAGTTTTAATACCCAAGTGCGTCGTAGTGCTAAGCGTCTAGACGACCGTGAAGATGTATTGAATCGTGTTGCTGAGCTAGCGAAAGAAGACAAAATTCCCGTCATCATTGACCTACTTTACGGCTTACCTTACCAAACCAGAGAAGTGCTTGAACAAGACTTGAATGATTTCATGTCTACTGGGGCACATGGCTTGGATTTATACCAGCTTGTTGTGGGTGGCAGTGCGCCAATGCTGAATTTAGTCGAGAAGGGCAAGATACCACCACCAGCAACCACGCCAGAAAAAGCTGGTATGTACGAGCTTGGTGTGAAATTCATGTCGAAGCACCATATGAAGCAACTCAGCGTAAACCACTGGGCGATCGATAACCGTGAACGTAGCTTGTACAACAGCTTAGCGAAGACGTATGCAGAAGTGCTTCCGGTTGGCTGTGGTGCTGGCGGTAATATCGGTGGTTACGGCATGATGCAACATCGCACGCTAGACACTTACGTGAAAGCCGTGAATGAAGGGCAAAGCACCATCGCGATGATGATGAAGCAAAGCCCGCTAGAGCCACTCTTTGCTGCGCTAAAGTCAGGTTTCGATCGTGGGATTATTCAAGGGAACAAACTGCCAAACTTCATGAGAGAAGACACCTTTAACTTCCTAATGCCACTGTTCAAAGTTTGGCATGACAAGGGCTTGGTCGAACTTCAAGAGCGTAGCTTAGTGTTAACCCTTGCAGGGAGCTTCTGGGCTGTTTCTCTCGCACAGGCATGTATTCAGGTATTAACGTCGGAAATGAACGAAAACGTACCAAAAGTATCTAACATCTAAAAGAAATGGAAAAACCAATGGAATCAATTAAGCAACAGGTTGAAAGCCTACTAGAACAAGAACCACAACTGCTGCCTGCGGCGATGGCAGAGCGCCTTGGTGTATCGGAATTTGACGTGGTTGCAGCACTACCTCAAGAAATGGTAGCGGTAGCTCCGGGTGAGCAAGCTCAAAGCATTTTAGAAGGCCTTGTAGGCTTTGGTCCTGTAACGACGATTGTCCATTCTTTCGGCTCAATCTTTGAAGTGAAAGCACCGTTCCCGAAAGGCAAAGTGGCACGTGGTTACTACAACCTAATGGGTAAAGAAGGGGAGCTTCACGGTCACCTTAAACTGGATAACGTGAAAAAAATTGCACTAGTAAGCAAGCCGTTTATGGGACGCGAAAGCCACTACTTTGGTTTCTTCTCTGAGTGCGGCAGCAACATTTTCAAGATTTACCTAGGTCGTAACGAAAAGCGTGAACTCATTGAAGAGCAAGTAACGGCATTTCGTGCGATGCAAGCTGAGTTCAACCAGTAGTTCCAAATAGAACTAATAAAATACATACGACGCTAGCTCCGTCCGCCAACAGTGGGGGTGGCGTCGGTTTATCAAACAATAACCGAGTTCAAACTCAGAAACCCAAAATAAGTAAAGTTAGGTATCAAAATGGATCAGCAAGTTAAACAAGAGCGTTTACAAGGTCGTCTAGGACCAGAAATTAAGGAATTTCGTCAGGAGCGCCGTACGATTCAACTAGCAACAGTTGATGCGGAAGGTCGTCCAAACGTAAGTTACGCCCCATACGTACAAAACCAGGAAGGTTACTTCGTTCTTATTTCTCAGATTGCTCGTCACGCGCGCAATCTGCTTGAGAATCCAAATGTATCTTTGATGATGATTGAAGATGAAGATTCGTCGAAGCAGTTGTTTGCTCGTAAGCGTTTAACGTTTGATGCGGTTGCAACCGTTGTTGAGCGTGATACTGAAATGTGGCAACAAGTTGTTGGTCAAATGAAAGATCGTTTCGGTGAGATCATTGATGGTCTGAGCCAACTAGAAGACTTCGTTCTGTTTAACCTAAAAGCAGAACAAGGTCTGTTCGTGAAAGGTTTTGGTCAAGCTTACCAAGTATCAGGCGATGATCTGGTTGATTTCGTTCACCTTCAAGAAGGTCACAAGAAAATCGAAAACGCATAAGCCGATTTTCTAACTTATTATCGTCTAAACGGATGTGAATGCCCAAAGGGAGTTAGGTTATACTAACTCCCTTTTTTATTAGAACCAAAGCACAGAGAAAGAGCATGAGACCAGTAAGTAAGGAACTTGGCGAGATTTGTTACCCATTCATTTATGAAGATAGCCCGGTCTGCGATTTTGAAATTACGGCAGACGAGTTGTGCAGTCGAATTGGGCTTGTGCTATCGATGGAGTTGGATGATTTTAGCCGTGATATCCTGACTCGAATGCAGCCAAACGTGTACCATGTGAATGGCTCTATCCGTGGCAAGCTAGCGATCACAGAAGCGGAAGTTGACGAGCTAAAAGCCGACTACGACGCAATCAAAGCGCGCATTGACGGTGGCTTTAAAGGCTTTGTACTTCCCGGTGGCCACCCAACTTCCAGTCAATTGCATTTGTGTCGCTGCCAAGCCAAGAAGGTCGTTCGTGCATTGGTTGCCGTAGAGCATTCAGGTAAGAAGCAACCCGCACCAATTTTGTTTCGCTATTCAAACCTGTTAGCTAACGTGCTTTACAGCTTGGCTTCGTACATCAATCACATCTATCAAGTGGAACAAACTGAGTTTGTGTCTCGCAGCTACACGATGCCAAGTAAGTAACGACTTAAATTGAAGTAATTAAGATGCCATCGCTTTTGCTTCTAGCTCTTTTGCGCCACGCAGCATTGCTTCAATCAATTCGCCAGCATTGAACTTCTCTAACGCTTCATGAGCGCCCACTTGGTGTGCTCGGTCGACACAAATTTCGCTAGAGAGTGATGTGTGAAGAATACGGTAAGAGTTGTTCAGCGCGGAATCATTTTGAACTTCAAACGCAAGTTCGTAACCGTCCAATCCTGGCATTTCGATATCACTCACCAGAAGGTCAATAGGGCGGTTGGCTGCTGCATCTCGTTTCATTAAGTCGAGCGCGTCAGTACCGTTCTTACAAATTTGATAAGGGATGTTGATACGGTCTAATGCATCACTTAACTGTTTGCGCGCAATAGAAGAATCATCCACTAAAAGGATGCTCAAGGCTTTAAGGCGTTCACGTTCGATGTCTGTCAGCATTGGAATCTTGGTATTTTCATACTGAGGGTAGATCTTCGAAAGCAGAAGCTCCACATCCAACATTTGGACTATTTTCTCTTCATAACGGGTAATGCCAGTGACAAAGATGTTGTGACCTGCACTTTCTGGTGGCGTCTCGATTGCTTTCCAGTCGCATTCGATGATTTTCTCGATACTTCGTACCATGAAGGCAACCACAGTACGTAAGCAGTCCGTTACGATTAAGTAGCTGTTCTTGTATTCTTCTTCGCTAATTGGACGGAATCCGATGGCTGCTGCCATATCGATGACTGGCACGGTTAAATCACGAATCGTTACCGTTCCAATCACATGGTGATGGGAATATGGAATCTTGGTTGTTGGCATGTAAGGAACGATTTCACGGACTTTAAGTGTGCCAATTGCGAAGTTCTGTTGCAGGGTGAGTTTAAACACCAACATACCCTGTGATTGGTTCGCTTTACTTGCGACTTTTGCCATGAAATAACCTTATCAATGATACCGATTTATGTAGCATATCTTATCTTATAATCCTTACTCTTCAACTATTGCCTTAATAAAGTTGAGCTCTTAACGAAATATCGCAAATCTAGTTTGACTTTTATTTTCATGCAAAAGTGTTCTAGAGCTTGAGCGTTAGTGGGCATATTGGTTAAACTTGCGCCCCCACAAATAGTGAGAGACAGACAAATGGCAAACACCGCAGCGGCATTACATATTCTTGTAAAGCACAAAGAACAAGCTGAAGACATCATCAAGCAACTTAAAAAAGGTGCTAAATTCCAGACTTTGGCAAAGAAATATTCGACATGCCCATCTGGTAAACGTGGTGGCGACCTGGGTGAGTTTCGCCGTGGTCAAATGGTGCCGCAGTTCGATAAAGTTTGTTTTTCAGGTGAGGTTTTAACCCCACATCTAGTAAAAACCAAATTCGGCTGGCACGTTGTTAAGGTGTTGTACCGCACATAGAATTAGAAAAAGCCAAGCATTACTTGGCTTTTTGTTTAACGGGCAGTTACTGCAAATAGAGTGCTTTGAGATCTATCTACTGGCTACTCGATAAATACGAAGTACTCATTGGTATTCTTAAGTATTTTTACGCCCATTTGCGATAGTTCTATTGCTAACTGGAACGGGTTGACATCGTAGTATTCTTCAACATAAGTCCAGAGTACGTAATTTGTAAATATATCCTTTTCTTCAAATAGCCCATCTAACGAATATTGTAAAAAAAAGTAAGCATCTTCTATTTTTACATCGAAGTTATTGATTATTGTTGTTCGCATAATTTGTTGCAGTTCGAAGAGTATGAACTGAGTCTCGTCATACAGGTTTGGATACGATTCCTTATATCCTCTATAAATTTTTCGTCGAAAAGCATGAGAGCCTTTGCTATTAAAACCCAAAAAGTCAGGGGTGTTCAGAAAGGTCTGGTGTACTTTTGAGACTGCGCTTTCAAACTCTTTTAGTTTGTCTAGAACCGTTTCATCATCCACTGACTCTGAGCTTTTTGCGAATTCTTTCGCGTTTTCAATCTTCGAGTAAAGTTCTTGTCCCTTCGGTAATGCGCCAATACAAGATGCCTGCTTATTAGGGCATGCTTGCCAAATATCAAATACAACAACGTCGTCATATCGGTACTTTGGCAGCTCTTCATTCTCCAGCTTATCTAGCTCTTTGTGCCAGTATTTCTGCCAAGCTTGAAAATTAGCATTGATTAAGTAGCCATACCTTTTTTGACAGTAGCGGTCGTAACAAAGGCCTGTCAAAACAAACAGCCAGGGTATCGCTAAATAAGCATAATAGTGAGATGAGTTGCTAAATATCAGACCATATATGAGTAGGCCAAGGGAAGCAAAGAAAGAAATGAAGAAGCCGCACAGGTTAAGTTCGAAGAACAATCGTTGCCGCTCGGTCGTTCTATAAGTTTTCTCTGTATTTGAACTACAGCAAATTAAGAGAAATAACCCACAAATACCAAAAGCAATAAACTGGGCAAAGATTGCCAGTAGCACTCCCCAAAAAGACATGTTTATCCTCACATACTCAAAATAAGGTAAAATTGTTGCATATCAAGCTTAGAAAGGTGAATGTCCGTGGTTTTTGTAACGACGTACTTCATAGTTTTTCTCATCTTGTCTTTTTGTTTGATTCTTAAGTGCTACAAAAACCAGCTCAGTTATCACCCTTAGTAAGGAGTAAACCGGACAAGCATTAAATGTTGCCGTTTTATAGCTCGCACCAACTGTGACATAAGCTACAGTTTCGTCTTCTTAAATATTTGTTACATATTGAATTTGTGCCTCTACTTAGACGAAGTGCTCAAGGAAAGGCGTAATAGCGATATCATTATTTTCCGATGTTTATTTTAAAAATGCCTTTAAAACAACTACTTATAAGTTCCTCTAAGTCGTTCTGGTGTTTGTTTTTAGTGAACATTGTATTCAAGTACTCCTTTAAGCCGTACCCAAGGTGGAGCTACGCCTCGTTTTTCCCCCTAGCACAAACATATTAGGGGGGAGGGAGAGGCGCCAATACTTCTTATAATTTCAGCTATTGGATTCGCTCACGACGAATTCGAGCAATAAATGGGTGAGCGAACGCGACGAGGAGAGAAACATGAGTGGCTTACAAGACACACAATCGACGGGTGCAAATGTAATCTTGCATGCTTTTGATTGGAAGTATGCTGATATTGGCCAACGTGCAGCGGAGATTAGCGAGCTAGGTTATGGCTCGGTTTTGGTTTCTCCACCAATGAAAAGTGCACAAGACGAACGCTGGTGGCAGCGTTACCAACCTCAAGATTACCGTGTCATCGATAATGCACTTGGAGACACCACAGATTTCAAAAGCATGGTTGAAGCTCTCGACCGTGTAGGTGTATTAGTTTATGCCGACGTAGTATTTAACCATATGGCTAATGAAGCCCATCTCCGCGCGGATTTGCAGTACCCGCGCCAAGCTGTGATGGACGAGTACCAGCAAAATGCAGATAAGTATCAAGACCTCGTTCTATTTGGGGACTTATCTGAGCCGCTGTTTGATGAAAATGATTTTGTCGAAGCTTTTGGAATCAAAGATTGGAAAGATAAGTGGCAAGTACAAAATGGCCGTATCACAGGGGGGCCGACCGATCCGGGTTTACCTACCTTACGAGTGTGTGAGCATGTTGTCGCTCAGCAGAGACTGTATCTTCAAGCGTTGAAACAGCTTGGCGTGAAGGGGTTCCGTATTGATGCAGCAAAGCACATGACGCTGGAGCACTTGAAGCAGGTTTGGACTGAGGATATCACGCATGACGTCCACATTTTTGGTGAAATAATTACTGATGGTGGCGCGACTGAAGAAGAATATGAGCTGTTTCTTGAACCTTATTTGAAAGAAACACGACTCGGTGCGTATGATTTTCCGCTGTTTTCAACAATCTCGAAAGCGCTTAAGAAAAGTGGTAGCTTCAAGTCACTCATCGATCCGTATTGCTTTGGGCAGGCGTTATCCAATGGCCGAGCTATCACCTTCGCCATTACTCACGATATCCCAAACAATGATGTATTTTTAGAGCATGTAATGGGTGAGGAAGAAGAATGGTTAGCGTATGCGTATATCATGGGGCGCGACGGAGGAGTCCCTTTGGTATATACCGATCTTGACCCAAGTGGTATCAAAGATCGTCTTGGAAATCCTCGTTGGCAAAACTCATGGCGTGATCCTCGAATGGCGAAGATGATCGCATTTCACAACCTAACGCATGGTGAGCCGATGAGAATGGTAGAAGGTAATGATGATATGCTTGTGCTGCAGCGAGGTGATAAGGGGATTTTGGTTCTTAACAAGTCTCTACGCTCCCAGACGTTAGAGCTACCTGGCGATGCATTAGTTACGGATCTACTCTCAGGTGAACAGTTTGAACTTGGCCAACCCATTAAGGTACCAGCTCTTAACGCTATGATGCTGGTAAACTGCTAGATCGATTTAAATACTCTTCTCCTCAAAGTGGAGAAGGGTATTTATATGAAAATAGGATTTATTTACAGCTAAGTTACAGATATTTAAGAAAAATATTGTGTGAACAATGTCACGTTATTGGTTGCCCAAATTTGTTAGATAGGCCGCAGCGAGTTGTTCACTCATGAGATCACGGTATCTCCGTTAACGATCTTTAAATTCTGATAAATATTTATAATATCATTGCGTTAGTTGAGATATAGATAGATTCACACTCAATAAACATCTTTACTTCCCCGCCTTGTACACTTTAAACGATATAGTGTTGTTCATGTAATTTCATAATCCGTTCGTATTTCATTCATATTACGACATTCTCCATTCACACCTGTTAGATACAATTTCCCTTCCTACCTTATTTAAATATTAATCCAGCTACTAGCCTGTTGGAGAAACAAGTATGTTTAACAGTATACGAACAAGAATTGCAGTGAGCGCCGGTGGTGCAATGGCTTTTACTTTATTGATTGCGATGGGGATGACAACCAGTGCCTTCACTGAAGTAAATCAACAGATTACAACACAAGTAAAAAACCAACTGACAAATGCGACCACCTCTGATCTAAGAAATGCCGCTCTACAGCAGGAGCTTAGTATTTCAAATCAGTTGGAGCCAGTGCTTGCCAACCTGAAACAAGTGCGATCAATTCTCGAATTAAGTGCAGAGTCTAGTGCCACACCACAGGCGGTGGTAAAACAGTTCATCGCTTCTTTGGAGGCTCAGAATAAAGCTGTATTTGCTGGATATATGGTGTGGCAAGACATGTCTTGGCCTAGTGAAACAGCATTTGACATAAAAGACGGCTTCAATACCAAAGGCTATTTGGCACCATTCTTCTCTCCTAATTCCAAAAATAGCTTTGATGTTGTTGCAATGGAAAGCTTCAGCAACACTGAACTCAATAGTAGTGGTGAGCGTAAAGATGATTGGCATTTGAAACCATATGAAACGGGTAAAACGTTTGTTATGGAGCCGTACATGTATCCGGTTCGTGGTCGAGAAGAGCTAATTACTACAATCAGCCAGCCAATCAAAATGAATGGCGAGATCATTGGTTCTGTCGGCTTTGATTTATCACTAAATGAGTTACAAGGACAAAGTGAGAATCTAGCGAGCGGTTTATTCGAGGGCCAAGGTAAGATTCTAATTTCCTCTTGGAAGGGCGCTGTTCTTGCGAACAGTGATGATTCTGCTTCTGTAGGGATGAAAGTACCTTCCGAATTACTATCACAGTGGAAAAATATCCAATCGTTAGCGACACAAAAAGAGATCGGAATTATTTCGTTTGATGGCAATGAGTACGCTATAACTTCGATTGATACCAGTGATGCACCATGGGTCGTGATTGTTTCGGTTCCTAGTAGCCACCTAACAAAAAGTGTGGCTGACTATGAGCAATGGAGCGACGAGCAGAACCAGTCAGCCATAGAAAAAGGTGTTTGGGCTGGTGGGATTGCGGCACTTGTCGGTATTTTGGCAATGGCATTCATCGCTAACTCGTTAGGCAAAGTACTAACGAACTTAGTCGAGCGTTTTAAAGATGCGGCACAAGGAGAAGGCGATCTTACCTATCGAATTGAGGTCAAAGGGAAAGATGAAACGGCTCAATTAGCGCATTGGTTCAATTCGTTCCTAGCCCGCATACAGGAAATGCTGTTAACGGTCACTGAAACGGCTGATCAAGTTGACAAAAGCGCAACTGAAGGCCAAACGCGTGCTGATATTTCGAAAGAGCAGTTAAACGTTCAAGTTAATGAGGTGAACTCCCTCGCTACAGCCATCAATGAAATGAGTGCAACCGCTCATGAAGTGGCAAACTCTGCGGTTCAAGCTGCAGCAGCAGCGAGCCAAGTGCAAAGCAATAGTGTGAATGGCATGGCTAGAATGGACAACGCAGCCAACGCGGTGGCACATCTTGCTAGTCAAGTGAGTGATGCACAGAGCCAAACGGAAAACCTTGTTGCGTCAAGCACCGCCATCCAAGGTATCTTGACTGAAATCGGCGGTATTGCGGAGCAAACAAATTTACTTGCTTTAAATGCTGCCATTGAGGCGGCTCGCGCAGGAGAGGCTGGTAGAGGCTTTGCGGTTGTGGCAGATGAAGTGCGTAATTTGGCAACAAGGACTCAAGGTTCTACTGAAGAAATTCGCACTATGCTGGCTCGTTTAGAGCAAGAGACTCAATCAATAGTTGTTTTGATGGAGCAAAGTCAGCAACAAGCTGTCGATACTCGAGATGAAACTCAAGCTGCGCAACAAGCGCTTTCTGAAATCAATCATGCTATCGAAGTAATTAATGATATGAACAATCAGATTGCGTCGGCTGCTGAGGAGCAAAGCTCGGTGTCGGAAGAAATTAATCGCAACGTTGTCACTATCAACGATACCGCAATGGATGTGATGGACTCGATGACATCTTCTGTTGAAATCAGTAATGAGCTAACGCGAAAGGCTACCGAGTTACATGGTGAACTAAGCAAGTTCAAATTATCCTAGTTGCGATATAAGACGATTGTTGAAGTTGGGCAGGGTTGTCATTAGGCACCTTGCCTTTTTTATACTCAAATAACCTCGCCCTTCGGGAGCGTGTCACTGAAGCACGTTCTTTGCCACCTAAATAGCTTCGTCAAACAACTTGAAAAGAGCTAGCTATTCCGCTTCGTTGTTTTCCTTGCTTACTTTCGGTAAACAGAGAATCATTGACAACGCTCTGAACCCTGCACCTTGAAGTTACTTGAGTATATATCTTCAATAGGGGAACAGGACGCGTGTAAATAGCTGTAGCAGGGTGCTGGAAAGGATAGGCTTAGCCAGAGAAAGAATAGCAAGAAGAATAAAAATGCTGGGGAACCAAACCCAGCATTCGGAACACTCATTTACCTATATTTTCGAACCGTAAATCAGTGTTTAGAGGTATGTGAACCGAAACGTGTCGGTACGGTGCGAATAATAACGATATTGCTGAATCTAGGCTATGTTCCGGGTTTCTAACACCTTCTAACAAAGTGTACATTTTCATGTACACCTTAAAAATTGAGCGCTACAGCTCATTTCCTACTATCTATAGCAACAAAAGACTAAATAATCGGCGGTTATACAACATATCTGTTGCATCAACTGATAGTTGTTAAAATATATGGCTATAAGATGGAGCTTTTGCTTTTCAATCGTCCTATTTATGCCTTACAATCCTTTTGAACCAAATCCATTCAGCAGAGAATGGGATTGACGAAAAAGGATGCGCTGATTTTGCTTCGAACCCAAAGTGAGACATTCCGTTAATTGAACTCTGCCCGGAAATGATTCCCTACATCCCTAATGTACTCAGACAGGATAGATCCATCTTGAGTTTAGGCTTTTTGCACCTTGAGTTTCTGTTTCATAGTGAATTTATTGGCTGCAGGGTAGGGGGTCTCCGTAGATCGTGCTTCGAACCAAAAGCACGATAAGTCACAACAAAACGGATTAAATTTAGAGGTATTAACCGTGAACTCAAAACTTGTCGGCAGCTCCCTGATCGTTGCAGGTACTGCTCTTGGCGCTGGTATGCTCGCTATACCAATGGTGCTAGCTCAATTTGGCCTCCTATGGGGCACTCTTCTCATGCTGTTCATCTGGGCAGGTACGACTTATGCGGCACTTCTTCTGTTGGAAGCAAGCTGTAAAGTAGGTGGTGGCGTGAGTATGAACGCCATTGCTCGTGAAACCCTTGGTAAAGGCGGTCAGCTTGTTACTAACGGTCTTTTGTACGCATTGCTTGTGTGCTTATTGATGGCCTACATCATCGGTGCTGGTGACTTGGTACAAAAAGTGATCACGTCATTGGGCCTACCACTTTCTACTATTTCTAGCCAAGTTGGCTTTACCGTTTTGGTTGGTCTTATCGTATCGGCTGGTACAGGCGTTGTTGATAAGCTAAACCGTGGCTTGTTCGTCGGTATGATTGTCGCGCTTGTTCTAACGCTGCTCTCTCTTGCGCCAAATGTATCGTTTGAAGGCCTAAGTGAAGTAGTGAACGCAGACAAAATGGCACTGATCAAACAAAGCTCAGTTCTGTTCACAAGCTTTGGTTTCATGGTGGTGATTCCTTCTTTGGTCACTTACAACAAAGAAGCGAGCAAAAACCAACTACGCAACATGATCATTGTTGGCTCTACAATTCCTCTTGTGTGTTACCTACTGTGGTTGTTCGCGGTAGTGGGTAACTTGCCACCACATGAACTTGTTCAATTCTCAAACGTGTCTGAGTTGATCTCTGTTCTTGGTCAGCAGTACACAGGTCTTGAGTTCATCCTGTCTATGTTTACTGGCTTGGCACTATTGACGTCTTTCTTAGGTGTGGCAATGGCGCTTTACGACCAAAATGCAGATCTTCTAAAAGCAAGTAAGCCAGTGGTATTCGTAACTACGTTTATTCTGCCCTTACTTGGTGCGGTATTCGCTCCAGAGCACTTCTTAGCGATCCTTAGCTACGCAGGCATCATCCTTGTATTCCTAGCGGTGTTTGTTCCACTATCGATGACCATGAAAGTGCGTCGTGTACCTGTAGAAGACAGCAGCGTGTACGAAGCGGGTGGTGGTGCGATGGGGATAAGCATGATCTTCCTATTCGGCTGTTTCTTACTGTTCGCTCAAGCGGTATAAATCGACTCGACGAACACACAGTAATTGAACTTTAGAAAGCCGCTTGTCCACAATTGGGCAAGCGGCTTTTTTGTGCGAAGTTGTTAGTGCAGCATTAGCTGTGTGTATGGCCTGACCAATGCCTGATAAATCGCGATGATATTTGACGTTAGTGTGAAACTGTCTCGCTGAGCATTGACACGCAACGTTGTCCTTATTCATATCATGGCGGCTAAGTTATGAAGAGAAGGGGAACCGAATGTCGAAGCGACTTTCTTTCGCAGTTATTGGAATGATGTTTTCTTTAGGATTGTTTAGTACCACTGCCAATGCCCATCCGGAATACAAACATCACCATAAGCACCATCACAAACATAAATATAAGCATAAGCACAAAAAGGTAGTAGTGGTAAAACATAAGCGTCCAAAGCATTATTACTATCACTACAAGCGCATCCCACCACGCAGTACCTATATCCAGATTGGAAACTTCACTTACCTGAAGGTAGACGATCATTATTACAAGCGTTCCAGAGATCGCTACGTTCATGTTGTTTTATAAGCAAATAAAAACAGCGAGCATTGGGCTCGCTGTTTGTTTATTTATCGGTTAGAAAAGAGAAGTGGTTAAACCGTAAAGCGGTTTAGGATTTCATCCTGCTTACGAACATTCTCATTTTGTTTTTGCATCGCTTCATCGGCAAGGTCCGCAGAGTGCGATACCTGTGTAGACAAATCTTTAATATTAACCGTGTTATTGTTGATCTCTTCTGCTACTAAGCTTTGCTCTTCTGCTGCTGAGGCAATTTGCAAGTTCATGTCGGAAATCTGTTGAATAGAATCACGGATTCGCTGTAGAGCACCATTTGCTTGTCCTGCTTTATCTACCGCTTCGACAGCACTATTCTTACTTTGGTGCATAGCACTCGCTACGGAAGAGGCTCCGGATTGAAGTTGTTCAATCATGCTACGGATCTCAGTTGTTGATTCTTGTGTACGCTGTGCCAGAGTACGAACTTCATCAGCAACAACTGCAAACCCTCGTCCAGATTCGCCAGCTCGAGCTGCTTCAATAGCAGCGTTCAGTGCAAGTAAGTTAGTTTGGTCGGCAATATCGTTAATCACTTTTAAGATTGTTTCGATATTCGCTGTCGCAGATTCTAGGCCTTGTACTTCCTCAACTGCTTGGTCAATGTTGTCAGATAGCAAATTAATAGTCGCTGTAGACTCATTTACAACATTTGAACCTTGTATCGTTGCCTCATCTGCTTCTTTTGCTGCGCTTGCTGCACCTTGTGCGTTGTTTGCTACTTCTGTCGCCGTCACGGACATCTCGTGCATGGCGGTTGCCAACTGCTCAAGTTCTTGCAGCTGAGTTTGCATAGCGGAAGCTGATCCTTTCGCTCCTTCTGCCGTCAGCTGAGTTCCTGTTAAGATCTCATCTGAGATTTGCTTGGACTCGATGATTTGATGCTGAAGGTTCTCCATAAAGGTATTGAAGCCATGTGCTAACTCGGAAAACTCTTTATCTGTCTCTGTAGACAAGCGTTGAGTTAGATCACCTTTACCGGAAGCAACACCTTGAATAGCGGAATTCAGCTCATCTAATGGTCGCATCAAGAATCGAATCAAAATGGTAAGTGCAGCAATAGAAAACACCACTGCGATGAGCGAATAAATGATTGCGCTATTACGTAATTTATCTACTGCGGCATAAGCGATACTCTCGTCAACAATTGCACCGACATACCAATTTTCACTCTTGATGTGAGATAGGCTCACCATATAACGTTGACCGTTGACTTCGATGTGTTGCTCACGTTTGCCTAAGTCAACCTGCGGTAGATAGCTCGAAAGTTTTTTGCCATTGTTCGTCGCTTCAGGGTGCGCAATGGTTGTCCCGTCATTGGTTACAAGGAATAAGTATCCGGCATCAAATACATCTACTTGGTTTACCAACTCCGCCAACTTCGTAAGTTCTAAGTCATAGAACATACCTGCGATGAATCGACCATTTTCTTTTACTGGCGTGCCGATAGAGATAATGACATTTTTAGAGGATGCATCGACATAAGGGTCAGTAACGATAAGGCTGCCTTGATTCTTTGCTGCTTGGAACCAAGGACGCTGGCGAGGGTCATAATCAGAACCTGCTTCCCAGTTGTCATCATTTTCAATAACTGAACCATCAGCTTGATAACCGAAGCCTATCGCGAGAAAGCTCGACTTTGGTTTTGGCTGTTCGAGAATGTCTTTTACGTATTGTCGATCCTTAGGAGCAAGCTCAATCACCTCTGTTAGAGATTGCGCTAATGCTTTTTTTGCGTCCATTTGAGACTCAACAGTGTTTCCCACACTCGTTAAAATCTCCCCTAGTGATTCATTGATATGATCTTCGATTTCTGAACGTACCGTCATTACCTGTTGAATAGACAGAAGCGAAACTGTCACTAACAATAAAATCGAGGACGCGGTTACTACTTTATGACTGAATTTCATAGATTTTCCTCAAGTGTCCCTGTTTACACTACCTCTGATTCATCTCTTATAGGGGGATGATTTACGACAACAGATAGCAAAAAATGTGTTGTTGTTATTTTGTTATCGACAGTTTTATCAGATTCCTGAATGTATTTTTCATGTTTTTTAACTTTTGCGCTAACGTTGCGTTAAATGTGTGAGATTGGTCATCTTGAAAGAGTTTGGCAACAAAAGTGTCAAAAAGGTAAGCGACGCCAGCAGTACGCTAGCACTCCGGGGAATGGATATGGATGATTGGAACAATTCTATCGGGAAAGAAAGTTATAAAACCTGACTTGTCTGTATCAATTATGAGACGTAAATGAAGGGAGATAAACGAAGGGGCTATTTCTATATGTTTGCATTTGGTTATGTTTCGGAACGGCAAATACAAAAAAAGCCCTGTAAACACAGGGCTTTAAAAATTTTCGTCTTAGAAAATCAAATGCGCTATACCTGCAATTACAGGAAGTGTAATTAGTGTACGCAGGATGAAGATAACAAACAGCTCAACAATATTGACCGGAATTTTGCTACCTAGTAGTAGAGCACCTACTTCAGACATGTAGATCAGCTGGGTTACTGACATTGCAGCAACGACAAAACGCGTCATCTCATTGTCAATTGAAGCGGCTAGAATTGCTGGGATAAACATGTCTGCAAAACCAACAACAATAGTTTGAGATGCGGCTGCTGCTTCAGGAATTTGTAGAAGCTCTAGGTATGGGATAAATGGTTGACCTAGAATTTCGAATACTGATGTGTATTCTGCAATCACCAAGGCAACAGTACCAAGTCCCATTACAACAGGTAGTACTCCGAATACCATATCGATAGCGTTGTGTACGCCTTCTTTAAAGACAGATTGGACTGATGTTACTTGTCCTGCACGTTTTAGTGCTAAGTCCATACCCCATGAGAATGTGGTGTGTCCTGCAGGAACAGCATCGGCATCTTTTTTTGGCTCACTTCCGTCCATGTAACGATCTTTCTTTAGGCTTAATGGTGGTAAGCGAGGAATAATGATCGCTGCGACGACACCCGCTAAACAGATTGCGCCATAGAAAGGAAGGAATAGATGTTCTAGCTGAACCTGAGCAAGTACAACCAAACTGAAAGTGATGGATACTGCCGAGAAGGTAGTACCAACGACCGCAGCTTCACGTTGAGTGTAGAAATTGTTCTCGTATTGTTTGCTAGTCAGCAGGATACCAACGCTGCCGTCACCTAACCAAGAAGCCATACAGTCGATTGCGCTGCGACCTGGCAGGTTGAACACTGGACGCATAACTTTACTTAACAATGCACCGAAAAGTTCAAGAAGACCAAAGTTCAATAGCAGTGGCAGTAGTAGACCCGCAAAAATGAATACGGCAAATAGCGTTGGTAACAGGCCAGTAAGAACAAGTCCACCGGTGTTTTCTTCCCAGATTGCTTTAGGTCCGAATTGGAAAAACGTCATCAATACTGCTGCAGCACCAATTAAACGCACGAATAACCAAAGAGGCGATGGGTTAAACAAACCATTTAAGAAACTGTTACGTAGGATTGCTGCTGGCTTGAAAATTTTACAAAGAACAGAAGCGACAGCCATAAACGCAATAATACCAGTTATGATTGCAATCAATGTATCGCCCAGAACTGCAGGAATGACTTTTGCCATTACAGCAACAGGAATGGTTAGACCGTCATCATATGAGATAGGCGCCATAAAAAGTAGGAGGCCGATCAGTGATGGAATGAAAAACATCCAAAAATTGCCCTTCGGAGCCTCAGTAGCATTTGTGTTGTTATGCATATTTGTCTCGTGTTACTACTAGTCAATGCTTGCCACATTCCATGGCATAAATATTCACTAAACATCCGTATTTAATCACAGTGTGCGGAGATTACCCGTAAACTGCATCCATTGCAATACTATTCATTAAATACATCTAGTTATTCAGCTGTTTTTATGGTCAAACTTCGTTTTACTAGAATCTTGTATGTGAATTTGTTGCTCGTGTTGAAAAATTGTAGCACGCAACCAGGCCCGATAACTTGGTTAGAAACAACAATGTGACTAGCACAATAAAAAGCATAGTAAATGTGATCTAGATCTCAAGGGAGGCCCCCGGCACTTCTCGTAGTATTGCCACTATTTATGGGGGAATAAGAGCTGAAACTGGGAAATATAGGTTTGGTAGCAAGAAACTAACACAAGGATTAGGGAAGGGCGGCTTCAGCGTATGGCTTAAGCCGTCTTTGATATTAGTTCGGGGCCTCAGAAGGTGATTTGTATGTAAATGTTATACAGTTTGCTTTCGGCTAAGTAAGTAAAGGTAGCCCCAGTAAGCAATAGCAATAACAAATGCCAATAATGCAGGGAACACTAAAGCGTATAGTTCATAGGCGCTAAAAAGAGCGGCTCCGGCAGTACCACCAAATAAGAAGCCTAGGAAGATAAAGATAAATAACTTTGCTTTTCTTTTGTCGAATTGGCGTCCGCGTAAGCTCTCACCAATCATAATCCCGAGGTCAGTGATAATTCCCGTCATATGTGTTGTCCGCACAACAGCACCACTAAACGTTGTAATCATCGCGTTTTGCAAGCCACAAGCCGCTGAAGCGAGATACTGACCATAGAGATCGCCTTGTACCAAAAAGCCCAAACTCAAGAGTAGCAAGCAGCCTTCTATGCAGAGCGCTACACCGTAGCGGCGACCAAGTTTCAGTGCACTACTTTCTATAAAGAAGCCACTAAATGCAGAACCAATCAGAAAGCTGAATACAATGAGCAGTAGGTGAATAGTACTGTCCGCATTGACTAGTAGGCTATTCCCTAGCTGAGTTACGGTTCCTGAAAGATGCGTTATCGCTTGATGTTGAAAGCCAAGGAGACCCACGGCATTGACGCAACCAGCTAAAAGAGCAAGTAAAAATGCGCCATATTCCACCCAACGAGGAAGTCTGGAAATCACAATAAAACCCCACCAAATGTTAGGAGCAGATTATAGCGCTCGTAACGTGGAACGGAAGCATTTCCGTTATGACTTGGTTGATCATTCTCAATAAAGCCTCAACTTTTATTGAGTCGATTCAAATAAATAAAGGGTGAATTGAGAATAACGGCTTAACTGATGTGTTCCATGGTACATTCAAAGCTCACCCAGCCGTGTTTTCTTTGCTCATAAATCGAGACTGTTGGTTCAGGGAATTCTTTGCCATTAAATAATCCCATAGGGATCACTACATAGTCAGGTGCATCAGAGAGAAGCAAGCGCATAGTAGTGCCACAAGCGGGGCAAAACTCATAGTGAACTTGGTTGCCTGAATCATATAATCGCGTATAACTCGTTACTTCACCATCTAAGATCACGTGCCCTTTATTAAACCTAGCTTGCACTCCGAATACGCTTCCGGTGCGCTTCTGACATTCAAAGCAGTGGTAAATAGAAGTTTTGATGGGTTCCGCCATGCAACGCAGTTGAACTAAACCACAGGCACACTCGCATGTGTGGGTGATTGTTGTCATCGTTATTACCTATTGGATGTTCGTTATTTGGATTGAAATGATGCCCTAGTTCTAGTGTCAACTAGAATTCTAGCGAATCACTTGAGTATAGTTTAGTTTAATTTTGAAACACTTGAGTCAAAATGGAGGAGTTTGTTCTGCGACCTTCACGCTTAAATTGGTATATACTCAGCGCAGAATTATGAGAACAAAAACAAGGAAGCCTGCATGACTCGTAAGAGAATCCTACCTATTCCACTTATTCTTCTGATCCCTGTGCTGTTATTAGCTATTGTGGTTATTGCTGGTATTTACCGATTTAGCCTTTCTGATGAAGACATCATGGAAAAGTTTCCTCAAACTCAGTCTCAATCTAATTCAATCGTAGCGGAAGTACTTGGGATTCAGTCTCGAAATCCGTGGACCGTTCAAGTTCCTGAACAAGGTGCGGTAACGTTTTTAGATGAATGGGACAAAGAGCATGGCTTGTTAAAAGGTCAATACGATGCGGGCGCTACCAAAGGTGACGTGCTGGTTCCTACCGAGTTTATTGCCCAACGTGACATCAATGGTACACCTTGGGTTATTGCACCAGTGGTTGTAACTACACAGGGTTCAGGGGCATTTTATTATCTCGGATTGTTCAAGTTTGATGCCGTACCCAGCCGAGTAGTGTTGCTCAATAGTGTTTTTCTTGGAGATCGTATCAAAATGTCATCACTGGAGTGGGTTAGTGATACGAAAATTTCGCTTTCTTATCTTGAACATGGCAAAAATCAAGCGATGTCAGAACAACCAGATCAATTGATTTCGGCGACAATTTTGCGTGTAGGTAATGACTTGAGTATGCAACAGTGATGATTATTTTTTACTTCTGTAAAAAATAAGTATTTTCTGCGCTAGATCTCGTAATTTACTAGTGATTTCTGAATCGGGAATGCATAAGCTATGAGCCTTATTAATAAGGAGATAGTAATTCCCGTGTCTGAAAATGTGTCAACAAAGCGGTTTCCTAGCTTCACAAGCCGTAAAGCGTTACTGCTGTACTCCTTACCTGTGTTTGTTGCGATTGGTGTTTCTCACTCGATCAACGAGTCTTCTCTTACCAAAACCATCGCTCTCAATTTACCTGAATCACAGGTTGTAGAAAGAATTCTAGATGCTAAAACGGCATCTGTGGCTGTGACCACGCCTCCAAGTTTTGAGTATCAAATTCAAGCTGGTGATAATCTAAGTTCAATTTTTAGCCAGCTTGGTTTTGGTTATAGCTCCTTAATGAAGGTCATGGAAACAGACCTAAACTTCTTAGCACTAGATACACTGAAACCAGGTAATACACTTCGCTTTTGGCGAAATGAAGAAACGGGTGAACTAGAAAAAATGGAGCTTCAGTTCTCCATAGCTGATAAAGCGGTGTATCAAAGAAACAATGATGGTAGCTATGACTTCAAAGACGTTTCTATTCCTGGTGTGTGGCATCAACAACCTTTGGTTGGTGTTATAAATGGTAGTTTTTCATCTTCTGCCAACCAGCTAGGTTTGACGACAGCAGAAATAGGTCAAGTCGTCAATTTGCTTAAAGAGCAAGTCAATTTTGGAAAGGATCTGCGTGCAGGTGATCGTTTTGAAGTGGTTCGCCGTACTCAAACGATTGATGGTGTTGCAACAGGAAAGAATGAAATTGAAGCGATCAAGATTTACAATCGTGGCCGTGAGATTTCTGCATACCTTCACACCGATGGCCAGTTCTACAATGCGAAAGGCGAGAGCCTTCAACGGGCATTCCAACGTTATCCGGTAAGCCGCAGTTGGCGTATCAGCTCAAACTTTAACCCGACACGTCTTCACCCTGTAACTGGGCGCGTTGCGCCGCATAATGGCACAGACTGGGCCGTGCCTATTGGTACTCCAGTGGAAGCTACGGGTGATGGCACAGTAATTATGACCCGTAAACACCCTTATGCTGGTAACTATGTTGTGATTGAACATGGCAGTAAATACAAGACGCGCTACCTACACTTGAGCAAAATCCTAGTGAAGAAAGGACAGAAAGTATCTCGCGGTCAACGTATTGGTTTGTCGGGTAAAACTGGTCGTGTAACAGGGCCACACCTTCATTACGAGTTAATTGAATACGGTCGACCAGTGAATGCAATGCGCGCGAATATACCCATGGCAAGCTCGGTACCTAAGAAAGACATGGCTGCGTTTATTGCAAAACGAGATGAAATGGATCGTTTGCTGCATAAACAAGAATTAGCGTCTCTTTAATCTAAAAAGGCCAAACTGTGTTTGGCCTTTTTTATGCGCTTTTAATATCCCTTTCCTTAAGAAGGTTAATCATTTCTGGCACCTTCATCGGTTTTGAAAAGTGGTAACCTTGAATCTGATGACATCCAATGTCGACCAGTCTATTGAGAGCGACATCGTCTTCTACTCCTTCTGCGACCAAATCAACTCCGAGTAAGTGTGCGAGTTGAGTAATCAGTTTAACTACTTGTTCTGATGTTTTATTCGTGAGCATATTTCGAATAAATGTTGCGTCTATCTTGATGCTATCAATTGGGTAGCTATGAATATAGTTTAAGCTTGAGTAACCAGTACCAAAATCGTCTAAAGCCACTTTGAATCCGAGATAGCGAAGTGAGTCAAGTACAAGCCTTTCTTGTCCAGATTGAGCAAGTAACACAGTCTCTGTTAACTCGATAACGAAATCGTTAGGTTGATGCGCGTATTTTCCTAACGTATCAGTGAGATGATTAATATAGCGCTTAGAGTTGAGTAGTTCGTATGCAGAACAGTTTATGCTTAGCTTGATAGGATAACCGAGTTGAGATTCCAATTGTTGCTTCGCTTGACAAGCAAGCTCGATGATTCTCTCTCCGAGCTCTACTATCAGACCTGATTGCTCTGCTGCCCCAATGAACTCCATCGGAGATACGGGACCAAAAGTGCTGCTGTTCCAACGGGCCAACACTTCGAAATAATCCCACCGGTTTTGTGTAATATCGACAATAGGCTGTACGACAACATAGAGTTCATCACTTTCTGAAATCGGGTGGCGTAGAACTTCTCGAAGGGCTTCAATAAGCTGTGTCTGCTTATGATAAATAGCACTTAAATGAGTATCATAATGCTGAATGGAGATATCTCTATGCTTTTTGCAGTCTTTTAAGGCAAGGCTGGCATTCAAGATTAACTCATCACTATTGGTTAGACTTGTACTCGCTTTTGCTAAGCCAATACTGACGGCAAAATTGATTCGATTGGAGTTGTCTCGGTAACCGGAATCTATTTTATCAAGTATTTCTTGGCAGATAGTCACAGGGTCTTTATCAAAAGTGATAAAGGCAAACTCATCCCCAGCGACTCTGAACGCACTATTTTGTGGGCCTAACGTTTGCTGAATGACATTAGCGGTAAACTTGATTATTTGGTCGCCAATATAGTTGCCGTTGATATCGTTTATGGATTTAAAATTATCGATATCAAGATAGGCGAGATGAAAAGGCTTACTAGATTGCTGCGTTAGCATTTCTAGTGAGTCAGCCAAACAGCTACGATTAAGAAGGCCCGTTAGATTATCATGGGAAACTTCGTAACTAAGTTGATTGAGTAACTTATCTGATCGCTCACTGATCCACTTCTCTCTCAGGCTATGGATGATTAAGCTCGCGTAGAATCGATGATACTGAACGATTTCTTTAACTTCATCATCAAGTATTGGTCGCTGGTATGTTGAATGAATAATACCCAGAACATCACCGTTGTGATTCTTAAGCGGCAGCCCAATGTAAGCCTGTATTCCAGCATCTTGCAAAAGAACATCTTCTGGAAAGAGTTTATAGACTTCATCTTGATAGAAGACTTGCTTGCCAATATCGGAACATACCTGTTCACACGGAGTTTTCTCAAGTCCATAAGTGCTGTTGTCAATAATTTGATTATTTGCAGCGAAAGATAGAGTGACTGCGTGATGATATAAATGCGCTACCTCTACCACACATGTACAATAACTATCAAACCTCTGGTGTAGGTCTAATGTCGTTTTATTTAGTAACTCGAGTCCATCAAGGCTTAACGTTTCTTCTAAATCCGAGACGCTGATGTGTGACTCATCTAGTGAATACTTCATCTGACGTTATCTCTTAGTTCGTGTTTTTGATATTTTTGTTACACGCTAAATCTCAAATCATTTCGATATGCATCACGTTAAATATCGGTGCAAACTTACTATTTTTCAAACTTTACTTATCTCAATCCTGAGAAAATTCTTAAATCAATATCGTGCTTATTGTGTATCAATCACTGTTGGTCATAGCAGCTTAAAGCATTACAGGGCTTGCAGTTCATACTTTTCATCTTCCAAACGTCTTCTAAGGTAGTCCAGAAATAGCTTGGTACGCGTATGCTGATAGTCCAGCTTTGGGTAATATGCGTAGACGGTAGCTTCATCTGCCGTTATGTCGGGTAACACAGGAACAAGATTTCCTTGCTTTAGCTCATCTCTGATCATGACGTTATTAGTCAGTATAATCCCCATTCCTCTCTTCGCACCATGAAATAAGGCTTCGGGATTAGTCGTAGAGAAGTTTCCGGATATTGTAAAACGTTGACCAAGTATGGTCTTTACGTCTCTCGATGGTTTTTCGCCCCAAATAAGCACGTTGTGATCTTTAAGTTCGTCAATCGAGCTTGGGGTTCCGTATTTCTCTAAGTACTTTGGTGCAGCAAAAAACTGGGCTTTATGCTCGAAAAGAGGTGTTGCTTTGAAGCTAAGTGAATTGAGTTGTTCCAACTCTCGACTGATAAACAAATCTAAGCTGAGCTCAGGGAGTTGTCCTGGTAAGGTTGTAAACAGCTGCAGTTTGATATCTGGGTATTGTTCCAGAAAGTCATCTAGATAATGGACTAGAAACTTTGAACCAACAGCAAGAGTCGCCCCGATTTTAAGTAGCCCTGCAGGAGATTGATTTACTGAGCGGGTTTCATCTAAGACCGATTGCCAAGAATCGAGTTGTACTTTAGCGCGTTCATAAAACAGCGCACCAGCCTCAGTTTGGCTGATCGAGCGTGTAGTTCTTTTTAATAACTGCACACCAATCTTGTCTTCTAGCCATTGGATACGTTTGCTAACTGCTGAACTGGTAGTGTTGAGTTTTCTTGCCGCTCCATTGAAACTTCCTTCCTCGACCACTCGAATGTAGCTTTGTACGCTCTGAATCCAATCCATATTATTCTATCCTGATGGGAAATAATTCGTTTCCATTTTGGTTTATTATCATCTTTAAGTAACAAATATACACTGTCAATCGTGAATCTGTCATGATGTAAGGAGAGTATATTGCGTAAAACACCATTATTACTGGCGATGATGATCATCGCGACTGGCCAAGTAGGTGTGAGTATTTACCTTCCCTCTTTACCACTGATTGGCCATGACCTTAATCTTGCTCAGCATGCGATTCAAAACCTCGTCACTCTTTTCCTCGTTGGTTTTGGCGTATCTCAACTATTTTATGGCCCATTGTCGGACTCAATAGGGCGTAGACCAGTGTTCATCATCGGCCAAAGTGTCTATTTGGTCGGGACGATAATCTGTGTTGTATTTGCTGACCATATTGCAGCGCTGGAAGCAGGACGACTTTTGCAAGGCTTAGGAGCGGGCAGTGCCTCTGTACTTGGTCGTTCTGTATTACGTGATAGCTATGATGGAGCACAACTAACTAAAGCGCTCTCTTATATTTCAGTCACTGCGTCAGTGATGCCGATTGTTGCGCCACTCTTCGGTGGTTGGATTGCCTACCACTTAAGTTGGCATGCTGTTTTTGTGTTTGTGCTGTTTTATCTTATCGCAATATTTACTTTGGGTTTTATGGTGTTGCCAGAAACCTTACCTTATCCCAAGCGACGCTTCGAACCAAAGCGCGTGATGACAAATTACCTAACCCTACTGACGAATAAACAACTAATTGGTAGTGCAAGTTATAACTGGCTAAGTTATTTATCAGCTTTGGTGACTTTGTCTTTATATCCGTTTTTGATGCAACAAGAACTTGGATTAACCGCAGCGGATTACGGAACGTTAATGATTGTGCCTTCCGCAGGGTTGTTGATGGGAAGTTTGATACTTAATTTCATCAATTCACGCTACAAAGAGCAACAGATTCTATTGATGAGCTTTACTGTTGTAGTTGCATCAGGCGGCGCGTTGTTATTCTTACCATTTTCAGTAATGTCACTCTTGTTGGCGTTTACTTGTTTGAGTTTTGCACAAGGGATGTCATTCCCAGTCTCGATCAGTTTATTGTTGTCGCCGCACAAGAAACAAGCAGGGGCGGTTTCTGCACTTTCAGGATCCATACAAATGTGTCTTGCTGGCTTATTTGGAGGCTATTTGGTTGAGCATTGGGTAACAAGCCAACAGCAATTAGGGATCTTTTATGTATTGATTGGTCTACTATGCTGTGCCGTCTTAGCTTTGAGCCAGATTAGTAAGCCTTCCAATAGCTTGATTCAACCAGAGCGCTCTCGTTGAATCTGCTTGCAAGCTTACAAGCTCCTTTCTAAAATGCGCCCATACATTATGCTCGCTTGATATTGGCTCTAAAAGAAGCAGTATGAGCAAGATACCCGTTAATCGTTAGGTGAAACCATGCAACAGAACGAATTTGAAGCACTACTAAAAGAAATCGGTGAGAAAGAGAATTTACCTCAAGCTCTTGAGCTACTAAAAGCATCTGAAGAAGAAGAGGTCGCACAAGCAGCGGAATCTCTCACAGGTCAATTTGGTCTTGCAGAAGTTGATGGTGAAAAACGTATTTATCACATCACGTTCCAAGCTGATGAATCTGGTGAAGAAAAAGAGTTTGTCGAGCATGTAATGAACGAAGGCGATCACTTGATCAAATTTGCAGCTTGGTTTTTTGAAACCTTCTTTGAGATCAAGCCGAAAGACACATATAAAGCCGCAGGTAAAACTTACCAGCAGCCTAAGCGCTCATAAGAGAAATTTGTCGCTAAGGTTAGAAGTTATTGTAATTTAATTACAGAAAAATGTGATCTGCATCTTGTAATTGTGGGTTGTTGGTGTAAAATTACAACATAAACCAGCCAATTATATCTTAGGAGAAGGTCATGGGTAACGAACTAGGTGGCGCTTACATTGGCCAGATGATAGCTAAAGACGCAATGCATAAAGCGCTTTACGGTAAAGCAAAGAAGAAAAAACCTTCGATGTTTACTCGCCTAATGAAAAAGCTAGCGAATTAATAAGAAAAGCCCTGATGTGATGTCAGGGCTTTTTGCTTTTATGTATGTATTATTTTTTCGATGAGTGGTATTTATGCGCTTTGACTAGGGATCTCAACCACGTTGTCGGGCACTTTATCTAACCCCTTTTCTGCCAACCACTTTTCCAAGTTGTCGGCTCCACCGACATATTTATCGTCAAGCCAAATTTGCGGGACAGTGACTGGAGTCTTTTCTCCGATGATGGCTTTCACTTCTGGAATCATGCGATATAGGGCTGCACTGTCTTTGACTACATCGTGGTACTCGTATGTAATTCCTGCTTCATCTAGTAACTTCTTCGCTTTGACGCAGTACGGACAAGTTGCTTTTCCATAAACGATATTACCTTTCAGTTGATCTCGCTTAGTCCATTCGGCAATAACAGATTGGACAAGCACGCCTCTATTTAGCGCTTCCCCTTGGCTGACTACTTTACCTTCAACAATTAGGATAGGGGCGTGCCATGCACCAAGTTTTAATGGTTCCCACCAGTTGGATAGCCAATCTTTTACTTCTAGCTCAACTGCTACGTCCGATAGTTCATTTTCAAACGTATCCGCAAGAATATCTTTAGTTAATGTACATTCGCCGCATGGGATGTTTACTTTAAATGGTCCCCAGCTTCCTGCCCATCGATATAATGTAATTTTGATTGGCTGTGCCATAAGATGCTCCTCATTTCTTTCCTGAAAATATAGAACCTAAAACTTAAATATTTCTTTCAACTTACTTTCTTTTTTTCGCTTCCCAATGGGTAATAAAAGCAATTGAGCCGACAATGATGGCTGCTCCAAGCCATAATCTACCAGGTGGTACCCAGTTAAACACGAGCCAACCTGCGAAGACATTTAGTGGCAGTTTTGCATGGTCAAATGGCTGTACAAATGATGCATCAGCGACCGCGTAAGCTTTGACTACGGCCCATTGCGCTAAAGCAGTAAGCACGCCTGCTGCAACTAAAATACCCCAGATATTCCAACCTTCTGGCATCGCAAAAGTAGGCACCGCTAATAGGATATTAAATGGTGTAATCAGTAGAAGCAGATAAACCACCATCGTAGACGGCGGGTCGTTGACGGAGAGCTTCTTCACCATCAATGAATAGGATGCCCAGAAAAAAGCGGCACCCACAGGCAGTAATGTTGCCCATGTAAAAGAGTCTGACCATGGTTCGAGAATGATCATGGCGCCGATAAAACCTGTGAGTGTCGCAATCCAACGAGCGACACCGACTTTTTCTTTCAGAATAAGACCTGAACCAATAGTGGCAAAGAGTGGGGAGGTCATCAGAAGTGCAATGCCTTGCCAGATTGGCACTGGATAAGCGAGTGCCCATAACCACAGTTGTATCCCAATAACAGCAAGGAATATACGCAATGCATGCCAACCAAAATGGTTGGTGCGCAGAGATTGGCGAATCCCCAACGTGCGTAGGTAAGGCAAAATAGCAAAGAAAGCGATAGCGTATTGAAAGAGCGCAAATGTTGTGGATGATACACCAAAGTGAATACTTGCAATCTGAGCAAAACTATTGACGATGGCGAACGCCAAACCAGCGGTAAGCATCCAAGATGCACCTTGTACAGGATGATGATTCAATTGGATATTTCCTGTTATAGAGAATACTCAGGATCATACGTCCTATTTATAGGGTAGCCAATAAAAAAATGCCTCCCGGAAGGAGGCGACATTATCAATTCAAAAGGACGTGCCTACCTAAGTAGGTACAAAGAACGAGAAGCACAAACGCTGCCATGCATTTGCTCGATCTAACCACTGCAGCTAGCATGCCAACTTTTAATTTATTGATTTTAAAGGGCTAGAACGGTATCGCTCTGGAGGAACTAGAGGAAATGCACTAACTTCGGGATTCGGTGCATTAAAATGGAGCAGTGTTAAAGCGCCAGCAAAATTGAAAGAGGCTAGCACGAAATGCTAGCCATCTGATTGTTATTGGAATGACTAACTCGTTTAGAAATCGTAGCGAATACCAGCTTGCAATTCGTCATCGCCACCATCGATTTGCTGGAACTTATAGCCAGCATATGTACGTAGATGACCATTGAATTTGTAGACCGCTTCGATAGCAAACTCATCCACTGTATCTTCTTTAGAGCCTACTTTTGGATCAACTTCTTGGAAGTTATAAACACCGACGAGTGATAGATTTTTCATCGGTTTGTATATTGCCGAAAGCTCATAGCCTGTGTAGTCATCGTCCGCAATTGTACCCATAGTAAATAGAGCACCTAGAGTGAACGCATCTATTGAGTATTGGCCGACTAGGTTAAACTGATCGTCGTCATTGTCTCCGTTACTTTGAGATACGTAACCAGCACCGATATCAAACGCGCCAAAGTTGTAAAGGCCAGCAAGACCAAAGCTATCTTTGTCTTTTGCATCAGAAGCAATGAAGTTCGCTTTAATCGTTAGCGCGTCAAACTCCCCTGCGTAAAGGAAGTTGTTATCTCGTTTGTCTTTGTTACCCGCAACAATGTCTGCAGCTTCTGCCCCGAATGTCGCCATCGTATCCGTAATGTCTGTAAGCATCACTTGAGCAGAGTCTTGCTTGCCATAAGAAAATTCGCCGATAGAGGTGCCAAGACCAGCAAAGAAGTAACGGTTTGTGATATCCGAACTATCATTAAACTCTGCTTCATATTTACCAAAGCCATATAAGTCGTCAGAGATTTGAGACTTTCCTTTCAAGTTAACACGAGCACGAGACTTGTCTTTGAATGAACTGTTTCCATCTTTTTCGTGTTTATCTGACAGATTGAAGCGTGCTTCTGCGCGGCCGCCAACTTTCAACGATGTGCCATCATTGTCATAAACTGTTGCTGCGAATGATGGTACTGATACCAATGCTGTTAAAACTGCAGTAGTTAGTGCTGCCTTTTTCATTTTCTTATTACCCTAGTTGTTATCAATGAGCTTACTTGCTCGATGTGTTGATGACGCTAAGGTAAACCGTGAAAATTAAGGATAAATTTCCATTAGGTTATGATTTGGTTGCATTTTTATTTCAAATACATGAACCACATTCTATTCATGAAGGTAAAGGGATAAGGGGTTTTAGCTTTTTTGATGTTTCTGTTCTTTCTAATTGACAGGGTATTTTTAAAAAAGTTCCTAATCATATTTCTCACCTCAAAATGTAACATTAAATTTCAAGTTCTGTTCATTGTTTTACCAATAAATAATCACTTATCTATTTATTGCTCATTAAATGTAACAAAGTGTTTCTTAAGTTTAATGCTCGCACCAAGTCTACATATGAAAAACAGGTAAACGTTTGCCCATTTTCTTTTTTCTTACATCTTTTCACTCTGCTCTTGGGAACTTCTGAAATACATTGATTGGCAGTTGTTAAGCAAAAGTGACGCAACATTGGTGGAATAGATGTGCCAGCCCGCTTTTGTATAAAAATGACTTATAAACTAATACATAAATACATGGATTTTATAATGAACAAGAAATTATTAGCAGCAGCGATCGCAGCAGCAACATTTGGTACTCAAGCTGTAGCAGTGGAACTTTACAATAACGATGGCACAACTTTTTCTATCGGTGGTCACGTTTCTGTCAATGTGAATGGTTCTGAGCAAGGTGATACTGATGTAGGCCAAAACTCACCTCGTATTAACTTTAACGCGACTCATGACATTGGTAACGGCTTTACGGCTGATGCTCGCGGTGAATGGGCATTAAACTACCTAGAAGGTGGCGAAAATTCTTTTACTACTCGTCTTGGCTACCTAGGTCTTACTCATGACGCATACGGTCGTGCGGTTGCTGGTACACAATGGGCACCTTATTACGATGTTGCAGGTGTTGCTGATATGCCAATCGCGTTTGCGAACGACTTCATCTATGACAATCACGGTAATCTAGGTACTGGCCGTGCAGAAAAAATGCTTTCTTACCGTAATGCTATTGAGCTGGGTGAAGCTGGTGCAATTAACTTTGGTCTAGGTTGGCAAGGCACCAATGATAACACATCAAAAGAAAACGGTGCTCTTGTAGGTGAGAAGTATGATGATCGTTACCAGCTAGCACTTTCATACACTGTACTGGGTGCTAAACTTGGTTACACGTACAACACAGGTGATTTCTCATCTGCTGGATCTAGCAAAAAAGATACTGCTGAGTCTCACCTGATCTCTGCAGCTTACGGTTCTTACGGTCAAGGCTTATATGTAGCTGGTGTTTACGCTTCTAACGAAAACATGAACTCAGGTCTTGAAGAGAGCAAAGCGTACGAAGCTCTAATTGCTTACGCATTGCCAAGTAGCCTAAACCTAAGCTTGAACTACGAGATGGTTGAAGGTGAAGCGACGAAAGGTGCTAAGACAGAAACAACTCGCGAAGAGATGGCTGTACAAGCTGAGTACAACTTCACTTCTAAATTTGTAGGATTTGCTGGTTACCAATTCGATCTAAACAACGAAAATAACCGCAAAACAGATGACAAGTGGGCTATTGGTGCTCGTTACTACCTATAATAGTAACCTGTCCTAATTACTCGAAAAGCCAGCCTCGTGCTGGCTTTTTTCATACTTGCCGATCTAAGAATTGTGGTAGCCAGATTTAATTTATACTCATTCAAAACGGGCTGAATGTCTTGTTTTTAATATCTCGAAAAGAGAACTAGTGTCAACAGTGTAATGTGTTGGATTATTATGCGTTTTTTGTTTTGCAGGGAAGAGCAATGAGCGTCATTCAGGTTGAAGAGAAGAAAGTCAAAGTCGGCAAAGTTCTTTGTGTCGGGCGTAATTACGTTGAGCATATAAAAGAGCTGGATAATGCCATGCCAGAGCAAATGGTGGTATTCAATAAACCTGCGACTTCTGTTTCAACCAAACTCACCTCATTCCATCAAGAGCCTTTGCATTACGAAGCAGAAATCTGCTTTCTGATCAAAAATGGTCAATACAGCGCGGTTGGACTCGGCCTGGATCTGACCAAACGTGGCTTACAATCTACCCTCAAAGAGCAAGGATTACCTTGGGAGCGCGCCAAAGCGTTTGATGGTTCTGCAGTGTTCAGCCGTTTCCGTTCTCTCCAAGGTGTCAATATAGATGACCTTAACTTAGAGCTTCTGATTAACTGTGTTCATGTTCAAAAAGGGCACGTTAAACAGATGCTTTACCCACCAGTGAATATTCTAGATGAGCTAAAGAGCTATACGACGCTAGAAGATGGCGATGTCGTGATGACTGGGACACCTAAAGGTGTAGGCGAAGTGCATCAAGGCGATGTCTTCCTTGGTCGTTTGAAATGTGGAGACATCACCTTATTAGAAATTGAGTGGTTAGCTGCTTAATTGCGGGCTTTACAACCAAATTCGAAGCAGTAAAAACGCGACCATACTTATGATGGTGGTGAGCAATACGTTCTTGGTGAGGTAAGCAATCCCAGCGGCTAATAGGGCTGCCAGCAGAAATGGGTTTTGCCAAGTTACGCTAAGTTCCCCTTCTGGGATAAATACAATTGGAGCCCAGATTGCGGTCAGTACGGCGGGGCTTGCGTAGCTCAAGACTTTCTGAGTTCTTACCCCTAATTTAAGCGGCAATTTCGGTTCTAGAAACAGATAACGGCTAGTGAATACCAACGCTGTCATGGCCAAGATAGATAAAAAGATCATTGGCGTTCCTCCGAGTTATCCTCAAGGTTTGGTGTTTTAGCCGAAAGTTGTTCAACAAAATAACCTGTCAACATGGCGAGAATACTCGCGTACATCAAGCTTCCTTCCACTTGGTAATAGCTCAGCGCTACAGAGCTAGTTAATGCCACTAACACACTGGATAGCACGGGCATACTTTTAATCGTTGGCACCACAATTGCGATAAAGGTAGCTGCAACGGCAAACTCCAGCCCGAGCTCACTCAGTTCAGGTATTAAACTACCAGCGACGATGCCTGCAAGCGTCGCGAAGTTCCAAAACAGATAGAAGCTTAACCCAGCACCAAGGGCGTACCATCGATCGAATTTTTTATCGGATTGGTGCCCGACGATGGCAAACAGTTCGTCGGTGAGTAAGAAACCTAATGAAAGGCGCCATTTTAAAGGCAAAGGTGAAATCTTACTGCGCATCGAAATGCTATAAAGAAAATGTCGAGATGTGATGAAAAAGGTGGTCAACAACATGGTGGTTAAGCCTGCGCCTGCTTTGATCATCCCCATAGCCACAAGCTGTGCGGAGCCTGCAAACAGAATGGCTGAAAGCGCCTGGCCTTCTAGAGGGTTTAACCCCGTGTCGATAGCAAACGAGCCTGCGAGTAACCCCCAAGGTAATACAGCAATGCTCAATGGCATCATTGCGATGGTACCCTGTAAAAAGAGCGAGGATTTTGTGTTTTGATGAGTTGGCAAAGTCGTGTCCATAACGTCAACTTGAATAGAAAAACATGCTGTTAAGGTAGGCTGACCTCAGCACGCTGCCTTGTACAAAATTGCTAACAGTGCTTGATGTACTGCCCGGGCGTTACGCCCATGGCTTTTTTAAAGTGGCGATGCATATGGCTTTGGTCATGAAAGCCGCATTCCTGTGCAACATCAGAAATCTTTTGTCCCAGTTTGAGTAGTTTTTTCGCCATTCTCAGCCTTTGTTGAATCTGAAACGCGTGCGGCGGAAAGCCGAATTGTTTTTGAAACTCTCGCAATAGGTGAAAAGGGCTTAATCCCGCCAATTTCGCAAGTTCTTCTAAAGAGACATCGGTTTGAGGAAAGTCTTCAAGAAACTCTTTGACTAGATGTACTTGCCTTTGCGCTTTCGTCGTATCTTGAAGAGGAGTTCTATGCGTACTGTGCTTACTGGCAAGTTTGATCAGTGTGCCGTAGACAAGCGTCTCTCTTAGTAAGCGGTTATCGGATTTTCCTAGCGTATCAAATACCAACCGCAATTGATTCGCGAGTTCTGGATCGTAAACGACAGGCTGCGGAAAGTAGGGTAAAGCTACATTGGGTGCGCCGAGTTCTTCGCCGAGCGTTTGAAACTGCTCAGGTACAGGGTACATGGCTTTGTATTCCCAACCGCCTTCTGATGCTGAGTGACCGTTATGTACTTCATCTGCATTCACCAGAATGATGCTGTCTTGCGGCGCAATATGGTTGCCGCCAGTGCGAAAGAACTGTTGTGCGCCTTTTTCGATTACGCCAATGGTGTAGCCTTCATGACTATGGCGAGAGAAGTTTTGCTTTTCGTATTTTGCATCGAGCAGCTCCAAGCCACCCAGCTCTTGAGCAATTTTAAAAGTCGCGATTTCCTTATTCTTTTCTTTCATCTCTTTTTGTTTTGCTCAAGTGTCAGGCTTGTTGCTTTGAAGTCTACCGGATACATCCTGCTTATTTTTGTACAAAATTGCTATCGGTATTAAAAATAAACATCAAAAAGGTTAATTGTTTTTAAATTGAGCATAAAACCTTTTGTATTTTCTGATTTTATCTTGCGGTAAAGGTATTTGGTCTGGTTGTTATCTATTCATTGGTATAAGATCCGCCGCCTGTTTTTGAATAGCTAGTTCCACCATGATCGATTTATCTGTACTTCCTGTTTATCTCACCGCTGTTATTGCGCTTCTTCTATTGCCTGGGCCAGACATGCTGCTAATAGCCAGCTCTAGCATGAGTTATGGTAAGAAAGTCGGTTTGTTCGCAAGTTTAGGCAATGCAACATCAGGCGTAATCTTAACCTTACTGGCAGCAATGGGCGTATCGACCTTAATTGCGATGAGTCCAATCGCGTTAAAAGTGCTTCATCTACTTGGTGGCGCGTACTTACTAAAAATGGGATGGGACTGCTTACGAGCGGACGCTTCAGCTGCACCAGAGCTAGATCAGAAGAACAAAATGGCGTCGACTTACTATCAGCGTGCATTGATGAGTAACCTGCTGAACCCTAAAGCCTTAGTGTTCTTCGTGATGTTTTTGCCACAGTTTGTATCTAGCAACATTACCGCATCCTCGGGTGAGCAGATGCTTGCGCTTGGTTTGCTTTTAAACGTATTGGGATTGCTATTCAACATCTTGTTGGTTGCGCTGGCGGGTACATTAGGCAAAGGGTTACTGGAAAATGAAAAATTCCGCATGTACCAAGGCAAGTTAATGGGCTTGGTTTTCGTTATCCTTGCGGTATGGATGCTCAGTAGCTTCGCGATGTAATGTGTAGGAACAATCAGATTTTTAAACAAAAGCCAGCACTCGCTGGCTTTTTGTTTTAGTATCACACTGATTTCCAAGGAGTGGCTGTATGAAACTTGAATTTAAACTCAATCCAGAACAAAACGATCTCGACTTTATCCGTGATGGCATCCGTGCTTATAACAACATGCACCTTCCGGATGGGGATGTAGACGCTGTTGGTTGTTTTGCTCGTAATGACGAGGGCAAGATTGTTGGCGGGCTCACGGGTGAAATGTTCAATAACACTGTGTTCGTTGAATACCTTTGGGTTGATGCAGATGCGCGCACGTCGGGGGTAGGAAGCAAGCTGATTGCTTTACTAGAAGAGCAAGTGAAGCCACACGGGGTGACGCATTTGTATCTCGATACTTATAGCTTCCAAGCGCTCGACTTTTACTTGAAACTGGGCTTTGAAAAAGTCGGTCAGTATTCGGGTTACCCTGCCGCGGGTATCGATAAACACTTCTTGCAAAAGCAGATTGTTTGATTCGTTTTGAATAGAACAAAAAAGAGGCGCTCGATGCGCCTCTTTTGCTATTTACTATTGTCACAGAGTCGATGCTTCAAGCTTGGATTACAAACTTTGTTGATGTGCTTCGATCAGGGCATTCATCTTCGCTTCCGCTGCTTGGTTAGCTTGTGCGTAATCCATTTTTGCAGGGAAGTCGCTGATAACTTCGTAGTAACACTTCAACTTAGGCTCCGTACCTGAAGGGCGAACAATCACACGTGATTTATCTTCTAGGTGGTAAATAAGTACGTCACTCGCTGGTAAGTTGATGGCTTCTGTTGGACCATCGGTTACGAAGCGAAGTGATGACTTTAGATCCTCAATGACTTCAATACGCTTACCGGCGATCTCTTTCGGTGGATTTGCGCGAAGCTTGTCACCGATTGGTGGTGATTTAGGATCAAGAGCAATGCTGCGCTGTGCGTTAAAGTAGAAACCGTGTTGGCGGTATAACTCTTCTAACTTATCCCAAAGCGTTTTGCCTTGTGCTTTTAGCTTACCTGTCAATTGAGAGAAAGCGACCAGTGCTGACAAGCCATCTTTATCCCATACTTTGTTCCCTACGGTGTAGCCAAGCGCTTCTTCGTAAGCGAATAGGAATGGATTAGCCTCTGTCTCTTGCGTCATTGCTACGTTGGTTAGCCATTTAAAGCCCGTTAGCGTTTGGTAGTATTCTGCACCGTGTGCTTTGGCAATGCTGCTTAATAGGCGAGAAGACACAATCGTATTACCAACGAGCGCGTTTGGTTGACCTTGCAGTAAGTAATCACCAAACAATGAACCCACTTGGTCACCCGTCAGCATTTGGTATTCGCCATCTGGGCGTTTTACTGCCACCGCAAAGCGGTCTGCGTCAGGGTCGTTTGCACAGGCAATATCGGCATCGACAGATTTACCTAGCGCCATCACCATGTCCATCGCGCCTGCTTCTTCCGGGTTCGGGAAGTTTACGGTAGGGAATGTGCCGTCTGGTTCACGCTGTTCCGAAACACTTGCCACTTTCTTAAAGCCAGCATCTGCAAGTAACGTTTCTGCCATTTCCGCTCCGACACCGTGCATTGCCGTGTAAACGATCGAGATATCTGTGTTGTTATCTGGCGTAAGCAGTGCATTGTCATTCATTGCTTTGCGGTACGTTTGGTAGTACTTGTCTTCAAGCCAAACCAACAATCCTTTTTGCTTTGCATCATCTAGAGACATCAGAGGAAGCGGTTTAGTTGTTGCATCATCAATTTTTGCAGCAATACCAGAATCGTGCGGTGGAATAATCTGTGCGCCATTTTCCCAGTAGACTTTAAAGCCATTGTACTCAGGCGGGTTATGGCTTGCGGTAACGACGACAGCAGCTGCTGCATTCAGTTCACGGACACCAAAAGCAACAATCGGCGTCGCCGCTACTTTATAGGTCAGGTAGACCTTGATGCCCAAAGCTGTCAGTACGGAAGCTGTATCGTGTGCGAACTGTTTAGAATCCGGACGCCCATCATAGCCGATAACAACACCGCGAGACGATGCATCTTTCACTTGTTCAATCAGGTAGTGGCCGAGACCTGTCGCGGTTTCTTGAATCACTAAGCGGTTCATGCGATTTGGGCCCGCGCCCACTTTGCCACGTAGGCCTGCAGTACCAAAAGCTAGGCGTGATCCGAATCGATCTGTCAGTTCTAGTTCGTTGTTAGCATCGACGAGCTGCTGAAGCTCTTCGCGAGTTTTAGGGTCAGGGTCTCGTGCTAGCCATTGGGTAATTTGTGCTGTCATATTCGTCTTTCCTTAGCAGGGGGAGCCTACTTGTTTGGACACTAATATTTGTAAAGTGTCCCAATGTTTCTTACCTATCAATGTAAATGGTTCTCAATTAGATTTCAAAGAGGGCAATCGATAAACCGAATTTATTTTTCAGTCTGTACAAAATTTATTCACAGTTAATTTCTTGAAGAACTATTGAACTATAACTAGCCTTTTAACATAAATATAACAAAGTGTGCTGAAATCGTAGTTTTTGTGATTTTTCGTAAATTTGTTCGATATTTGCATCGGGAAGCAAGGAAGCTCGCGCAAGCGCAGCGGCTGAGCAGAGGAGAGATCTTTTGAAAAGATTAGCAACTACTCTAGCCTTATTAATGAATGTGATTTTTATCACATTTTCTTCGTCCAGTTGGTCAGAGCAGAACGATTACAACATGACACGAGGTGTCACGGGGATCAGTGAGCAAGTGTATGAATTACATATGCTGATCTTCTATATTTGTTGCGCCATCGCCTTCGTTGTATTCGGTGTGATGTTCTATGCCATCTTCAAACACCGCAAGTCAAAAGGGGCAGTTGCGGCTAATTTCCACGAAAGCACCAAAGTGGAGATCATCTGGACCGTAATCCCCGTCATTATTCTTATAGCGATGGCGATTCCAGCGACTAAAACACTGGTAGCGATGGAAGATACCAGTCAATCTGACCTCACTGTGAAGATCACAGGCTCTCAATGGAAGTGGCACTACAGTTACTTCGGTGAGGACGTCGAATTCTTCAGCCTACTTGCTACCAGCCAGAAAGAAATTGATGGCATCGAAGCGAAAGGGGCGCACTACTTACTCGAAGTGGACAACCCGCTCGTTTTACCAATCAACCGTAAAGTTCGTTTCTTAATGACGTCTGATGACGTAATCCACTCTTGGTGGGTACCTGATTTCGCAGTTAAGAAAGACACGATTCCGGGCTTTATCAATGAAGCTTGGACCAAGATTGACGAACCGGGTGTGTATCGCGGTCAGTGTGCCGAGCTTTGTGGTCGAGCACATGGTTTCATGCCGGTTGTCGTTCATGCGATGGCGGAAGACGATTTTGAACAATGGATGGCAGACAAGAAACAAGAAATTGCATTACAAAAAGCGGCTGCACAAGAAGCATTAACACAAGACCTTTCAATGGAAGACTTGATGGGACAAGGCGAGTCCATTTACACCGCGCGTTGTGCCGTGTGCCATCAAGCAAATGGTGAAGGTATTCCAGGCGCATTCCCTGCTATCAAAGGTAGCGAAATAGCCAAAGGACCAGTCGTTGCTCACATCGACGTATTGGTGAACGGTCGAGCTGGTACCGCCATGCAAGCTTTTGCTAACCAACTTAGCGACCAGGAAATTGCTGCTGTTATTACTTATCAACGAAATGCTTGGGGAAATGACACTGGCGATACCGTTCAAGCATCCGATGTTAACGCCTTTAAGGCACAAGACAGTGCCAAGGAGGAAATATGAGTAAGCCAATTGAAAAAGCGGTGAAGTCTGCTCCAGCAGAAGCGCAAACGACCGCAAATACCACCATTGCGATTGAAGACGATCACGACCATCATCACGCGCCGAAAGGACTAACGCGTTGGCTCTACTCCACCAGCCATAAAGATATCGGTACGCTTTACTTGTGGTTTAGCTTTGCCATGTTCCTTACTGGCGGAGCAATGGCGATGATCATTCGCGCTGAGCTATTCCAACCGGGTTTGCAATTGGTTGATCCTCAGTTCTTTAACCAGATGACAACCGTGCATGGGCTTGTAATGGTATTTGGTGCCGTCATGCCTGCGTTTACTGGCTTAGCCAACTGGATGATTCCAATGATGATTGGCGCGCCGGATATGGCGTTACCACGAATGAACAACTTGAGTTTTTGGATCTTACCTTTTGCGTTTCTCATTTTGATCGGCTCTTTGTTCTTACCAGGTGGTGGTCCTGATTTCGGCTGGACCTTCTACGCGCCACTCTCTACAACTTATGGCCCTGACAGCACGGCATTGTTTGTATTCTCAGTACACATCATGGGTATCAGTTCCATCATGGGGGCCATCAACGTCATCGTGACGATTGTAAATATGCGCGCACCGGGCATGACTTGGTTCAAGCTGCCTATGTTTGTCTGGACTTGGCTGATTACTGCGTTCTTACTGATTGCGGTGATGCCGGTATTAGCGGGTGCGGTGACCATGGTTTTAACCGACAAGTACTTTGGCACTAGCTTCTTTGATGCTGCTGGTGGCGGTGACCCAGTGATGTTCCAACACATCTTCTGGTTCTTCGGTCACCCAGAGGTATACATCATGATCTTGCCGTCGTTTGGGATTATCTCGGCAATCATTCCGGCTTTCAGTGGTAAAAAACTGTTTGGTTACCATTCGATGGTTTACGCGACTTGTAGTATTGCGTTGCTTTCATTCCTAGTCTGGGCACACCATATGTTTACCACGGGGATGCCAGTATTCGCCGAACTCTTCTTTATGTATTGCACCATGTTGATTGCGGTGCCAACTGGGGTGAAAGTGTTTAACTGGGTAGCGACTATGTGGCGGGGAGCCATGACCTTTGAGACGCCGATGTTGTTTGCCATTGCCTTTATTGTCCTATTCACGATAGGTGGTTTCTCCGGCTTGATGTTGGCCATTGTGCCAGCAGACTTCCAATACCACGATACGTACTTTGTCGTCGCGCACTTTCATTATGTTTTGGTATCCGGAGCGGTGTTCTCAATTATGGCGGCGGCGTATTACTGGCTACCGAAGTGGACGGGCAATATGTACGACCACAAGCTCAGTCTGTGGCATTTCTGGTGTTCCATCATCTCGGTCAACGTATTGTTCTTCCCAATGCACTTCTTGGGTTTAGCGGGGATGCCAAGACGTATTCCTGATTACGCCATCCAGTTTGCCGACATTAACCAAATTGTA
Source organism: Vibrio sp. WZ-1 (assembly GCF_052037695.1). Taxonomy (NCBI): domain Bacteria; kingdom Pseudomonadati; phylum Pseudomonadota; class Gammaproteobacteria; order Vibrionales; family Vibrionaceae; genus Vibrio; species Vibrio sp. WZ-1. Next base: position 12,182 of record NZ_JBQEQR010000078.1, on the reverse strand, counting down.
TCGATAGGCGGGTTTGCCTTTGGCTTGTCTCAACTTATCTTCCTGTGGTTGGTGATCAAATGTATTCGTGGTGGTGAAAAAGCAACAGCCAAACCGTGGGAACGTGCAGAAGGTTTAGAATGGACGGTGCCAAGTCCTGCTCCTCATCATACGTTCACAACACCGCCAAAAGTTGATTAAGAAAGCGTGAGGTGAGTGAGATGCAAAGTACTTCATCCAATAAGAAACTCACTATCAAGTTGCTATTAGCGACTGCGCTGATGTTCGGCTTCGGTTTTGCTCTTGTGCCACTCTACGACATCATGTGCGATGCGCTTGGCATTAACGGCAAAACCAGTGATGTGGCAGCGATTCAACCAACGGGTATGCAAGCAGATATCACCAGAACCATTCGCGTGGAATTTATGGCACACGTAAGCCCAGATATGCCTTGGGAATTCAAACCAAAGGTTGTATCCATGGATGTTCATCCGGGCGAAGTGATTCAAACTGAATATCTTGCATTTAATCAAAGTGGTGAAGACTTGGTAGGGCAAGCTGTACCATCCGTATCGCCGGGTACTGGTGCGGCTTACTTCAATAAAATCGAGTGTTTTTGCTTCAATCAACAACCATTGGAAGGTAAGCAACAAGCGAGTATGCCTTTGATTTTCTACATTGAACCGGATGTGCCGGATTCAATTCATACATTGACCTTGTCTTACACACTCTACAAATTTCCTCCTCAATCGGGCGAGTCGTCGGTAGTTAGCCTCTCAAGGAGTGAGCAACAGGCGGGTGAGCGTCTGTAAGGAGAGAACTTATGAGTAACAAGCCTGAGACCTATTATGTTCCTGCACAGAGCAGTTGGCCTATTGTTGGGGCATTTGCGTTATTCCTTGTTGCGGTCGGTGCTGGGATGACGGTTCAAGGTACCCAAAGTGATGGAGCGGTTGGCACACTTGGCGGCATTATTCTCGCGGTTGGTATGCTGTTTCTGCTTTACATGCTAGCAGGGTGGTTCAGTAACGTTATCACGGAGTCCCTTACCGGAAAATACAGTGCGCAAATCACGCGTTCATTTAGACAAGGAATGAGTTGGTTCATCTTTTCAGAAGTGATGTTCTTTGGCGCGTTCTTTGGTGCTCTGTTTTACGCAAGAATGATTTCGGTACCTTGGTTAGGCGGTGCCGACAACAACTTCATGACCCATGAAGTGTTGTGGCCAAGTTTTGAGGCGATATGGCCGCTCACCACGACGCCAGGTGGGGAAACAACGCAAGCTATGCCATGGCAAGGGATTCCATTAACCAACACTATCTTGCTGTTATTGTCTTCGATTACCTTACATATGGCACACATCAGCTTAGAACAAGACAAACGAACCGCATTGATTGTTTGGTTGGAAATCACCATCGTCTTAGCGGGCTTCTTCCTCTATTACCAAGCCGTTGAGTATGCGCACGCTTATCAAGACATTGGACTAACGCTGCAATCCGGTATTTACGGAAACACCTTCTTTATGCTAACGGGCTTTCATGGATTGCACGTTTGTCTCGGCACCATTTTTCTCATTGTGTTGCTGTTCCGCATCGCCAAAGACCATTTCTCGCCGAAAGACCATTTTGCATTTCAGGCGGGCAGTTGGTATTGGCACTTCGTTGATGTGGTTTGGCTATGCTTGTTTGTTTTCGTTTATGTGCTGTAAAGCTAGTAAGGGCGAGGGTTAGGGGCTATCCATCCAGCCCCTAGAGCAATCAGAAGGAGTATCACGACTAACGCAGAAAACATGACACGACGACCGAGGTAATGGCTCATTGGTTTACCTTTTTTCGATGAATCTTCAGGGTCTTCGCGAACCATTTCGATAAGCGCTTTTGCGAGGTTAAAGATGATGAAAAGCAGCAAAAGGACAAGCGTTAATTTGAACAGAAATACGGTTGACATGGCACCTCCGGTTTCGTCGTCGATATTATCGAAATGGGTTTGGGTTGCTGTCTTTTTAACTGTGGCTGTGTTTTCTCTATTGGTCAAACTGGGCTATTGGCAATTGGAACGTGGCAATGAAAAGCAGTTTTTGGAGCAAGCGATTTTAGCAAGGGCAAATACCTCTTATCAGGACATATCTGAAGTATTGGAAATGAACGATTGGCGAGAAGAGAGTGTTATAGGGGTTAAAGTAAAAGCGAATGTGACACCTGAACCACTCCCAATCATTTTATTAGATAACCAGACATATCAGAGCGAAGTGGGTTACCTTGCGTTTCAAATCGTGTCGATGTCTCATGATCCTGCGACTCTGGCGTTGCTTGAACTTGGGTTTGTGAAGGGAGAACGCTCCAGAGCCGTGTTACCTAAGGTTGAACATCTGACAGCGCCATATGGCATCACCGGGCGTTTGTATCGTAAATCAACTAATCCGCTAAGTTCAGACCTAATGGCTGAAATGGACGATACGATCAGAGTGCAAAACCTCAACATCAATCAACTTAGCCAACTACTTAACGTTGAGTTAATGCCAACGGTCCTCCAACCCGACAATCTAACGCGATGGCCGTATTCATTTCCTTGGAACCCTTTACCTTTAACCAGTGCAAAGCACTTTGGTTATGCTTTTCAATGGTTCGCTATGGCTGGCGTATTTTTGCTTATCACAATCCTGATTTTTATTCGTTGGATTCGACAACCACGCTCACAAGGAGGTGAGAAATGACAAATGCAGTCACGAAAGGACGAATTGTATTGGTGTCTCTGATTTGTCTATTTGCCCTCCCCGCGATTATTGCCAAGGTTGTATTGAGTCAAGGTTGGTACGAAACGGGAGTAACCAATCGAGGTGAATTGGTTGAGCCATATATCACGCTCGAACAATTAGGTCAGCCATCGCCGTTAGACGAAAAAGGTTGGCAATTAGCGTATGTATTGCCCCCAGATTGCCAAAAAAAATGTCAGCAACAAATACACTTGATGCAGCAAAGCCATATTGCATTAGGTAAATATCAGGAGCGTGTTGTGCCTGTTATATGGACCTCGGAAGAGGCAAATGACGTTGACCAGAGCATTGTGGTGATGCAAATGAATGACGCGCTTTCATCGAGAGTGAAAGCAGGTCAGATGTTGATCGTCGATCCGCTCGGGCAGCTTGTGATGTCCTATACGCCTGAAGCCAATGAGGATTTGGTACGGTTAAGTAAGGACGTATTGGCGGACTTACGAAAGTTATTGAAGTTGTCACGCGTAGGCTAGGGAGAGTGCAATATGACGTTAAGTCGTTTGGTTAGGTTCAGCCTGTGTCTTACCCTTGTGGTCATCATGTTAGGCGCGTATACGCGACTGGCTGATGCAGGTTTGGGGTGCCCAGATTGGCCAGGTTGCTACGGCCAGTTATTCGTTCCTCAAACCGAAGCCGAAGTCACGAAGGCAAATGCGTTGTTTCCCGAGCGCGCAGTGGAGCAAGGGAAAGCGTGGTTGGAGATGATTCATCGTTACTTCGCTGGAACTTTAGGCTTGGTCATTCTGATGATGACAGTTATGGCGGTGAGAGCAGAGCGCGTAAATGCGACAATTCCGGTATTGCTGTGTTTATTAGTGCTAGGACAGGCGGCGCTCGGAATGTGGACAGTGACACTAAAACTGATGCCAGTGATCGTTATGCTGCATTTGGTTGGTGGCTTTACATTACTGGTTTTACAAGCCCTGTTTTACTGTCAACTGCAGTCTCGCAATAGTATTTATTTTTCACCTTCCTCCAGAATGGTTCGGACTTTCTCATTCATTGTTTTCTCAGTTGTGCTGGCACAAGTTTTACTCGGAGGCTGGACATCTTCCAACTACGCAGCATTGATGTGTAGCGCTTTGCCGATTTGTGAAGGGAACTGGACAAGTTATTTATCATGGAAAGAGGCATTTTCGTTTTGGCAGACAGGCTTTGATAACTATGAATTTGGTGTATTAGATTATCCAGCTCGAATGACGATCCATATCAGTCACCGTATTGGTGCGATTGTTACTGCGTGTGTTGTATTGGCATATTGCATTCTACTTCTAAAACAAGATTCACATCATTCTCAACGTTTGGGTATATGGATTGGGTTTGCCTTGACTTGCCAGATCTTACTGGGTGTTAGCAATGTTGTATTTCAACTCCCTATCTATGTAGCGGTGGCGCACAATCTCGGCGCGGCTATCATGCTTACACTTATTTGCGTTAGTCAGTTCTACCTATGGCAGGGTAAAGCTCGTTGGAGTCATAAAGCGAAAGGAGTTCGCTATGAGTAAAGAAAGCGCGTTACCTCTAGAAAGTGGTAAGAAAAAGATTGGTTCAACCTATCTAAAGCTGACAAAGCCTAAAGTGGTCGCCCTTATGCTGATCACGGCTATTGTTGGCATGAGCTTAGCTCCGGTCGTTGACTTCCCATGGCTACAAGCTGCGATTGGTCTCATTGGCATTGGCTTGATGGCAGGCTCGGCGGCAGCGTTTAATCACCTTATCGATCGTCGTATTGATGCGCGCATGGCTCGAACGCACAAACGACCATTACCCTCGGGCGATACCAACCCTTCATCTGTTGCGCTCTTTGCTACTGCCTTGGGCGTGATTGGTTTTGTGTTGCTTTATGCCTTGGTGAATCCACTGACAGCGTGGATGACGTTTTTGAGTTTGCTCGGCTATGCGGTGGTTTATACCATGTACCTTAAACGAGCGACGCCACAAAATATTGTGATTGCCGGGATTGCAGGGGCAATGCCACCACTACTCGGTTGGACTGCGATAACTGGAGAATTACACGCTCACGCTTGGCTGCTGGTGATGATTATTTTCATTTGGACGCCGCCCCATTTCTGGGCATTGGCCATTCATCGTGTTGACGATTATCGAAAAGTGGACATTCCAATGCTCCCGGTGACTCATGGCATTGAGTACACTAAGACATCGATTCTTTTGTACACGATTCTACTCACGCTTGTTTGTATTCTTCCTGTGCTGGTGGGAATGGTTGGCTCGGTTTATCTGTTCTCTTCTCTACTTCTCAATGCTGGCTTTATGTATCACGCGTGGAAGTTGAAGTTTTCTCCTGAACCAAACAGCGCTATGGAAACCTTTAAGTTCTCCATTTATCACTTACTCGCTCTGTTTGTAGCCTTGTTGGCTGATCACTACATTAGTTTGCTCTTTACACTATAAAAGCGTTTTACCAACGCCATTAAAACGCGCGGAATAGGCGCGGTTTTTATTTGTATAATCACACCGTTTTGAAACTGCTTATCTAAGCTTATTCGCTAGCTATTGGTAACCTTTGAAGTGTTCTCTCATTGGCTATGGGAGTATCAGACTATGCATTGCTGTTTACGAAGAGGAGCCAAAACAGCCAACAATTTAAGATGCTTCAGTATTGCAGTGTGCATCGTCTTAACTCACAAGAGAGTTCAGTCGCCTTTCGCAGAAGAGTTTGAAGCAAGAAGTGTGAGAGCGAACGACTATTTTGTGTTAAGCCGTGTGCTAGTTCGGGAAGTTAGAGTGGTAAATACAAATAGGGGGCAAACAAAAAGGGATGCCGAAGCATCCCTTAGACTAGAGAAAAGAGTAGGGACTCTTATTCTGGTTGTACAAGTTCTTCGTATTGGAACTCAGGAACGAGTACTTCAACACGACGGTTTTTCTCACGACCTTCATGCGTGCTGTTGTCAGCTACAGGGTTTTCTTCACCCATCCCTTTAACTGTGAAGCGGTCTGCATCAATACCTGCTGAAATTAGGTAATCAGCCACTGATTGAGCACGGCGCTCAGACAGTTTTTGGTTGTATGCTGCTGGACCTGAGCTGTCTGTGTAGCCTGTAACTTCAACTTGAGCTTGTGGGTACTCGTTCAGGAAGTTAACAAAGTTGTCTAGGCGCTCAGAGACTGAATCAGTAAGTTTAGCACTGTCGAATTCAAACGTACCTGTACCGTACTCTTCTTTGTGCGTCTTAGTCATCATCACTGCTTCTGGCTCTACAACCTCCTCAACAACTTCTTCGGTCACTACTGCTGCTACAACAGGTGCTGCCGCAAATTTGTAGTTAAAACCAATACCAAAGAAGTTTGCATCCATGTCTTTCAGTATGTTGTCAGAGATGTCCTGGTAGCGTTGATACTCAGCACGAACACTCCAATTGTTATCGATAGCGTACTCTGCGCCTAATGAACCTGTTGGAACAAAGTCTTTCTCATCACCAGAAATCATGTAAGCACCACCGATTTTCGCGAACAGATTCCATGTATCGTTTAGGTGCCAGTTGAATTTAGGAGCGAGCGTTAGGGCCATAAGGTCGCCATCAATTGTATTAGCTGTATTAGCCCCTGACTTGAAATTAGCCTTGTAGTCACCTAAGTAATCAACGCCATACTCAAGAGCAATGAAATCGGTAAAGTCGTAACCAATGTGCATGCCAGCGCCGAAAGCGTCATCATCACAAGGGCTGTTCAGATAGCAAGCATCATCTAGTGTAGTCATGCCTACTTTGCCCCCGATATACATTTCAGCTTGAGCAGAGTTAATTAAACCACCAGCTACCACTGCTGCTACTGCAATTGCTACTTTTTTCATAGTGTTTCCTTGTATTGATTGCATATTAATTTCTACTTTGTTTTAACAAATTTTAGTTAAACTAGGGAGTTATAAGAACTTAGTTTAATAGTCATTTAATTTAACATCAAGCAACATTATCTTAGAACTTGCTACAATTTTCGTCGCGAACTTCCTCACAAACTTCTGAAATTTCTTACATTGTAGACAAATTTTTCAAAGTTATTGGAAAATATACGATTATTTTGAATTTTCGTGTACATATATTTTTACGCCGTGCTTTGAGTTGAACGTTGGTTGTTGATTTGCATTTTTTCAAAAAAAGTGATTGAAACTCTTTCTCTAAGCCGATAAGTTATTTCTACAGACACGAATAAATTAGCCCACAGACCTTATTTTTACTTGCTTTGTGAACAATGTTGCAGTGAGCAAAGTTTAAACAAATGAGTGGGCAGGGATAGTAACTAGGAAGTAGAAGTAATGTTTCAAACTGATGATGTAAGAATTAATAGAGTAAAAGAGTTATTGCCACCTGTAGCAGTACTAGAGAAATTTCCGGCAACTGAAACAGCTTCCACAACAACTTTTGAATGCCGCAATGCGATCCACAATATTCTTGAAGGAAAAGATGATCGTCTACTTGTGATTGTAGGGCCATGTTCAATTCATGATCCGGAAGCCGCGGTAGAATACGGCAAAAAATTGAAAGTGCTACGCGATGAGCTTAGTGGCCAACTAGAAATCGTGATGCGAGTGTACTTCGAAAAACCGCGCACGACCGTTGGCTGGAAAGGTCTAATCAATGACCCTTATCTAAATGACACATTTAAACTGAATGATGGTTTGCGCATTGGACGCAAGTTATTGCTTGACCTGACAGATATGGGGCTACCAACAGCAAGCGAATTCCTAGATATGATTACGCCGCAATATGTTGCTGACTTGATTAGCTGGGGTGCAATTGGCGCACGTACGACAGAATCACAAGTTCACCGTGAGCTTGCTTCTGGCCTTTCTTGCCCTGTTGGTTTTAAAAACGGTACAGACGGCAATATTAAAATTGCGAGTGATGCAATTCGTTCGGCCAGTGCATCTCACCACTTCTTATCTGTAACCAAGTACGGCCACTCTGCTATTGTCGAAACAGCGGGTAACCCAGATTGCCATATCATCCTGCGTGGTGGTAAAGAGCCAAACTACAGTGCAGCGCACGTTGCTCAGATAAAAGATGAGTTGGATGTTGCTAAACTGCCTAAGAAAGTGATGATTGATTTTAGTCATGCCAACAGTTCTAAGCAGTTCAAACGTCAAATGCTTGTATCTGATGATGTGTCTGAGCAGATCTCAGGCGGTGAAGATGCAATCTTTGGTGTTATGATCGAATCGCACCTTGTCGAGGGTCGTCAGGATTTAGTGGATGGTAAAGTAGCCAACTATGGACAATCCATTACCGACGCTTGTATTGGGTGGGAAGATACTGAAACAGTTCTACGTCAATTATCTGATTCAATCAAAGCTCGTCGCGCTAAATAAGCATCTAATACTCAATATTAATAGAAGCCAGCAAATTGCTGGCTTTTTAGTGCTTGAAAATCACTTTTCGATGCTGCTGTGACAAACAGACACGGCAACGAAAACGACGCTGTTGCACATATCCCATGTGTTTTAGCATCAAATCCGTTATGGTATCTGAATAGATTAAAAAACACTCAAGGAATGAGATGAATAGAAACGTCTGGCTACTCTCGCTTTGCCAAGCTTTATTAATGACAGGGAATATCCTTCTGATCTCCGTCATTGCCCTTATAGGTAAACAAATTGCGCCCTCTTCAAGCATGGTTACTTTACCTGTGGCGTTACAATTTCTTGGGCTAATGTTTGCAACTATCCCCGCGTCTTTAATTATGGGTAAATTAGGACGACGCTTAGGTTTTAGCTTGGGTAACGTCATCGGTATATCCGGGGCTTTGTTGGCGACCTATGCGTTATCATTGCAAAACTTTACTTTGTTCTGCGCCTCAACCTTTTTATTAGGGGTAGGAATTGGTTTCGGTACTCTCTATCGCTTTGCGGCTATTGAAGTTTGTGATGAATCTGCGAGGCACCGCGCAATTTCAATATCAATGGTAGGGGGAGTACTAGCGGCAGTATTGGGACCCAATCTCGCCATCTATTCACAGAAGTGGTCAACCGATGGGCTATACACTAGCGCTTTTGCGGTATTGGTTGTTCTCTATGTTACTGCATTAGTTTTATTGCAAACGATCCGATTTCCAGCTGCACATATTTCAAATGCCTCAGTTAGTTCCGATGCGTTGAAAGATATCATCAGACGCCCAAATTTTATGATTGCAGTGTTCGCAGCGATGGTCGCTTATGCTGTCATGAATATCCTTATGACAGCAACACCACTTGCGATGATTGGCTGTGGGTTTGACTTCACTAGAGCTGCGGGTGTTATTGAATGGCATGTGCTAGGTATGTTTTTGCCAGCTTTTTTTACCGGGAGGCTAATCGAGTTATTCGGGGCTAAAAAAATGATACTAGTTGGTGGTATGTTATTTATTGCGTGCATTGCGATCAACATTCACGGCGTGTCTATATGGCACTTTAGCTTTGGGTTGATCTTACTAGGTGTCGGTTGGAACTTCATGTTCATTGCTGCAACCAGCTTGTTTAGTCAGAGTTATGAAATGAAAAATAAGAGTAAAGCGCAAGCGTTTAATGAGTTTTTCGTGTTTAGCTGCGTAACGATTACTGCTCTGTTATCTGGTTGGTTAGAATCCACTGTGGGATGGCAGAAATTAAACTTGTATGTATTGCCGTTTGTCTTATTGGTTATGGCTATATTCTTAGCGAAAGAAAGAAAAGCGGCCCACCAAGAAACAATTAAGGAATAGCGTCACTGATTGAGTACATCAACTCTTGTGATATTGGCTCATTGATTTGGTATTGGTAATAAATTGTAAAGAAATTCATTAACAAGAAGCAAAAATTGTCGTTTGGTTAAGACTTTTTCTCTAACATTTTGTAATAGGTTAGATATTTGTGTATATATCTCGCCACAAAAATAGAAATTTCAAAGAAAATTATATATGTCAGCCAATCTTTCCAATAAAGCTCAAGAGTCTCTAGTCGGTGATGGAGTCGAACTTGTTTCAACAACCGATCTTAAGGGTGTTATCACCTATTGTAATGAGGCATTTTGCCAAATTGCTGGGTTTGAACAACATGAACTTCTAGGCCAAAATCACAATATAGTGCGCCATTCGGATATGCCTAAAGCGGCATTTGGTGACCTGTGGGAAAGGCTGAAGCAAGGCAAAGCATGGAGGGGTATTGTAAAAAACAAGACCAAAACTGGTGGTTATTACTGGGTCGATGCTTATGTCACGCCAATTTATGACAATGGAAAAGTTACGGGTTATCAATCTGTACGTGTGAAACCAAAGCGAGAATGGGTAAATATCGCAGCTAGAGCTTACCAAGGGTTACGTGGCGCAGAGAAGTCAGGGCGAGCATGGTCTTTATCAATAAGTGATAGCGTTCGTTACGCAATCCTACTGGGGTCGTTGGTTGCTCCGGCAATTTCGTATTCTATGTCAGTTGATGGTTTATTTGGCTGGCTTGCAAGCATATTGCCTGCCGGGGTTCTCGCACTGTTGTTTAGACAAGAACTTATCAATACGCCAGCTGAACTGAAAAAACTTCAGTCGCAGTATGACAGTATTAGCCGCTTGGTGTATTCAGGAAACAAGCCGTTTTCGATAGCAGACTACCAGCTCAAAATGGCTTCTGCGCGCATTCGTACTGTTTTAGGACGCATGACAGATTCAGCAGCGCCTCTACAACATTTCGCACAGGATCTAAGTAAGACGACCTCAGAAGTTTCATCTGCTTTGGGTCAACAGACTGTCGACATTCGTCAGGTAAGAGATGCAGCGGAGGAGATGCAATCATCAGCCAACTCGGTTTCTTCGAGTACCAACGATGCACATCTTCTTATCGATGACACTCTCAAATCATGCATGATGGCCAAAGATACTATCGATCAAACTCATAGCAATCTTGCTCAATTAAGCCAACAAGCAGAGAAAGCAACGGAAACAACTTATCAACTAAGCGATCAGGCGCAGAAAGTCAGCCATTTAATGGAAGAAATTGGTGGTATCGCTGATCAAACTAATTTATTAGCATTGAACGCTGCAATCGAAGCCGCTCGAGCTGGTGAGCAGGGACGTGGTTTTGCTGTTGTCGCTGATGAAGTTCGCGCTCTTTCTGGCAGAACATCCAATGCAACAGATCAGATTCAAGCGTCAATTGATACTATGCTTTCGACAATTCAGAATTGGCAACAAGATATCATTGCGAACAAAGAACAAACGGATACATGCTCTCAAGTTGCAGAGCAGAGTGCACTGAGGTTGTCTGAAGTTGAACAAATGATGCAAACCATGAGTGGTTTAATGGTTAACGTCGCTGAGTCTGCAAACAAGCAATTGGAATTGTCGAGTGATGTCAACCAGCATATCCACTCTATTGCTTCAACTGCTGAGCAGAATCTTGCTGCAACACATACTGTTGATCAGAACAGTCAAAAGTTAAAAGAGCGCGTTCAAGATTTCTATCGTTTGGCACAACAATTTGAAGAGAAATAGCTCTAGATACAGCGCTTATTTGTACCAATTGTAGAATAACGACTTTTTGAAAATTATAGTCTTGTTCTCAAGCGTTTCTCTTGCACTAACTTTGATCACTTACTTACGGTACTGGTATTAATGAAAAGCTTGTTGATACCTAGTTTATTCCAATAAAAAGAAAGCCCCACATCAAAGATGTGGGGCTTGTCAGTTTTCAATTTCGCAATAGAGAAAACTGAAAATACTAAGCGATTAAGCTAGTACTTCTTTTGCTGTGTTCACTACGTTTTCTACAGTGAAACCAAACATTTCGAACAGTTGGTCAGCTGGTGCCGATTCACCGAATGTTGTCATACCGACGATGCGACCATCGAAGCCAACATACTTGTACCAGAAATCAGCAATACCAGCTTCGATTGCAACACGTGCAGTCACGTCTGAAGGCAGTACAGATTCACGGTAAGCCGCATCTTGCTTGTCGAAAGTATCAGTAGCAGGCATTGAAACCACGCGTACTTTCTTACCTTCTGCAGTTAGTTGTTCTGCTGCTTTCACTGCTAGCTCAACTTCTGAACCAGTCGCGATTAGGATTAGCTCAGGCTTACCATCGCTGTCTTTTAGGATGTAACCACCTTTTGCGATGTCTGCAACTTGCTCAGCAGTACGCTCTTGTTGTGCTAGGTTTTGACGAGAGAAGATAAGTGCTGATGGACCATCTTTACGTTCAATTGCTAGTTTCCAAGCTACCGCAGACTCAACTTGGTCACATGGACGCCATGTGCTCATGTTTGGAGTCAGACGTAGAGACGCGATTTGCTCAACTGGTTGGTGAGTTGGACCATCTTCGCCAAGACCGATAGAGTCGTGCGTGTAAACTTGGATGTTCTGAACTTTCATCAGAGCAGCCATACGCATTGCGTTACGTGCGTATTCCATGAACATTAGGAACGTCGCGCCGTAAGGAACGAAACCACCGTGTAGTGCGATACCGTTCATG